>JANQQT010000241.1 GCA_028284925.1 Phycisphaeraceae bacterium | reverse complement strand
ATGAGGCGCTGACCAGACTCGCCAAGCGCGACGCGCGGGCCGCGAAGCTCGTGGAACTGCGATTCTTCGCCGGATTGACCATGCAACAAGCCGCGAAGGCCCTGGATATCGCTCTTCGGACAGCCGAACGGGACTGGACGTTCGCCCGAGCGTGGCTCCACAAGGAAGTATGTGGCTTGGCTGATAAGATGGAGTAGATTGCGACACGCTCCGATCGCATGGCGGGTTCTGCTGCTAGATTTCGCATTAGTTGTTAGAATTCATTCGCACACCATCCAATAAACTGTAACCACCCATGCCGACTGACGACAAGAACATCTTTCTGCGAGCACTTGAGTTGGCATCACCTGAAGAGCGAGAGGCATTTCTGGATGAAGCCTGCGACGACGACGCAGAGCTACGATCACAGGTCGATGACTTGCTCAATTCATTCGGCGAAGCGGGCCGGTTTTTGGAAACACCAGCGGTTGTCAACCAATACGATCTGACAATGACCGTTGACAACGAGGAACCTGCCCTGCTCGACTTTCTCGCGGCCAGTGATGCGCCGGACTCTTTGGGTCGCATCGGACAATACGAGGTTGAGGCTGTCCTTGGCCGGGGCGGCGCGGGCATTGTACTCAAGGCGTTCGACCCCAAGCTGAAGCGCTACGTTGCGGTGAAGGCCCTTTCGCCCATGATCGCGGCGAATCCGGTGGCGCGGACCCGCTTTCTGCGCGAGGCGCATGCGACGGCGGCAGTGTCGCATCCGCATGTCGCAACGATTTTCGCGATCGATGAGCACGAAAAGATTCCGTTTCTGGTTATGGAACTGGTTGACGGGAAAACATTGGAGCAGAAGATCAATGAGGAGGGTTGTTTAGTACTAGAAGCGATCCTCCGGATAGGGATACAGATTGCGCAGGGACTTGCCGCCGCGCACGGGCGGGGACTGATTCATCGTGATGTCAAGCCCGCCAATATTCTTCTTGCCAATAGTATCGAGCGTGTGAAAATCACTGATTTCGGGCTGGCTCGCGCCGTCGACGACGTCAAGGTGACGCAAACGGGTTACGTTGGAGGAACACCGCAGTACATGTCGCCTGAGCAGGCAGCCGGAAGGAAGCTCGACTATCGAACCGACTTGTTCAGTATGGGCAGTGTGCTTTATGCGATGTGCGTTGGTCGTTCGCCGTTCCGCGCGGACTCCACCATCGCGGTGATCCGACGTGTCTGTGACGACACGCCGAGGCCTATCGTTCAAGTCAACCCCGACATCCCATCGTGGTTGACGAACGCAATCGATCGATTGCTCGCTAAGGACCCGGACGATCGTTTCCAATCCGCGTCTGAATTCGCCGATCTTGTGGCTCGACATATGGCGGCGTCTCCCAGCCCGTCAAATGTTGACGCACCTCCCTTCAATGCGGATGATTCCAATGCGATACCGGTTCCGACCGATGGGAAACATGACACGCAACAGATCGATACCATGCGAACGCCAACGCGAACTCGTAAACCAGCGATGGCGATCGCTCTGGTCGCTCTTTTGTTGACGTCGGTGGTGTTGAGCGTACTTGAACTGACGGGTGCAACGTCATGGCATACATTGTTCGTCTCGCCTGAGCCCGACTCACCGCAAGGCAAGGCGAATCATCCGGCCGCGCCTTCGATCGTTCACGTGCTGACGTCGGATGAATGGGAGTGGACCGAACCGGAAAACCTTGGCCCCAAAATCAACTCCAAGTATGAAGAAGGAGGCGCACAACTTTCCGCCGATCAGTTGACGCTGTTGTTTCATTCAACACGCCTCGGAGGACCGGTTAGTCCTAATACGCCGGACCTGGATCTGTGGATGAGTACGCGAAGCTCGTTGGACGCTCCCTTCGGCGAGCCCGTAAATCTGGGCTCCCCAATCAATACCGGCAAATCTGAAGTAATGCCGACCATGTCAGCCGATGGCCTTACTCTGGTGTTTTGCCGACGTCGAGTAGGAGGTTTTGAGCTGTGGATGAGCATGCGCCCGTCGAAAGGAAATCGCTGGTCCAAACCGGTCAGTTTGGGATCAGCAATTAATGGACCGCATTACAATATGCACCCGTTCCTATCGGCTGACGGCCTCACTTTATGGTACAATCATGCATTCCAAAATGCCGAGTTTTCGGTGCGCATGTGCAAGCGCGCGTCCAGGAACAAGCCTTGGTCCGCGCCGGTCACGCTCCAATCAGGCCGACGCGAAGACATTCCATTTCAGATCCCCTCTTCAGGTGACGGCTTGACTCGAATCTTGGCCTATGATCCGGAGATAGGATTCAATTATGTTCTCGAAGTTCGCCGTGACCGACAGAGCCCTTGGAATGAAAAGATCGCGCTCACTCCACTCCTTAACGCGAATATGGCCGGCGGATCTGGCAACAACTGGGAGCCGTTTCTTTCGGCAGACGGTCAAACGCTGATATACGAATCAAGCCGGAGAGATGGTTTCGGTGACAGAGACCTGTGGATGATCCGACGGGTCAAGAAAAAGTAGCTGTGTCAAAGTTTTTCAGCCCGCGACCTCCCTGTTCGAAACGCTTTTCGGAAACTCTCTGTGTTACAATCGAGATAAAGTCAATGGTTTTTTCCGAGGAGTTGATGCAAGTCACTGTATTTAAGAAGGTTACGATTGCCCGGATTTTGACTTCGCTTATGTCCACGATTGCTACGTACGCCCACGACTCTCTGTCTGTTAACCAGTCAAAGTCGCGCTTCTGTTAACCAAAAGCCAAATTGGTTCGAGCCGGAAAACCTGAAACCGAATGGTTAACAAAGGGCGCGTGTTTTTGGATGATCGAGACTGCTGTATTGACAGATTCTGCGACCCCAGCGCTGTTCGAAAAACCATGTCACATCCAGTGATAATAAGGGCTTACGAGGATTATAACCATGCACAAGATTCTTCAAGCATTCTACCTTATGGCGGCGGGATCAACCCACGATGAACTGATCAACCAGATCCAATCTCTCAAGGCCGAGAACGAGATTCTTCGATCCTTCCTTCCGAAGAGGATCGATGTGGCCGCCGCGCAGCGTAAACGATTGGTGAAGTATGGGCAACTGGTCGGTTCCGCCATCCGGCACCTGGTGTCTATCGTCTTGTCCAGGACGTTTTACCGCTGGCTCAGTGCCGAGCGGGACTCCGGCAAAGCTCCGAAGAAGAAGCGTGGTCGTAGTAGAACACCGAATGATACTCGAAACATGATCGTCAAGATGGCGGATGAGAATGACTTTTGGGGATATTCGAGGATCATGGGCGAGTTGAAGAAGCTGGCCTTCCCGAAGATCGGACGCACGACCGTTCAGAATATCCTGAAGGAGGAAGGATTCGACCCGACAAGAGGGAAGGATACATGGGCGAATTTCCTGCGTCGGCATGCCGAGACACTGTGGGCCTGCGACTTCCTGCAAGCCCAGGTATGGACAATGAGAGGCAAGACTGACTGTTTTTCGTCAACGTGGAGATGCGTATTGCGCGGGTATCACCATCGACCATGAATCCGAGCCATGACTGGGTGGCCCAACAGGTGAGGAACTTTCAGATGTATTTGGATGAGATGGAATTGAAGGCCTCCCATCTGATTCGTGATCGCGATACAAAGTTCGGGCGGCCGTTTGATCTTTTGTTCAATGCTATCGGTGTGGACGTGACGACTTTACCGATTCGCTCACCCAATCTGAATGCGTATGCGGAGCGATTTGTTCAGACGTTGCAGGTCGAGTGTCTGGATCATTTTGTGGTGTTTGGTAGGAAACACTTGGATTATCTGCTGAGTGAGTTTGTGGATTACTACCATCATCATAGGCCGCATCAGGGGATTGGAAATCGATTGATATTGCGGCAGGGGGGTGAGGTGTGTAGTCAGGGTGAGATCGACTGTGAGGAGAAGCTCGGGGGGTTATTGAAGCATTACTACAGGAAAGCAGTCAGAACAGGCTGCTGAGACAGAAATCAGATTCCAACAATATTCACCGTCGTCGTGTCGACACACATCAAAGATTTGTCAAATTCACACGCAAGCAATCGACATACTGAATTGTTGCGAGTCCACCATTTCGTTACGTCTTATAGATCAACACATTTTCTTCGTTATCTTATATGTGTATAAGTTCCCGAATCCACCTGATCTTGAATTATGAACAAAATCAGGTATTTGGTATAAGCATTTCCACATATGAAAGGATTACTGTCATGCCACGATCAAAAAAGTAAAATCCCTCCAGTCAACCTGCTGACTGAATTGCGCGAAGCCATTCAGTTAATCCAGAGGTGCATCAACACATTGGAGAAAATTGCAGATGTTGATTTGACGGAGACTGATGGCGTAAGTGTCCATCCTCCAAACGAGGCATCACTTCGATTGGAATTCAATGAGAATCTCTTTCAGGTAAAATGGAACAACCTGTACTGCGACTTCGGTCCAATTCTACCATTTCGTCTGCTTGCCTACCTAGCTAAATACCCAAATCGTTACATCACGCATTCCGAATTACTATCTCAAGTCTGGCACGCTATGAGGTCACCTGGAGCTCTGCGTAGTGTCGTAACCGATTTGCGCGTGCGTCTTTGTCGCGCCGGAATGAGTGATCTGGCCAAAGCCGTTGATGGACATCAATCGGGTCATTATGGGCTAATGCTGTCCGGACAGTGACCTGGTAGAATCCAACAGGTTTCCAACAGCTTCCCGCGCCGTTTCAAACAGCTGGTATGGATAATAACTGACGAATGGATTTGTCAAACCGAACGACCTCCGTTGTACGGTCATCATGCACGGATGCCTGTTCTTAGCGACCCTGTGTAACGAAGGGTGTTTTCATGCGATCTGATGACTCTAATAAGACGCACAAAAAATCGCTAATCCGGGCAGCCCAATACGTTCGTATGTCCACAGATCATCAAGAATACTCCACAGCGAATCAGTCCGACGTGATCTTGGACTATGCCGAGCGACATGGCTTTGAGATTGTTAAAACCTATATGGATGAGGGAAAAAGCGGATTGCGTATTGAGGGCCGAAACGCACTGAGTCAACTTATTGCCGATGTTCAGACAGGTGAGTCGGACTTTGCTGCCATCTTGGTTTACGACGTTAGTCGGTGGGGACGTTTTCAGGATACGGATGAGAGCGCCTATTACGAATATGCATGCAAACGTGCTGGCATAAACGTCTATTACTGCGCAGAACAGTTTGACAACGACGGTAGCCCAGTGTCGACTATCATAAAGAGCGTCAAACGCGCGATGGCCGGAGAATACAGTCGCGAGCTGTCCATGAAGGTTTTTCAGGGACAATGTCGACTAATCCAGTTAGGATTTCGCCAGGGAGGTTCTGCGGGATATGGTTTACGTCGAATGTTGGTTGACCAATCCGGACAACCAAAAGGGCTTCTGAAACGCGGTGAGCACAAATGCCTCCAAACCGATCGAGTCGTACTCGTAACTGGCCCGCAAGAGGAACAAAATGTTATTCGACGTATATACCATTTGTTTACAAAGGATGGTCTAAAGGAGAGCCAAATTGCCAATCGATTGAACGCCGAGGGGATTCCCGGTGAAAACGGTCGATCGTGGAGTCGAAGTATCATCCGACAGATCTTGACCAACGAGAAATACATTGGCCACAATGTTTATAACCGGGTGTCGTTCAAGCTTAAGAAAAGGCGAGTTCGCAATCCTCCCGAGATGTGGGTGCGAAAAGATGACGCCTTTGATCCGATAGTTGATGCGCAACAGTTTTATATCGCACGGGGCGTCGTCGTGGAGCGAAGCCGAGTCTATTCGGACGATGAGTTGATATCATTGCTTCGAGACATTCTGGTAAAGCACGGCACGCTATCATCGTCGCTCATTGACTCGTCTGAACATACACCATCCAGCACCGCATATCGACATCGATTCGGCGGTTTAATTGAAGCCTATCGTCGTGCAGGATACGACCCAGGTCGAGATTACAGTTATATAGAAATAAATCGAGGCCTTAAGGTACTTCACCCACAGATCATGGATCGCGTAGTTACACAGCTACAAGGACTTGGAGCTGACGTGGTCTTCGAGCCAAAGGATGAAACATTGCTAATCAACAGAGAATATCGTGTTTCGATCGTGCTATCGAAGTTTCGACAGACTGTAGCAGGTTCTCCTCGATGGCTAATTCGTTTTGGAAATCACGCCAAACCTGACTTGACTCTCATGGTTCGAATGGATGCAAGCAACATTGAACCCGAGGATTACTATCTGTTGCCGCATCTTGACGTTACCGATTCACAACTGAGGTTGGGACAGCATAACGGCGCTGCAATCGACACGTATCGATTCGCTACGTTGACCTATTTTATGGCCATGGCAGTGCGAGAAAGGATAGAGGTGGCCACATGACACAGTCCCGTGACCAAGAAGTCCATATGATCCCCATCAGCGATATTCAGATCGTGAATTCGCGTTCACGCGGGCAACGAAAGTTTCGCGAAATTGTCGAAAATATTGCCCATCTTGGCCTGAAAAAACCTGTAGTAGTTCGACAAGTCAAAAGTAGAAATGGCAAAGAGAAATACGAACTGGTCTGCGGGCAAGGTTGGATTGAAGCCTATGAGTCTCTAGGCGAGAGCATTGTGCCAGCACTTGTTGTCGATGTAAGTCGAGACGAATTGATGCTGATGAGTCTCGCGGAGAATTTGGCCCGAAGTCGATGTACCACCGTCGAACTTGCAAAAGAAATCGGAGCACTCCACAAACGTAAAAACAGCTTCGCTGAGATTGCCCGCAAGACCGACTTGGACCCGTCCTACGTTCGTGGAATCTGCCGTTTATTGAAAAAGGGGGAGGAACGCTTACTTAAAGCAGTGGAGTAGGGCAATATTCCCCTCAGCGTTGCCATTACGATCTCTAGTGCCGACGATCATGAGGTGCAAAAGGTGTTGGCCAATGCGTACGAGGCCAAGCTTCTACAGGGCAAACAGTTATTAAAGGCTAGACGCCTGATCGAGACCCGACGTGTGCATGGTAAGACATTGCGTGGACGGCGGAACTTGAGCCCGGATGGCAACAACTCGGCTCAGAATCTGCTTCGTGTCTATGAACGCGAAGCGACCAAGCAGCAACAGGTTGTGACGAAAGCGAGGATATGCGAAGCGAAATTGCTCTTTATCATCAACGCACTGAAGTCTATGCTTCGCCGACCCGAATTTGTTAGCCTCCTGCGCATACAGAAACTGGAGACTATGCCACAACATTTGGCTGAGATGGTTTACGAGCGGGAAAACTCATGAAACGTAACACCGTCAAAACGGCATTCAAAAAGAAAGGGCTGACGTTGCCTCTCGAATGCATCTTACCTTTGAAGCAAGTGTCACCAGAAAAACGACGTTCTGCCAAATACCAGCAGATCAAGGCGTCTATTCGAGAGATCGATGTGATCGAACCACTCATCGTTTATCCCGAAAAGTCAAAAGGCATGAACTATCTTCTACTCGATGGATTGTTACGTTACGACATCTTAAAGGCACTGGGGCGCATCGATGCTTTTTGCCTGGTCGCAACGGAGGACGAGACGTACACCTATAACCATAAGGTAAACCGCATACCGCCAATACAACAACACTTCATGATTCTTCGAGCGATCCAAAGCGGTGTGTCAGAAGAGCGGATCGCCGCGACACTTAATGTTAATGTTGCGAAGATAAGAGCAGGTCGCGACCTTCTTAAAGATATCTGTCCGGAAGCGGTTGAATTGTTGCGCACTTGCGACGCCCACAGAAAAACTTTCTATACTCTCCGCAAGGTTAAGCCGATCCGGCAGATCGAGATGGCCGAGTTGATGGTGGCGGCCGGCAACTACAGCTTTGCGTACGCGCGATGCCTTCTTGCCGCAACCCCCCAAGCCATGCTCGTGGAAAATGGCAAACGTAAAGAGGTGGATGGCCTGAGTGTTGAAGAAATGGACCGCATGGAACGAGAGATGGAATCGCTCGCCCGGGACTTCAACATGATTGAGGAAAGTCACGGCCGTAATGTACTCAACCTGACATTGGCTACTACGTATGTGCGCAAGCTCTTGGAGAACGCGGTCGTGGTACGTTATCTCTCAGAACACCATCCCGACATTCTCTTGGAGTTTCAGAAACTTTCAGATTCGCCGTTGCATGGCGGAGGCTGAGCATGGGAGAGGCGTAAGGCTCGCGCAATTTGCGACATGCGTCTGGGCATCTTCCGAACAGGGTGCACACAGCTCTCATATGGCTCTATGCCTGCACACCAACCTATCCCTGTTATTCTAGTACGTAGTTACGCCTGATGGCATATCGTGAGACGGCGTCACTGGCATATCCGCTGATTTCTCCGCTTTAAAAGGACCCCAACCACTTGGTCAGCAGTTTTCGGTAGCCAACGCAGTCGCCACTCACAGGTTTTCACGGACGGCACTGTTAATTCAAACCGTCACATTCCTGTCAGGGCGTACGGATCATATTTGATATTTACCCCTGTAAAGCCGTTCAGAAAGCTAATCCTTTAGATTCCTCTTAATCTCGCGATATCTCGCGGTTGCCTGTCTTGACGTCATGCCCTTCGCACAAAAGTGAAGCCCTTTCAATCCTCGGCGAGATCTTTCGACAACGACCTTTCCATTATCAAGTTTTGACTCCAACATTCGTAGCGCTGATTCAAATCGCGAATCAGTCCGTGAGCGATCAAAAAACGAAAGAACATACAAATAATAAAACAGGTTGTAGCGGAAAAATGGATACTCGACTTGCATGAAAAGACTGCCGATTCCCCAATGGCAAGGCCCAATAGGCTGGCGCGTGTTCCAATGGTCCAGCAAAAACTCAACGGCTCGGTCTACAACCTCATGCCCCTTCCGGTATTTCACATACTATCGCAACACGTCCAGCGCATAGAGCGTCGCCCCGGGGTTCGCACACTCCGTCTCTGGCCCTCGCCCAAATTTAGTGAAGTTGCACCGCCACCCACCCAATTCATGCGCATTCTCCAGCAGGTACGAAACTGTTCTCTTGACAACGACGTTCGCCTTCATTCCAAAGCGACACAACGTGCGAGCACTTTCAGCTGTATAGCACGGGTACATTGGCGCACCGGGCGCTATACGGATACGCCCATCCTCCCGCCAAGCATTCAAAATAAGATTCATACCCCCTTGTATCCCTTCATGAGTTTTACCGACACCAAGTTCGTAAAGCATTCCCAGTGATGAGATGGTGCTGAACGGATTGCCAACATAGATCCGACCATCCGCCGTTCCCCAATAATCTCCGCCGTTGTCATATCGTCGCGCGAGAATCGCGTCTACGTCAGACTGATCTGCTACTAACTTCAACCTGTTGATCCTTGTTTCAGTATATTCAACACCTTGCACATGGCTTTGTTAAACCGTCTCGTATCATTCGACGCAATTGTATTACATTCAGTTAAATCTTGACCGCTAAACGATCTGAAATCGCATGACCTTGGTGCTTCGTCCGAAGCAGCCTTACATTGACTGGGCCAATTCATTTGAGGACGACGGGCCAAAGTATGACCCTGATCACCATAACCCAATGGCCTTTTTAATCGATGATGTTGTGGATATCCGTAATATCAAGAGGGTTGTTCGGTGTTATTGGAAAACCATCTTTGAAGAACCGCTCAACGGATGGATGCGCGATCCGGATGTCTGGCCTCGTCGACGTACTCTTAAAGTGTTTTTTGAGTAGTTTGACGTTCAACTCTGCGAAATGGTCTTCGATTTCGGCCGAAATGTCCTTGAATACGAGTAAGGAAACCTTGGCAAATGCCGCTTCTTTTGGTCGGCTGAGTTTTGAACCTCTACGTGGTTGATATTGCGGCGGGGGGTGAGGTGTGTAATCAGGATGAGATTGTGTGTGAGGATAAGCTCGGTGGGTTGCTGAAGCATTACTACCGAGAAGCCGTCTGAACAGGTCTGAAATCGGTTAATTCAATCGATTCCGGGCTCGACGGTTGTAGTGTTCAGGCATCTCGATTAGTCGCCGAATTTAGGGTCTCCCGGCAACGATACGCTGAGCCTGCACACGATTTTTGGACAATCGTTTCCAGCTATTTACGTCTCAGATATCGCAATGGCAAGGACTTATGGTCGGTTAGGATTCTCGAACAGGGCAGTTACTATCGAAAGGCAACCTTAACTTTCCAAAATACTGCAAGCGTGTGTTTCCAGATATGCGGCAAATACCAAAATCATTATTGACAGGGCAGGTGAATTGTGATACATGTGAGGTGGGGCTGCATGCTCTGATTGAGGGTTGTGCAGCAAGAAGATGGCTGCGTTAATACGTAAGCCTCGATTGAAATTCGATCAAAGCCCCGATTTTTGGCAATTAACTTGTTTTCTGCTGAATGATTTGGGATTGAGAGGTGATCTAATGAGCCGAGTTACTGGTATTTGTTGTGCGTTTACAGTTTTTGTTATGGCAATGACGGCTTCGCCATCGCGTGGAGCGGTTGCTTATTCCTGGCCGGTTGCCGAGGCTGGAGCTCAGGCATTTTCGGGTTCGATCGGGATGGATTTTGTGGTTAATACGCCGATTGATGTAACGAGCCTGGGGGTTTTTGATCATCTTGGGGATGGGATTGCCGGGACACTTACGACGACCATTTGGGATATTACGACTGGTCTTGCAGTGCCAGGTGCATCGACGACATTTACGGCGGGTGATTCGGGGGCACTTACGGGTTCGACGCGGATGAAGTCGATACCTACCGTCACGTTGGCGCCGGGGAATTATTCGGTTGCTTCATCGGGTCATGGTAATCCTGATTTTGATTTGAATCCTGCGATATCGACGGTAACGGATGACGGTGGCGGGGCGATTACCATTACGACGGGCCGTCGTTTTCGCGCCGATGGGTCGGGTAATTTTCCGGCAACCATTGACGCCAACGGATTTTATGGTGGTGGGACATTTGAGTTTGATTTGCCAGCACCGCCACCGCCTGCGGAATTTGATGGAGCGACGGTTGCCTATCAGGTAAATGCTCCACAGGCCGGTATTCAAGACTTTGGGGGAGCACTTGGTATGGACTTTGTGGTCACGGAACCAATTGTTGTTAGTTCTCTGGGCGCGTTTGATGCGGATCAGAATGGCATGGCCCGGGATATCACGGTGCAGATATGGGAACGCAATGACGGCGGGACGCCGGGCATTCCGGGAGATGATACGGGCGGCGTGTTGCTTGCGAGTGAAGTCTTTACGTCGAACGATCCCGGAACGCTGGTTGGCGGGAGTCGATTTAAGAGCCTGGATTCGGATTTGGTGCTTGGGCCGGGTGCTTATACGGTCAGTGCATCGGGGTATGGTTTAGGTGAATTGCTGGCGAATGCAGGCTTTGGCGGCGGATTTCCTATTGATCGGCAGCTTAACGACGGTGGCGGCTTGCTGGAGTTTGTAGGTACATCCCGATTTGGGGTTGCGGCGGGTAATTTTCCCGGATCGCCCGACGGCGGGCCGGCAGATCGCTATGCAGCGGGAACGTTTGGGTTTAGGCCGGCCTCGGTTATCCCTGAGCCGGGTGTTTCGATTTTGATGTTGCTTGGGATGGCGGGGTTTGTTGGGTGGCGTCGCTGATCGGTCAACTTGGTCATGAGTTTATGATGTGTTAGACTGATCCAGTGGTTTGTTGTTATGCGCGAGTGATGGATGGAGGTAGCGAATTTTTCGTCGAAGAATGGCCAAATCGAAGCGGCGGAGGATGTTTGAGAAAACTCGGATGAAGACGATGAGGGCGTCTTTTGTTTTTGAATCACTTGAGGCGCGGCAACTTTTGTCAGCGTCGGTTTTGATTACGGAATTCCTGGCTGAGAATCGGGATGGGTTGGTGGATGAGGATGGGGACACTTCTGATTGGATCGAGGTGCATAATCCGACGGATCAGGCGATAAATCTGGGTGGATGGCATTTGACGGATGATGCGGATAAGCCGGCGAAGTGGGCGTTTCCATCGCGCACGATCGGGGCGGGTGAGTATTTGGTTGTGTTTGCATCATCGAAGGATCGATCGCCTAACGCGGGAGAGCTACATACAAATTTTAAGCTTGACGGCTCGGGGGAGTACCTGGCGCTGGTTAAAGCGGATGGCGTGACGATTGCCAGTGAATTTGGGTCGGAGTTTCCGGATCAGTTTGAGGATGTGTCATATGGTGTGGGGATTGATAGGCAGCCAATGATTGGTATTGGGGATGCGGTGTCGGCATTGATACCGGTTGGGCCAGTTTCCTTAGACTGGCGGGGAGGGAATGAGGCATTTGACGATAGTAGTTGGATTTTGGGGACGAATGGTGCGGGGTTCGCGATCAATCCGCCGCCTACGGAGATTTCGACGCCGGCTTACGTTGTACCAGCAGGAAATGCCGGTAATCAGGCGTTCGGTGGATCATTGGGTATGGATTTTGTCGTTGAGCAGGCAATGGTGATTGACTCGCTTGGTGTGTTTGACGATCAATCGGACGGACTAAATGCGACGATTACAGTCCAACTTTGGTCGCGTAATGATGGAGGGACACCGGATATTGCTTGGGATGATTCGGGAGGGGAGATTTTGGCGAGTGAGGTTTTTTCGCCTGGAGATGCGGGGGTATTGAATGGGGGTAGTCGCTTTAAGGCCTTGGGGCAGGCGATCACGTTGCAGCCGGGTGCTTATACGATCAACGCGTTCGGTTATGGCGCATCGGAACGGAACGGGAATAAGGGGGTGGCAGGCGGAGACTGGATGGTGGACGATGGTGGAGGTGCGATACGTTTTACTGGAGGGGGACGGTTTGGTACGGCGGGTACCTTTCCAGGGACTGTTGACGGAGGGCCTGCGAATCGTTATGCGGCGGGGACATTTGGATTTTTGACGACCGGGGAGACGGGGACGGGGTTTACGCAATTCAATGAATCATTTGAATCACCGGCGCAGTTGGATCACAATAGTTTTAATGACTTTCCGTTTCTGTCAACGATTGGGAATTGGACGCAGGTTGGGTCGAGCGGGACTTACAATCCATCGAATTTGCAGTTTGATGGAGCATCGGATGATGAGCCGGAGATCGATTCGGTTATCCCGGATGGGCGACATGTTGCGTGGATTGAAACGGGGCAAATTAGTCGGGCATTGACGCAGAGGCTTAGGGCGAACACGAATTATGTGCTTTCGGCATCGTTTGGGTCAAGGCTGGATCGTGGGGTGAGTGGATATGCGATGCGGTTGTATGCAGGAGGGATAGAGATCGGGGCGACTGGGGGGACGTTGTTGGAGCCGGGGGGCTGGGAGGAAGGAGAGATTCGGTTTGACGTTGGCGCGACGCATGTCCAACTGAATCAGCCGCTTAGGATTGAGATTGAACATGTGAGTGGGGATCAGCTGAACGTGGATCATGTGAGTTTGGCGGTAGAGACGGTGATTGGGTTGGATTTAGAGAGTGAAATGTATGGGGTGAGTGGGTCGGCTTTTCTTCGATATCCGTTTGATCTCGTGGGTCCAGCGGGGCTGGATACGCTGGTGATGGATATTGATTACGATGATGGGTTTGTCGCCTATTTGAACGGAACGGAGGTTGCGCGGCGAAATGCGGGTGCGGGAGACGTGGCGTTTGATGCGACGGCGACGGGTGAAGGCGGTGGAAGCGAATCGATATCGTTGACGGAGCACCTGGGACTATTGCGTGGGGGTGAGAATGTGCTTGCGATTCAGGGATTGAATGTCGATGCGGATGATGATGATTTTGTGATTTTGCCTCGGCTAGAGGGATTCAAGTTGCTTGGTGAAGCACCGAGTTATTATGAAGTGCCGACACCTGGCGCGGCAAATGATGAATCGGGTATTGCGGGGTTTGTGTTGGATACCAAGTTTTCAGTGGATCGGGGGATATATGATTCGCCGTTTGATCTGGAGATCACTTCGGAGACGGCGGATGTGGTGATTATTTATACGACGGATGGGACGGAGCCAACGTTGGGCAATGGGGTGATGTATACGGGGCCAATTCATATTGATAAGACACGCACGATAAGGGCGGCGGCGTTCAAGGCGGGGTTTGAGGCGACGAATGTTGAGACGCATACCTATTTGTTTCTTGATAGCGTTCTGGATCAGACAGGCGTGCCGAGTGGATATCCGTCGACGTGGGCGAATATTGCAGCTGATTACGGGGTTGATCAGAATCCGACACATCTTGCGCGGCTTGCGGGGGATGTAAACTATTCGGAAACGGAGTATGAGGCGATCATTAAGGAGTCGTTGAGGTCAATCGCGACGTTGTCAATTGTGATGGATCCGGACGATCTGTTTGATTCATCGACGGGAATCTATACGCATCCCGGAAATCGGGGTGTGGCATGGGAGCGTCCGGCATCGATTGAACTGATTGAACCGGATGGATCGAAGGGATTTGGGGTCAATGCGGGGCTGCGGATTATGGGTGGGACATCGCGTAATTTGGGGTTGACGCCGAAGCTGTCGTTGCGGATGCTGTTTAAAGAGACGTATGGGCCGGGGCGTTTGAGATTTCCATTCTTTGATTCGACGGACGTTGATAATTTCAATACGTTGACGTTGCGATCGAATGTTCGCGATTCTTGGCTGGAGATGGGTTTTGGCGGGACGCATGGGTCTTATATCGATGATCAGTGGGCGAAGGTGGCGCAGGCGGAGATGGGGCAGCCGGCGACGGCGGGGGAGTTTGTTCATTTGTATATCAATGGGATGTATTGGGGGCTTTACAATCCGACGGAGCGACCGGATGCCGCGTTTATGGAGCAGCATCTTGGGGGTGAGCGGGAGGATTGGGATGTCGTAAAGTTCTGTTGTCCTGATCGCGTGGTGGATGGTTCCATTGCGAAGTGGGACGAGTTGCTTGGGCTGGCGAGGTCGGGGTTTGGGTCGGATGCGGCTTATCAATTCATTCAGGGGAACAGCCCAGATGGGACACGCAATCCGAACTATGAGGTTTTGCTGGATGTTGATAATTTTATTGACTATGTCATCAATGGTCAGTATCACGCGGCGCATGACTGGCCGGGGAATTATTATGTCGCGCGTCGTCGGGGGCCGGATAGCGAAGGATTTAAGTTTTTTACATGGGACAATGATCTGGCGTTCACCGGTGAGAACGTGAATGTGAACAAGGTGAATCCGCAGGTGGGTCATAACTGGTGGACGGAATCGCCGGGTGAGATTGATATTGCGTTGCGTGCGAATGCGGAGTATCGCTTGCGTTTCGCGGATCGTGTGCATCAGCATTTGTTCAATGACGGTTCGTTGACGCCGGCGGCAGCACTTGATCGGTGGGAACGCGTGGCGGAGTCGCTTGATGATGCGTTGATTGTCGAGTCGGCGCGATGGGGTGACTATCGCGGCGGGCTATTTAATCCGACGGATCATTGGGAGCCAATCAATGATCGGATGGTGAATCATTACTTTCCGAATCGAACTGGTGTTGTGATTCAGCAGTTGCGGAGTATTGGGCTTTATCCGCAGGCGGATGGTCCGGTGTACTCGCAGCATGGCGGTCTGATAGGGGATGGGTTTGAGCTTGGGATCACCAACCCGAACGGGAGCGGGGTTGTATATTACACGCTTGATGGATCGGACCCGCGTCTACCCAGTACAGCGGCATCGACGAGTGTGACGCTTGTAGGGGAGGACGCGGCAAAGCGTGTTTTGGTCCCGGATGTTCATTCGCCGATGGACTGGTTTGGAACTAATGCAGGGTTCGATGATTCGACTTGGATTTCCGGAAATGGTGGTGTGGGGTATGACGAGGCGACGACGTATGACGGGGTGATTGATCCGTCGCTCAATTTGGATACGGTGATGAATGATGTGAATACATCGACGTATGTTCGTATCCCGTTTACGGTGGGTCCGGAGGACTTGTCAACGTTTAACTTTATGAATTTAAAGATGCGCTTTGACGATGGATTTGTGGCCTATTTGAATGGTGAGGTCATTGCAAAGTTCAACGAGCCGAGTGTATTGAATTACGATGCGGTGGCAACGAGGAGCCATGATGACGGGGCTGCTCTTCAGCTGCAATCCTTTATTGTTTCGGAGCATCTGGACAAGCTGGTCGTTGGTGACAATCTTCTCGCGATTCATGGGTTGAACCGGGATATCGGGTCGAGTGATTTCCTGATTTCGGTTGAGCTCGAGGCGGGGGAAAGTGCAGCAGCGAATGTCAGTCCGAATGCTATTGAATATAGAGGTACGGCGATTGGGCTTGAGAATAATGTGACGGTGAAGTCGCGTGTATTTGACCGTGGTCAGTGGTCTGCGCTTAACGCGGCTTCGTTTGTGCCGGTGGATATGCCGATTCGGATTTCGGAGTTGAATTTCAACCCGGCGGAACCGAGTTTGGCAGAACTGGCGATTGATTCTGATCTGGACAATGATGATTTTGAATTTATCGAGATTCTGAATACTTCACAGAGCGAGCTTCATTTGGAGAATCTGGCGTTTGTGGATGGCGTAGACTTTGTTTTCGCTGCAGACAGTGTGATTGGTGCGGGTGAGCGGGCGCTAGTTGTCAAAAATATTGCTGCGTTTGATATTCGTTATGAGACGGCGGGGTTGAATATTCTGGGTGAGTACTCTGGAAACCTCGACAATGGTGGTGAGCAGGTTGTGCTGGCTGATGGGCTGGGAAATGTGTTGCATGATTTTG
>JANQQT010000258.1 GCA_028284925.1 Phycisphaeraceae bacterium | reverse complement strand
GGTGAGGAGGAGGATGAGGTATTTTTGGAAGGGCATTGGTGGTCTTTCCGTTGGTTGTGTTGATGGAGAGAAATTGGGCGGCGTGGTGTGCGGGGGATAGTGCGCCCGCGTGGGGTATTGCGGGAAATGGGGATGGGGTTACGTTGGTGGGGTGTGTTGTTCGAATTCAGTCATTTGGAAACTCGGGGGATGGCGTTATATTGGCTTTCGAGGAATCCGGCGATGTCGCCGGGCGAAGGTCATATGGGAAATGTCAGTTTAGACAAAAATACCCGTGAGGAAACATGCACAAATTCGCAATTCTCCTAGTCACCATGATAACGCTGCCCGCCGCAGCGCAGGTCAAGTGCGCCTGGCTCACGCACAAGCGAAGTGACCCCAGTCACATCGTAGTCAATTGGGAAACGAAGGAGCCGAGCAACTCCGTGCTCGAATACGGCCCCACCGCGGCGCTTGGGCGGCGGGTGGAAGTCGGCAAGGCGGTGGCGCTTCACCATGTGGAAGTCTCGTTTCCAAAGTCGGGGGATTTTCACTACCGGATCTCCTGCGGCGATCACCCGCCGTTCTCGGGGAAAGTGAAATCTTACAGCGGCAAGATTCTTCGCGTGGCCATTGCTGCAAACTGGCAAGCACGACCGGGGCTCAAGAGCATGCTCGCGGAAGACGCGCACCTGCTGGTGACTTGCGGCGATCACGTGAAATCGATTATCGATCCCGGGAACGCAGGTAGCAAGACGAATACCAAGCCTTTTTCGGAACTGGTCGTCGCGTATCAGGAGATTTTCCGATCCATGCCGGTGATGCCCGCGTTGGGCAACCACGACCGCCAGTTCCGGCCGCGCGGAAAGCGATTTCCTCCGAAAGCAACATACGACGTTGCTGCGAGAGCGTTTCTTGATTTCTTTCCTCTCCCTGGGGACGGCTGGAAGTGGTCCTTCGAAATTCCGCGCTTCGACGTACGGTTCGTGGCACTCGACTTCAATCACACCTCTGACTTCGGCACGACCTGGCAAAGCTGCCATGGGTTTGACGCGAAATCCGAGCAATTCAAGTGGTACAGGAAACTCATGGCGCGGACCGATCGCCGCTATGTGGTTACCGTCCACAATGAGATGAACCGCACCATGCGCGGCCACGCGGGAGGCATATGGAAACCCTTGTTCGAGAAAGGCACGATGGCGATTACCGGCTTCGGCTACTTCGCCGAGCGAGCAGAGGTCGACGGCTTTCCTTACTTCAACACGGCGCTTGGCGCGGGTATGAGATATGCCGACCCGAAAGCCAAATTCTCCGCTACCACACCGTCGTACATTCTATTGACCTTTCGTAAGGGAGCGCCCAGCGTGACGGTCGAAATCAAGAACGTCCAAGGCATGGTCCTTGATAAAACCTCGTGGCCGGTGGGCTCGGATAACAAACTGAGGCCATGACGCGCAAGATAGAAAGAGGTTGCTGGTCGGTTTGGACAGAAATGATCACAGCTCAATCCGGATTCCTATCGCGATCGTTTCTCACGACGACTACGTTCCAGTAAATCCAATCGAGCTGTCACGGATAATACAAGTGGGTTTAGCTGCGGCCTATTTCCGTGTCATTGGGGGAGCAATGATGCGGTTGCTGATTGATGGAACAGTCACGTGGCGGTACTTAGCGTATTGGCCGTTGTTTTTCTTAAAGTAGCCGACATCCGCGGGCGAGCGATTCTTCCATTTGCTCTGGACACCCTTGACCTTGATCTCGCCTTTCTTAGGGTCAAAAGTCAGCGAAGCGAAGAGCGCATCTTTGTATTCAACCAGCCGAATCTTCCCGCCCAGCCATTTGTAAGAGGCTGAATTGATGTGCAGGTAGGACAACCCGTTGATGGTCAGGAACTGGTCGCAGTGGCTGTGGCCATTGATGCAAAGCATGATCCTGTCCCGGTATTCGGCGAGCAGTTTTCGGATTTCCTTTGCGTTATCGACTTGGGCCCAACCGGCCAGAGGCTGGTGGCTGGCGATCAACACGGGTTTTTTCGCGGTTTCGAGTTGTTGCCTGAGCCAGGCTTGCTGCTTCCTGCCGATGTAGGATGGGTAGCCACCCTTGCTTGTCGGTGAGCCCGGGTCATTGCCGTCGAGCACGATGAGGCGCATCCCGTGAACATCGCGGGTGTAGTATGGCGCGGGTATGCCCCACATTTTGATACAATCTTCGCGTTTCAGTCCCTTGTCACGAATGTCATGGTTACCGATGGTGTGCAGGGCGACATCGTGCGCGGCATTGAATGCGTCGATGTGTGGCTTGTTCTGTTTATTGGAAAAGGCGAAGTCGCCCAATTGAAGCAACGCATCGGGTTTTTCCCTTTTCATTGCTTCCAGGAAGTCGGACAAGCGTTCAGGGGCGCCTTTGACGAAACCGATGTGGGGGTCCGCAATCACGCCGAGTTTGATCAATCTTTTGAGTTTCCCGACCGAGGACTGCGCGGCCAGGGGAAGGGTCAGGGTCGTGCAGGTCATGGCCATGGCTTTTATGGCGGTGCGGCGGGTGGTTTTCATGGCGTTCTTTTCGTTACGGTTTCGAAGGCCGTATTAACTTTTCGATATTTGAATTGACCTCTTCATTCGAGCTTATGCTCCCGGGGTATCCTGCATTCATTGAACGGGGTTATTTGAGTGGTGTGATGGAAATGTCTTTGAAGTGGGCTTCGGAGGGTGGGCCTGAGTGGATTTGGACGGCGATCTTGCCGGTGGGTTTGATTTTGGGATCGGGTTCGGTGAAGTCGACGGTGAGGAGGCCGTTGAGGTAGAGTCGGACGCGGTTGCCTTCGCAGCGGATGATGTAGTTGTTCCAATCGTTGGGTTTGAGTACGGCGGCGAGTTTTTTGGGATCGGGGCCTGCGAGGACGCGATTTCTTCTTGACTCATCGTAGAGTTTGCCCCACCAGCCCTTGCCGGCGTCGGCCTGGTAGCCGATCATTTCGTGGTGGTTGGGGATGCGTACGGAGCGGAACTGGATGCCGGAGTTACAACCCTTGCCGATGAGTTTAACCTTGAGTTTGAGTTCAAAGTTGTTATAGGATTTGAGTGTTGCGAGGAACTGGTTTTTGGGGATGCGTTTTTTGAGGTTGCCGCCGACGATGGCGCCGTTTTCGATGCGGAAGAATTGTTTGGGGCCTTCCCAGCCCTTGAATGATTTGCCATCGAAGAGGGTGATGGGTTTGGAGGCGGGTTTGAGATTGGGTTGGGTGGGTTTTTTGGATGTTGGTTTTTTGGGGTTTTTCTTTGATGGGGTGGGGGTTGTGGTGGAGGCGGGTTGTGTGAGGAGGGAAGTGTCGGTGAGGTAGATGTAGTCGAGGCCATACATGTGGCGTTTGATGGCTTTTTTGTTGGAGCCGACGATTTCGACGGTGAAGGTGTGGTTGCCGGCGGGGAGATCGATGGTTCCCAGGAGGACGGGGCCTGAATGGAGGACGTTGGGATAGGCGT
Source organism: Phycisphaeraceae bacterium (assembly GCA_028284925.1). Classification (GTDB taxonomy): domain Bacteria; phylum Planctomycetota; class Phycisphaerae; order Phycisphaerales; family Zrk34; genus JANQQT01. The sequence continues at coordinate 528 of JANQQT010000258.1, read as the reverse complement.
AGAGGTCGATGGGGGGGCCGATTTTTTTGTTGTTGATGTAATGTTGGACGATGCCGTAGTCGCGGGCTTTTGTCATGGCGATAAAGACTTTGTATTTGCCGGTTTTTTTGACGGGAAGTTGGAGGTTGAGTTTTTGCCCGGGTTTGGCATCGATCCACCAGAGTTGTGCGAGGGCGGACCATTTGCCTTTGGTGAAGGAGGCCATGCCCTGGGGATCGGCTTTGCCGCCTGTTTTGGAGAGGACTTTGAGTTTCTCGGCTTCGAGGGCACCGGTGATGGATTTGGTGGCGGGGTTGTAGACGGGGATTTCGCCGGGGAGAGGGATCTGGGTTGGTGTGGCGAGGTAGGCGATGAGGTCGATGACTTCGTTGGCTTTGAGTGCAAGGAGAAGGTTTTCGGGCATCATGGATTGGGGGAGGACGGATTTGTTCTTGATGTCTGACTTGGCGACGACGACGGTGTCGGTGAGTGTGCGGACGGTGTATGCGGAATCTGATTCGGCGGCGACCATACCGGCGACGACGCTGT
>JANQQT010000223.1 GCA_028284925.1 Phycisphaeraceae bacterium | reverse complement strand
CGTGAGTGTCGTGTCAGGATTCGGAAAGGTGTTCGAGAAGTTGGGATTCATTCCAGATATCTATTTCGAGTTTCAGTGCTTTATCGTGTTTGGAGCCGGGATCTGAACCGGCGATGAGGATGTCTGTTTTGGAAGAAACGGAGGAAGAGACTTTGGCGCCGAGCGCTTGTAGTTTTTCTTTAAGGTCATTTCGTTTGAAGTGTTCGAGTGTGCCGGTGAGGACGATGGTTTTGCCGTTAAAGGGGGAGTCGGCGGCGGTCTGATCATATTGGTGGCTTGAGAGGTCGAGGCCGGCATCACGGAGTGCTTTGATGGTGTGGTGGCCAGCATCAGAATTGAGCCAGGCATGAAGTGATTTTGCGACGATGGGACCGACATCGGGGATGTTGATGAGTTCCTCAGTGTCCGCTTTGAGGAGTGTGTCGATGTCGGGGTAGTGTTGTGCGATGGCGCGGGCGGTGGAGGAACCGATGTGACGAATGCCGAGGCTTGCGAGTACTTTGGCGAGGCCGCGGGATTTGGCGTTATCGATTGCCTGGACGACGTTTTGGGCGGATTTTTCGGCCATGCGTTCGAGCGAGGCGAATTGATCGGCAGCGAGGTGGAAGATGTCGGCGAAGTGGTTGACGAGTTTTTGTTCGAGGAGTTGGTCGATGAGTTTTTCGCCGAGACCGTCGATGTCCATTTGGTTTCGTGCGGCGAACCAGATGAGTTTTTCCCGGAATTGGGCGGGGCATTCGGGGTTGACGCAGCGGCGTGCTGTTTCAGTCGTTTTCTGTTCTTCGGTAAGTGTGGTCTTGGCGTCAATTTCAATTGCCGTGCCGTCTTCGAGTTCGACCACGACGGGACCTGAGCAGACGGGGCATTGGGTGGGCGGAATGATGGGCTTGGCGTCGGGTGGTCGCTCATCGGTGACGACGGAGACGACCTGGGGGATAATCTCGCCCGCCTTTTCGATGATGACGGTATCATTGAGCTGGATGTCCTTGCGCGCCATCTCGCCGGCGTTGTGGAGGGTGGCGTGTTGAACGGTTGTGCCGGCGAGAGGTGTGGGGATCATGGTGGCGCGTGGTGTGAGTTTTCCGGTTTTTCCGACTTGCCAGTCGACTTGAAGGAGTTGGGTGGTGGCCTGGTCGGGTGCATATTTGTAGGCGATGCGCCAGCGTGGCGCTTTCGATGTTTGACCGAGGGTTTGTTGTTGTGCGAAGCTGTCGATGGTGATGACAACGCCGTCGACGGGGTATGGGGAGTCGTGTCGATTCCGGTCAAAGTTCTGGATGTATTGCCAGATGTCTTCGGTGGTACTGAGTGATTGGGTGTCAGGGGTGGGGGGAATGCCGAAGACGTTGAGCGCGGTGAAGAATTCGTGGAAGGATGTAAAGGGGTTGGGTTCGATGAGCCCAGCGGAGTGTGCGTAGAAGTGGAGGTTTCGTTTGGCGACGAGCTTGGGGTCGATCTGTTTGAGAGAACCGGCGGTGGAGTTTCGGGGGTTGGCGAAGGGGGGTTGATCTTCTTCCTCGCGTTGTCGGTTGAGAGCGGCGAAGTTCTTAAAGGTCATGAAGACTTCGCCGCGGACTTCGAGGATATCGGGGATGGGGGTTTGGTCGGAGGTCGTGAGGGAGAGTGGTATGGGTATGATGGTTTTGGCGTTTTGTGTGATGTCATCGCCTTGCGCGCCATTGCCGCGCGTGAGAGCCTGGGTGAGGATGCCTTTTTCGTATCGGAGGCTGATGGCGACGCCGTCGATCTTGGGCATGGCGATACAGGTGTATTCCGAGGTATCTGATTCGGAGAAAAGGGAGTTTTGAGGTTGGTCGGGGTCGGGGTCCGATTCGTTGTTGGTAAGGTTCTTTTCGACACGTTCAACCCATGCGTTGAGATCGTCACGATTGTAGGTGTTATCGATGCTTAGCATCGGGATTGCGTGGGGAACTGTTCGGAAGCCGTCGATGGGATCGCCGCCGACGCGTTGGGTGGGGGAATCGGGGAGGGCGAGATCGGGGTGATCGGACTCGAGTTGCTGGAGTTCTTTGAGGAGAAGGTCGTATTGCTGATCGGAGATGACGGGGCGGGCTTCGACGTAGTAAAGGCGATTGTGGTGGTTCAGCTCCTGAGTGAGTTGTTTGATGCGTTGCGTTGGGTCGTTGGGTTGGTTCATGGGGTTGGTAGTGTATCTTGAGTAGACATACGTGAACAAGTTGGAAAAGGAGTAATGAAAAAAGCCCTGCTCGGAAGCAGGGCTTTTAAGTCTTTGGTTTTTGTCGGCATGCGGATTACGCGCCGACGGTAGCGCCGGACTGGAGGAGGGATTTTCCGGTGGACTGGAGGTCGTCGCATGCTTCGGCGATGCGGGCGGCCATGGCTTTTTCGCCAGCTTTGAGGTAAGCACGGGGGTCGTATTGTTTTTTGTTGCCGATTTCACCATCGATTTTGAGGGCGCCTTCGTAACCTGTGAACATGTGATCGACGATTGGGCGTGTGAAGGCGTATTGGGTGTCGGTGTCGACGTTCATTTTGATGACGCCGTATTCGAGCGTTTCGGTGATTTGTGATTTTTCGCTGCCGGAGCCACCGTGGAAGACGAGGTGGAAGTTGGCATCGGGGCCGAACTCGGCTTTGATCGCTTCCTGACCTTTCTTGAGGATTTCGGGTCGGAGTTTGACAACACCGGGTTTGTAGTGGCCGTGGACGTTGCCGAAGGTGGCAGCGAACATGAATGTGCCATCGACATCTTTCATGCGGCGATAGACTTCGACCATTTCCTCGGGTGTGGTGTAGAGTTTATCTTCGGGTGTGTCTTCCGAGCCGGCTGCGCCGTCTTCTTCACCACCGACGACGCCTGCTTCGACTTCGATGAACTGGTTGATTTTGGCCATGCGCTCGTAGACGGGCACGGAGAGGTCGAGGTTTTCCTTGAGTGGAAGGTTTGAGGCATCGAGCATGTGGCTGTTGAAAAGCGGGAGTTTGCCTTCGGCGACGCGACGCTCGGATTCTTCGATGAGTGGGATCATGAAGGTATCGACGGCATCGGGTGGACAGTGGTCGGTGTGAAGGGCGATGAGGACATCGTATCGGTCGGCGACGCGGTGGATGTGTTCGGCGATGGAGATAGCTCCTAGGACCATATCGCCGACGTTGAGGCCTGAGGCGAATTTACCGCCACCGGTGGAGACCTGGATGATGCCATCTGACTTGCTGTCGGCGAAGCCTTTGAGAGCGGCGTTGGCGGTGATCATGGAGGTGACATTGATGGCGGGGTAGGCGTAGTTACCTTCCTGGGCGGATTCGAGCATTTGTTTGTATTGTTCGGGTGTAGCAATAGGCATAGCGTTCTCGCTTTATGGTTTCTGTTTTTTGAATACAGCTCCGAGTTTCCCGAGGCTTCCTGTCCTGGAGCGGCTTAACTGAGCGTGGGATGGTCTGGAACGAACGGGCCGATTATAGGCCAAGGCGTTACAAGCGACAAGGAAAAGGATTGAAGGAGGGTCGGCAACGCTGATTCGGGTTTGTAAAAGGGCGAAAAATTTTTCAACAATTCGACAAAAAGGGGTTGCATTTTCCGCCGAACTGACAATAATATGAATACGTACTAAATGGCATGTCACACAAACACGTTGTATCGGGAATAAGGTACGGCAGAAGTCTGGAGGACCGTATGAGTCGCAAGGCCTTCTTTGGTCGGATTCGCGTAAGCGGATTGTTTTTGTATGCGCTGATTTTTATGCTGGGTGTTGGTGAGAGTCTGGAGGCGCAGAGTCGTCGCAGTCGCTCGTCGAAGTCAGCGAGTAAGTCGAGCGCGACGCGTTTGTCGCCGCGTAATACGGCGAGGCATAAATCCAGTTCCAGTTCACGGTCGTCAAGGGTTTCGACGGCACCGCGTTCGAGTTCATCATCCAGATACAGCAGGTCATCTTCATCGAGATCGAGTTCATCGCGGTCATCGGTGTCGCGTTATTCGTCATCGCGTACTAGCCCTTCGACACGCTCGAGTTACAGCCGAAGTTCTTCATCGCGATCCGCGTTGCCATCCCGAAGCAGTTCGAGTCGTTCGCGAAGTGTGATTACACCTTCGAGGACGTCGAGTACGCGATCAGCCACGCGATCGAGTTCCAGTTCGGTTTATCGTCGGCCCAGCACTTCATCGAGTAGCAGTTCAAGGTCGCGGTACTCGCCGCGATCATCGACGAGCTCATTCAAGCGATCGAGCGGATCGTCATCGAGGATCAGTCGCACGCCATCGGCTTCATCGCGAACGGCGGCTCCGAATACTGCGAGGTACATCGGGCCGCGTACGAGCAATGGGTCGTTTAGTCGTTCGAGCAGCAGTCGGTCGAGTTCATCGGCGCGTCGCTCGATATCGCCGGCGCCGAAACCAATTGTGATTTCGCCAAGTGTGCGATCACGCTCGAATACTTCGAGCAAGCCGAGTGGTTCATCTACGTTACGGAACCGGCCAAGCTCATCGAATGTTAGATCAAGTGGAAGTCGTACTTCGCTTCCGGATCGCGGGTCGTGGCGATCACGTGCAGGTGATTCCTCATCAACGGCACGTTCATCGCGGACGCCTGCGACGCGTATTGGTAGTTCAGCGACGCGTGTCACACGATCGACCGTTCCCTCGGCATCGACGAAGACGCGTACACCGGCACGACCGCGAACGACGCGGTCCATTATCATTCCGAGCAAGACGAAGAGCGTATCGAATTCGCGTGTGTCATCCGGCGCATCGAAGTCGCGGATTTCCTCTACCCGGCCTCAGACCAGACTGGGTAGCAGGGCAAGTTCAAATCTACGAACGACGCCGCAGCCCAGTTCGATCGTGAGGGGGCCGAGTAAGGCGGATTCCAAGCGTACATCGCTGGGGACGACAGGGTCGTTTCGGACGAAGTCGCATCGGTCGAGCCTGGGATATCGCGGGACTACCTTAAGCAACACGCGACGATATTACGACCGGGATGACCGATCAGATGGCAAGCATGTATATCGTTACCGCGACGGTGGGCGAAGTTCCCACGGACATCACAGATCACATGACAAACATTCATCACGTGTAGCGCATGTTTCGCGTGGTCATCATGATTCATATGGCTGGCATGATGAATATCACGACCATGGAAAGTCACATCGATACCGAAAGCACTATGATCGTCACCATTACGGGTATCACAAATATGATCACGGACATTACCATGACTATCACAAGCGCAAGTACAAACGTTCTTCGTTCAGTATTGGGTTTGTGAGCAGCGGATTTTATTTCGGATACGGGTATTACAGTTCAAGATATTATTACGGGCACTATTCGTATCGGCGCCATCATTACCGTCACTACTATTATCGCCGTCCGTATTTTGCGAAGTACTATTTCTACTCGCCCTATTCGTATGGAGGGTATTACGATACGTATTGTTATCCGGCGTATTACCCGAACTATTACTCATCGTACTATCCGAGTTTTTATTCACCTCAACGAAGTTATGTGTTGGCAGCTCCGAGTGTGGTGGTTGTGAAGCCGGTGGCGCCGACGCCGCCATATCGTCCGCAGGAGCCGGCGCCTGTCGATGGTTGGGAGCTGGTGGTGGATGCGAAGCTGGGATCGGAAGCGGTTGCCGCGTTTGAGAAGGAAGCCGAAGAGTATCCTGCAGCGGGATTGCCGCGTGTGGGATTGTCGCTGGCGCATGCAACGCTCGGAAACGGAGCAAAGGCGGTATGGGCGATGCGTAAGGCGTTGTTTTATGAGTCGGCCTCGTTGAGCAAGGTTCCTCTTGACAATGTGATGCGTGAGCGTATTCGGACGCTGATCGTACAGTTCCGTGACGGGCTGGATAAGAACCCGGATACGGTCGCGGATGCGTGGTTCATGCTGGCGGCGCTGGATTACATTCAGGGTGAGTATGCGAGGGCTCATGTGGCAATTGAGAATTCGATCAAGGCAGGTAGTAAGGAACCAACGACGCACACGCTGGATCAGATGATTGAGGTTCAGTTGGCGATGAATTTTAAGTACGACTACAAATGATTGGTTTGGCGGAATTAGGCCAAGCTGATTGACGAGCCATGTGCTATATGACAAGGCAACGGCATCGACAGCGGACCCACTGTCGATGCCGGTTGTCGTAATGGGAGGTGCGGACTAAGGAAAGATGGATTCAGAGGCCGCTTTTAAGAAAGAATTCCATGAGTTCGTGGCCGAATTCGACGTGGAGATCTGAGGCATCGGCATTTTTTTCGGTGAATTTCTTCCGGAGGTGTCCTTTGACGCCAGTGCCTGCGATGCAGAAGGGAGGCGGGGTAGGATCGTGTTTGCGCGTTTCGACGCAGGTGTAGTGGTCCGGGAGTAGAAGGACGCGCCAACCGTCTTCGAAGGATTTGAGTTTGTTGAGGACGGGACCAACGACGTGGGTATCGATGGCTTCGATGGAAGCGAGTTTGGTGGCGGCGTCGGCCTGGTGTGAGGCTTCATCGGGGGCCTCGACGTGAACGCAGACGATGTCGTACCCGTCAAGCGCATCGCATGCGTAGCGGCCCTTGGCGGCATAGTCGGTATCGTGGTAGCCAGTGATGTTCGGGACGTCGAGTCGATCCCAGCCAATGAGGGCGGCGATGCCGGCGAGGAGGTCGACGGCGGTGATCATGGCGCCCTGAGGACCGAAGCGATTTTGGAATGATTCAATAGGTTGGGGTGTGCCGTGCCCCCAGAGCCATACGTGCGTGGCGGGCGATTCGCCTATTTCCTTTCGCGTAATGTTGATTTCGTGGTTTTCAAAGAAGGCCTGGCTTGCGGTGATGAGATCGTTGATGCGTTGGGCGTGCGGGCCACCTTTAGGGAGGTGCTTTTTCATGGGCTCGCCCGGAACATCATGGGGAGGGGTAGCGTTGAGTTCCTCGTAGGATCTGCCTGATCGATCAACCATGATGTTCCGGTAGGAAACGCCGGGGTAGAAGGTGAGGCCATCGGCGAGGCCTTGTTCGGCAGAGAATTTTGCGAAATCTTCGATGAGTTTGCGGCCTTCTTTAGGAGAGATGTGGCCGGCCGAGTGATCGACGATGTTTTGATTAAGAACCGTGATGAGATTGCAGCGGAATACCCAGTCGCCGGGTACGATATCCAAGCCCATTGCGGCGGCTTCGAGGGGGGCGCGGCCGGGGTGGTACTGGTTGGGATCATAGCCGAGGAGCGACATGGAGCAGACATCAGAACCTGCGGAGTAGCCAGGCGGCGTGGTGGCAACCGTGCCTTGGCGACCGGCTTGGGAAATCGAATCGATGTGCGGTTTCTGGGCAATTTCGAAAGGGGTTTTGCCATCGAGTGCTTGAAGAGGCATATCGGCAGCGCCATCCGGGATGATGATTGCGTACTTCATGATGGCGGATTATATGGAGTAGAGTGAACAGGACAGGTGGATTGGTTGGAGGAAGTGTGAGGCTTTTCAACGCGTTGGTTTTCCAGTATATTTCTCGTTCCAGATATGAAACGGACGGACAGGAAACCTTTATGAAAGGTATTGAAAGGACTGAGGTTATGGGCCTGATGAAACAAATTGGATTAACGGTGGCATTCATGATGACAAGTTTGGCGGCAGTCGGCTGCAGTGGATCAAAGAGGATTGCGATGAGTGATTTTGGGACGGTTGACGGCAAGCCGGTGAAGTTATACACATTGGAGAACGCCAACGGATTGGTGTTGAAGATCACGGATTATGGCGGGATCATCACGGATTTTTACGTACCGGATCCGAAGGGCAAGATGGCGGATATCGTGTTGGGGTTTGATACGGTGGATGAGTATGTGAAAGGAAGTCCCTATTTCGGGGCGATGGTGGGCCGTGTCGGGAATCGGATTGCCAAGGCGCAATTTGAGTTGGATGGCAAGACTTACAAGTTGGCAGCGAACAACGGGCCGAACCATTTGCATGGTGGTGTGAAGGGTTTTGACAAGGTCATCTGGAAGGCGGAGCCGGCAGACAGGGATGGAGGTCCAGCACTGAAGTTGACCTATGTGTCGCCGGATGGTGACGAGGGATATCCGGGAGAGTTGACGGCAACGGTGGTGTATCAGCTGACGAATGAGAATGAGTTGGTGGTGGATATCACGGCAACGACGAATAAGGCGACGCCCGTGAACATTGTGCATCACACGTATTGGAATCTGGGCGGACACAATAGTGGGAGTATTCTGGATCATGAACTGACGTTAAATGCTTCCAAGTACACACCTGCGGATGATACGTTGATTCCGACGGGGAAGATCGATCCAGTGGCGGGTACGCCTTATGACTTTACGAAGACGAAAGCGATTGGGAAGGACATCAAATCCTTACCCGATGGAGGGCCGGATAATCCGCAGGGGTATGACTTGAATTACGCGGTAGACGGTGATGCAGGCAAGATGCGTCTGGCGGCGACGGTGGTTGATCCGAAGAGTGGTCGTGTGATGACGGTCTCAAGTGATCAGCCGGGCGTGCAGTTTTACAGTGGAAATTTCCTGGGCAAGGAAGTGGGTAAGGGCGGCACTGCTTATAAGAAACATTTTGGATTCTGCCTGGAGACGCAATATTACCCGGATTCGATAAACAAGATCGGAACCGAAGGATGGGCGAATCCGGTGTTGAAGCCGGGTCAGACGTATCGTCACACGATGGTTCACAAGTTTTCGACCAAGTGACGCATTGATGCGACCGAATGAAAGAGCGGCAGACGCGTTGTCTGCTGCTTTCTTTATAGATATGTCTAGTTGACTGCTGTTAATCTTCGGGCAGGTCGAGAATGCGAATACAGACGGGTTTGGCGGCAATGTAGTCAAGTTGTTCGATCTGTTGCGCGGCAGTCCGGACGGCAGACTCTGAGGCTTCGTGGGTCGTGATTACCAGGGGAACGTAATCGGGAAGGGTCGCCTCGGCGGATTCATGTTGGAGGAGCGCCGAGATGGAAATGCCGTTCTGGCCAAGTACATTGGTGACGGCAGCGACAACGCCGGGTTGGTCTTTTGCGAGGAGGCGAAGGTAGTAGCGACTGGTTAGTTCATCGGGGCTGATGATCTTGGTGGGTTGCTGCTGGTCCGGCCAGATGCGCAGGGAGCCGAAGGCGTGAGGATACCAACCACCGGCGACATTAATGAGATCGGAGACGACGGCGGAGGCGGTAGGCATTTGTCCGGCGCCATGACCGATGTACATGGTTTGCCCGACGGCGTGGCCGAAAACGCTGAGCGCGTTGTATGAACCACGGACCTGGGCAAGAGGCTGGTCGATATGAATGAAGCAGGGACAGACGTTGAGTTGGAGGCCTGCCGGATGCTGTCTGGCAACCGCGAGGAGCTTGATCTGGTAACCGAGTTCGGCGCCGTAGAAGATATCTTCGAGTTCAAGATTATTGATGCCCTCGTGCGTGACGTGAGATTCGTCGACGCTTACGCCGAACGCGAGGGAGGCAATAATCGCCAGCTTTTGGGCGGCATCTGCGCCGGTTACGTCGAGAGTGGGGTCGGCTTCTGCGAAACCAAGTTCCTGGGCGTCCGCGAGAGCATCAGCGTAAGAAGCGCCGTTGTCGGTCATTTGAGTGAGGATGTAGTTGCAGGTTCCATTGAGTACACCGAAGACGGATTTGATGCGATTGGCGGCGAGGCCAAATTTAATGGCCGCGAGGATGGGGATACCGCCGCCGCATGAAGCTTCGAACGCGATGGCTGCGCTGTTTTTCCTGGCGAGGCGGAAGAGTTGCGATCCCTGGGCGGCCAGGAGGGATTTGTTGGCGGTAATGACGTGTTTGCCGGCCGCGAGCGCACGTTGAACATATTGACCGACCGGATCGAGTCCACCTGCGACTTCGACGATGATCTGGATGGCATCGTCGTCTAGAACGTCATCGGGATTGGTCGTGAGGATCGTCGAGTCCGCGGAGATGTTCCGTGGGGTATCAAGGTTTCGAACGAGGATTTTCCTGATTTCGATAGGTCGACCAACACGTTGGGTATATTGGTCAGCCTGTTCCTGTAAAAGTTTAACAACGCCCTGTCCAACCGTGCCGCAGCCGATGAGTCCGACACTGATGGGGGCTTGGTTATCCGATTTGTTATTCATGGTTTTTGCAATAATGTGTTGATGAAAAAAGCCGGAACCGGGCGGATCGCTCAGTTCCGGCTATAAGGTTTTCGGTCAGGAAGGACGACGTCTTAAGATCGAGCTTCGATGGGTGTGTAGTCCCGCTCCGTCGACCCGGTATAGATCTGTCGAGGACGATTGATTCGGGCGCTGGGATCGCGAAAGACTTCGTACCAGTGAGCGATCCACCCGGGCATACGGCCGATGGCGAAGATGACGGTAAACATATCGACGGGGATACCCATCGCACGGAGGAGAATACCGCTGTAGAAGTCGACATTGGGATAGAGTTTTCTGCTGACGAAGTAGTCATCGGCGAGAGCGATTTCCTCAAGTTCTTTGGCGATCTTGAGAAGAGGGTCGTTAACGCCAAGTTTAGGGAGAATAATGTCGGCCGCTTCCTTGAGGATGGTCGCACGTGGGTCAAAGTTCTTATAGACGCGGTGTCCAAAGCCCATAAGGCGTTCTTCCTTGTTCTTGACGCGTTCCATAAAATCCTTGACGTTCATGTCGCCTGCGTGGAGACGACCGAGCATTTCGAGGACAGCAACGTTGGCCCCGCCGTGCAACGGACCCCAGAGGGCGCATACGCCCGCAGCACAGGATGCGAAGAGGTTGGCGCCGGATGAACCGACCATTCGCACGGTAGAGGTGGAGCAATTCTGTTCATGCTCGGCGTGGAGGATAAGGATCTTGTTGAGGGCCGAGACCAGATCGGGATCGGCTTCAAAACCGGAATAAGGTTTTGAGAACATCATGTGCAGGAAGTTGGAGCAGTAATCGTGGGTGGGTTTGGGATAACGGACAGGGTAGCCGACGGTCTGGCGGTAGCTGAATGCGGCGATGGTTCTGACTTTCGAAATAAGTTTCGCGGCAGCCTGACGAAAATCTTCATCGCTTGAGACATTGAGGAGTTCGGGGTGGTAGCTGGAGACCGCGTTGATCATGGACGACAGAGTCGCCATAGGGTGTCCCTGAGGGGGAATACTGTTGAAGGCAAAACGGAGGCCTTCATGGAGGTTGGAGTGTTCTGTGAGGAGGCTGCTCCAATCGGCGAGTTGCTGCTCGTTGGGCAGTTCGCCCCAGATAAGGAGGTAGGCGGTTTCGACAAAAGAGCTCTTTTCGGCAAGTTGCTCAATGGGGTAGCCTCGGTATCGAAGGATACCCTTTTCACCATTGATGAAGCAAACCTCGCTCTTGCAAGAGCCGGTGTTTCCATAGCCGCTATCCAGAGTGATGTAGCCTGTTTCGGAGCGAAGCTTGGTGATATCAAGCCCGTGTTCGTTTTCCGTACCAACGATGACGGGTAGTTTGATATCCTGGTCTGGGAGACTTAATTCAGCCGAGTCACTCATGATCCTGTACACTCCAAATTGTCATGCGGTTTAGGTACCGGTTCTCCGGGCGATGCTTAGCAGACCGATAGAATAGCACAAAAACGCAAAGATTCCATCCTGAAAGAGGATGTCGACGCGAAGAGGACGGGTATTTCAATGCCTGTTTGGTTCCCGGCAACAGAAGTGAGCCAAAAGGGAATTCTTGTCCATGAATAGCCGAAACCCGCTTCTTTGAGAAGCGGGTTTCGGGTGTATGTGGAATGTCAGCAGATCGTTGGTATTAACGAATACGATCGAGGTTCTTGGGTTGTTCGGTCAATTTGACCTTCTTGGTAAGGAATTTGCCTTTTCGGAAGAATTTGATAGCGATTTCCGAGCCCGGTCCCATTTTGGCAACGATACGACGAAGGGCATTGGTGTTCTTAACAGGCTTATTGTTGATTTCCACAATGATGTCGAACCTTTCGAGTCCGGCGTCCTCAGCGGGGCTGAGGCCATCAATCATGGCTGCAATGACCACGCCCTTTCCATCGTAATCGAGTTCTTCAGCTATGGCGGGGTTGACATCTGCGATGCTAACGCCGAGCCATCCGCGTTGCACCTTACCGGTCTTGATCAGTTGATCAGCAACATTCTGGATCATGTCGATTGGGATGGCGAATCCGATTCCATTGTAGGAATTGGTTCGGGTGGCGATGGCGGTATTCATTCCGACGACTTCGCCGTAGATGTTGGTAAGTGGGCCGCCGGAGTTACCAGGGTTAATGGCGGCATCGGTCTGGATGAAGTTCTCGTATCCAGTGCTTCCGAGGATGTTGAGTTGTCTGCCTGTAGCCGAGACGATGCCCTGGCTCATGGAAAAATCAAACTTGAATGGAGAACCGAATGCAAAAACCACATCGCCCTGAAGAACGGATTTGTCGGCAAGTTTCGAAGCGTGGAGTTTGGGACCTTTGGTGAGTCTAAGAACGGCAATGTCCGTGCGGGGATCGGCGCCGACGAGTATGGCGTCTGCAGTAGTATTATCCTGGAATTTAACGACAATGGAGTCGGCTTCCTTAACGACATGATTGTTGGTGATGACATGTTTGCCATCGTTGTAGACCCAACCGCTGCCGCTGCCGATTTCGGGGAGTTCAAATCGGTTGAAGCCTCTGAATCGTCTGGTTTCCTCGTTTCGCGTGCCTTTCTTGGCCGTAATCTGAACAACGCTGGGTCGCACAGACTCGGCAACATAACGAAACGCCTTGTTGATATTCTCGAGGGCCTGGGCTTGTTTAAGTCGTTTGTGGCCCTGTTGGATACGGGCGTCCTGCTCCGCCCATGCAAGGTGTCGCATGACGGTTGGACCGCCGACGACAATGGCGACGACGGTGATTGCGAGAATAAGCGTCGGTCCGAGAAAACGTACTTGAGTCATAATATCTGCTCCTTGCCATAGTCACTTATCGGTATCCGGCGTGGGCGGATTTGGTATCCCGCATGATTTACGTACCGAATGGACATCCGGTTCGGACATATGTTATCAGGTTCAGCGCATAAAATAGCGGTTTCGCGTGCCGGAAGGCGGCAATAATTGTTGGGGGACCATCGTCATAGTAATGACGATAGGGGGTTAAAGACATCCCTGAATCTCGTCAGACCCCACGGGAGTATCACAACATGAAGACATGTGGAAATTGGGAAAAACCCGTTTTGGTGTGCGCAATAACTGCGCTGACCATGTTGATGAGTGGGACAACCCAGGTTTGGGGCAAAGGGTCGGTGGCAAGCCAGGCTCGCAAGATTGATCTGTTGGTGGAGGCGAATTACAAGACGCGGAAGCTTCGGCCTAACCCGATGGCGTCGGACGCAGTATTTCTGCGGCGCGCCTACCTGAGCATTACCGGGACGATTCCGAATTACCAGCAAACCAAAGCATTCCTGTCCTCACGTGACTCCAAGAAGCGAGCAAAGCTCATTGACAGCTTGCTGGCTTCCGATGGCTACGTAAGTCATTCGTTTAACTATTTTGCAGATCTGCTGCGTGCCAAGGATCGGATGAACAACAACGTGCCGGGCCGCGCGTATGGTAATTTCATCAAGCAATCGCTAAGTACCAACAAGCCTTATGACCAGTTCGTCTATGAATTGCTTTCTGCAGAAGGTCGAATGACAGAGAATGGGGCAGCGGGGTATTACGTACGTGATTCGGGAATGCCGCTGGACAACACGGCCAACACGGTGCGGGTATTTCTGGGTACGCAGATTGGGTGTGCCCAGTGTCACGATCATCCGTTTGACAAGTGGAGTCAGTACGAGTTTTACGAGATGGCGGCATTCACGTATGGGACGCAGACGCGGTATCGTGACCGGAGTATGTTCCGTAGCGTACAAACGGAGATCAGGAAACAGAAACTATCCGCCCAGGAACAGGCGACCGTACGACGATTGCTGCGGTTTACAACATACAGAGTATTCGATAATGAACGTCGTGTGATTCGTCTGCCGGATGATTACCAGTATGACGATGCGAAACCAAAGTCAGTGGTGAAGGCTGCAACGATCTTTGGTGAGGATGCGAAAATCACGAAAGGATCGTCCAAGCGCGAGGCACTGGCGCGATGGGTGACCTCGCCCAAGAATCCACAGTTTGCCAAGGTCATTGCGAATCGATTGTGGAAACGCGTCATGGGCGTTGGGCTGGTGGAACCGGTGGATGATTTTCGGGATGACACGAAAGCGTCAAACCCGGCATTGCTGGAGCACCTGACCCAAGAGATGGTGCGGATGAAATTTGACATGAAGCAATTCATGCGTGTGTTGTACAACACGCGAACGTACCAGCGTATGGCCACACGTTATGAGCTAAAGCCGGGTGTGGCGTATCACTTTCAAGGACCGGTATTACAGCGCATGTCCGCAGAGCAGTTGTGGGATTCAATGTTGACGCTGGCCATGCCGAAACCTGATGGACGAAAATTCGGAGGACGTGGTGGATTTGCTGTAGGCACTTTGGTTGAAGGAAAGTCGCCACAGGAGATTATTACCGTAGCGAAACAAATCGCGGACCCCGCGAAGCGAAGAGAGCTTCAGCGTAAGGCAAGAATGGAAGTTTTTCGCAATGATGCTGCAACATATCGAGCCTATCCGAGGACGATGTATCGGGCATCGGAGTTGAGAAGTCCGGCCCCTCCGGGTCACTTTCTCCAACAGTTTGGTCAGTCTGATCGTGAGCTGATTGAGAATGCCAACACGGACCCGACGGTAACACAGGTATTGACACTGTTGAACGGACCGGTGTACCGGGTATTGATGAGTCGCTCATCGGTCCTGATGAAAAATATTGGTTTGAATCAACCGTCGGTGCGTGGCCAGGGCAATCGTCGCGGTGGTAAAGGTCGAAACGGGCGAGGAATTTCGGGCAGAGATTCCACGCGACAGACGGGTGGGATGAGTACGCAAAAACGCGTGGAAGTCTTGTTCCTAAGCGTTCTGAATCGCTATCCGACGGCAACTGAAAAATCGGTCGCGATGCGCGAGATTCAGACGGGAAAAACTGAGGGCGTATCGAATGTGATCTGGGCGTTGATGAACACGCGCGAATTTATGTTCGTGCAATAAGAACAACAGAATCATTTGACACAGGTGGTGTGTAATAAAGGGGGCGTGAGACAACAGAATTGAAAGGTATGACCGATGAAGCAATTGTTGAACCAGATGGATGAGTTCTCGCGACGGGATGTGATGACGCGGGCGGCTCAAACGTGTCTTGGCGTGGGGCTGGCACCGATGATTGTGGGTGGTGGATCGTCGGTGTTTGGCGAAGAAAAACAGAAACTTAAGCCGGTGAAGCAAAAGGCAGAGTCGGTCATTTATCTCTATATGTCCGGTGGGATGTCGCATCTGGACACATTTGATCCGAAGCCTGGAACGGAAGTTCAGGGGCCTACCGAATCCATTAAGACCAAGGCAGATGGCGTGATCATCAGTGAACACTTTGGTCGTACGGCAAAATGGATGGACAAAGCAGTGCTGGTGCGAAGTATGAATTCAAAGCAAGGGGCGCATCAGCGTGCCAATTACTTTATGCACACGAGTTATGCGCCGATTGCCACGACGCGACACCCCGCCATGGGATCCTGGGTCATGAAGCTCGCGGGTCGCAAGAGTCTAACGTTGCCGGGGAACGTCTTGATCGGCGGCGGATCAGGACACCCGGGAGGTGGGTTCATGGAGTCCCGTTATTCGCCATTGCCGATCGGTGATCCGGCCACAGGACTGCAGAACTCGAAACTGCCAGCGGGTGTGACACAGAAACAATTTGATAAGCGCATGAAACTGATGAAGCAGTTTGATCGTAGTTTCACCTCGCGTTTTCCACACAAGTCCGTCAAGGGGTATAGTGATTTCTATCGTGAAGCAATTCGATTAATGAAAAGCGAGGATTTGAAAGCGTTTGATATCAGTACGGAAAGTGAAAAGACGCGGGAAATGTATGGAGAAGATCGATTCGCACAGGGATGTCTTCTGGCGAGACGATTGGTGGAGCGTGGCGTGCGATTTGTAGAAGTGAATTTCGGGGGTTGGGACACACATCAGGATAATTTTGAACGGTTGCCGGACAAGGCGGCGGTGTTGGACCAGGCGCTGGCGGGTTTGTTGAGCGATCTGGAATCGCGTGGGCTATTGAAGACAACGATGGTGGTGGTGGCATCGGAATTTGGGAGGACACCAAAGGTCAACGATCGTCAGGGACGGGATCATCATCCGCGTGTGTTTACCTGTATGTTGGCCGGTGCGGGCGTGAAGGGGGGATACGTGTACGGTGCATCCGATGACAAGGGTTATAAGGTAGCGGAAAAGAAGGCGAGTGTGCAGGACTTCAACGCGACGATCGCTTACGGGATGGGATTACCCCTGGACAAGGTCATCATGTCGCCATCGGGTCGACCGTTTACGGTGGCACATAAGGGCAAGCCAATTGCGGATATTTACAGTTGATTCAAGAGTTGGGTTAGGTGTCAATGAATTTGAGTGGAGTTGAGCTGTTTTCTTCGAAGTACTACTAATGTTGGGAGAAGAATTATCCATGTTATCGGTTCGGGTATGGATGTCAGCGGAACGAAACCTTCGCCGCCGCCTTCACTTCCCTGGCCGTAGTTGGATTGCCAGATCGTGTAATCGAATCCATCAACGCGACCATCCCAGTTGAAATCTCCGTGGGACCAGATGGCATCTGCCATTCGTGTGTTGTTGTCGGCCCAGATAAGATAATCCTCGGCATCAACATCGCCATCGCGATCCGCATCGCCATCGGCATATCGGGTTTCGGGAATAATCACCGAGCCACGAGTGATTTGATTGAGATCAAGAAAATCGACCCCCGCTTCAATAAGTGGGGCTATGTTATCAGCGTTGGAGAATTCGGCCGTATAGACAAAGAGGTCCTGCTCATGAATGAAGTCAATAAGCTCGCGTGTAACATTGTTCTTATTGACATAGACACCTTTTAGCCCAAGCGCTTTCCATGCATCAAAGTCGATGGTGTCTGGGGCGGTGACATGGGCCCAGGCATAGATGAAACGGATGCCCGGCATGTTCTGAGCTGCAATAGCTGTGGCATTGAACGAGGTGGAGAAAAGATAGAAGTCATTAACCGTGTGATCCGTACCGTGGAAATGGTCCTTGATTTGGCCTGAGAGAGTTTCGACGGGTCGTTTGGAATCCAGAAAGATTCGTGCGCGACCATCGATAGCGTCAATTATTTCGTTGAGCGTAGGAACGCGTTCTCCGGCATAGACGGGTGATTTATATGAGCCTGCATCAAGAAGTTTGACTTCAGCAAGTGTCAGTTCGCTGATGGGACCTGTACCATCGGTCGTGCGGTCGATGGTACTATCGTGCATCAACACAGGGACACCATCCGAGGTAAGTCGCAGGTCGAGTTCAAGGACGCGCGTTCCCCAGGAAAGGCCGATTTCGGCGCCGATGATTGTGTTTTCCGGGCCGCGGTCTCCCGTTCCGCGGTGGGCCATCATGAGTGTGCTTGCGGAAGTGGCGACAAAGGGGATTAGTACGAACAGAAACATTAAGGCGTACAGAAAGCGACATGCGATTGGTATCGTTCCGGAGTAATAAGAAACCTGCTGGTTCACGAGCTTTCTCCAACTTCTGTAGCCGGGGCACGGCAAAACGTGGCGCGTCGCCATACGCCAGTCCAGTATACCTCAGGGAGATGCGAATTTACACCTATTAATTAGGGCGCAAGGTCATGAAGATATCAAGCATGCCAAGGAGAGCGTTTTTATTGGACACTTGAATATGGAAGCCGGATCGTCAAGCCCATCGTGCAAAAGTCCGATTTAAGAATTGTGTTAAATTGGGCAATGATTGCGGATTATGCGTAATTTGCAGATTGTAACGCGGCACACGCAATGACTGCTTTGCCCTACATTTTCCAACGGCGAACGTATTCTCGCAATTGTTCGCGGCGTCATCAAGTAGAAGACATGCGGAGTCGGTTGAATGCCATTTGATGAAATGTTTAATAATCTGAAGTCCTTTCTTCAGGGTGGAAGCTCCGAAATTGTCATATGGTCGTTTCTGATTAATTTGTTGGTGACGGTATTGTT
The DNA here is from genome assembly GCA_028284925.1 of Phycisphaeraceae bacterium. Lineage (GTDB taxonomy): Bacteria > Planctomycetota > Phycisphaerae > Phycisphaerales > Zrk34 > JANQQT01. The sequence goes on along the minus strand of JANQQT010000223.1, from coordinate 11,725 downwards.
TTGCTGGCTGCTGGGATTGATGTATCGCCATTGGGGAAGTTCGCTATCCAATCGGGACAGTTTTGCGCGCAACTTCGTGGTGATTGGCGCCACAACGATGATGATTATCGTGATTGTCAAGTCCTCGTTTGCTTTGTCGTTGGGCCTGATCGGTGCGTTGTCGATCGTACGATTTCGCACGGCAATCAAGGAACCGGAGGAGTTGGCGTATCTGTTTCTTACGATCGCCATCGGGTTGGGATTCGGCGCGCATCAGTGGCAGGCGACATCCCTTTCTTTCCTGGTCATTACCGTCATTCTCTATGTCAAACACCTGCGGCAATCGGATGAACCGCAATCCAATCTGTATCTGACCGTGAAGAGCGACAATCCCGAAGAAGTCACGTTGACAGGCATAACGGATGCGTTGAAGGATAAGTGCGCCGGCCTTGCCTTGAAACGATTTGATGAAACGAAGAATGAGATTGAAGCGTCTTACCTGATTAACTTTCAGGATATTGAACAACTGAATGCAGCGAAGACGGCGTTACAGGCATGCGGCAGCTCGGTGCGCGTCAGCTTTGTGGACAATGAAGGTATTCTCTGATGCTGATTGTCAAGGCGACACATGATCGGTCAGGGGGAGACCTGCGCAAAGCACGTCGGCGAAAGAGATTGTTTGTCATTTTTGCCATCTTTTCATGGACCTTGATTGCTTTTATTGCGGGTGGGGCATCCCATAAAACGGAGTTTTTTGGCAAAGTGGTTCGGCCCTGGCTGGAAGGTGGGATTCGGACACCCGTTAATTATGTCAAGGGGTGGATGTCCGAACCGAAGCAATTGAAGATTGACATCAATTTCGAAAACTTTGAGGAATTGAAACGTCAACGTGATACGGCGGTGAAAGAGAAAGCCCTATTCTCAGGCAACAATGATTATGTCGCAGCGACACTGGAACACGAGAGTGACCGTTGGCGTGTTCAGTTGCGTTTGAAAGGGGACAATATTGACCATTTAAAACATGACAAATGGTCGTTTCGGGTACGGGTGAAGGGTGATAACGCAATCTTTGGGATGAAGCAGTTCTCGCTGCATGATCCATCAACGCGGAATTACATCTATGAATGGCTTTACCATCGGGCACTGAAGCGCGAAGGAATTATCGCGTTGCGATACGAATTTGTACATCTGACGCTTAACGGCAAGCGTCTTGGGATCTATGCGCTGGAAGAGCATTTCGAAAAGAGGTTGATTGAGAACAACAAGCGCCGGGAGGGACCCATTATTCGATTCGATGAAAACGCGATGTGGAAAGAAATCGTCTCATTGAGTCGCGAATTCAAAGACCGTACTCATACGGGAAGCGGGTCTTACCTATCGAGTAAGATCGATGGTTTTCAATCCAGACAGTCTTTATCGAGCAAATCCACGACGGGATCCTATGCTCGTGCAATTCATTTGCTGGAAGGCTTTCGTCGCGGAGTATTATCGACATCCGAAGTTTTCGATGTGCCGTTGATGGCACGGTACTTTGCATTGGTGGATCTGTTCGGGGCGGAACATGGTGCAAGATGGCATAACATCCGGTTCTACCACAACCCCGTGACATCAAAATTTGAACCCATCGGATTTGATGGCAATTGCGGAAGAAACATCAAAGAAGTTTCTGCGGCAAGTCGACTTGATAAAGGTGACCACGACAACGCGAACACCAATGCAAACAACTTTCGTGCACGCCTGTTCAAGGACAATATTTTCCTCAGTGCTTATCTGGAGCAGTTGAATCGTGTGTCACAGGAAAAGTATGTTGGGGAATTGTTGAAGTCGCTGGAAGAAGACTTATCTGAAGCGCGATCGATTCTGTATCGCGAATGGCCACACGAACCCTTTGAAAAATTGACGGTTCTCTATAGAAATGCAAAGTACATTCGAACGGTGCTTACCCCCTGGCAATCGGTTCACGTCCACTTTGCAGGCGTGAGCAATCGGCAGGTGAACCTGCAGGTGGGCAACGCGCAATTGTTTCCGGTCGACATCGTGGGATTGATGTTGCCGGAATACGACAAGGTGCTGCCGATTGAAGACGGTCCAACACGGATTGCCGGCAAGCCCCTGAAACGCATCGTTCGATACCGAACCGTCTCGTTTTCTCTGCCGAATGGCTACGACTGGTCGTTTGAACGACTTAAGCGTATTCAGTTACGTTGTCGTTTGGCAGGCGCAAAGGAGACACGCGATGTACAGGTATTTCCTTATGAATATCAAAACAATCAGCGTTTGATAGACCCGGCACACAAAAGGCCAAACGCCCATCGGTTTTCCTGGCTTGTCGTTAATGACGAAAGAAAGACGATTCGACTTAAGACCGGCAGGCATGAAATACGTGAGAATGTCGTTCTACCAACCGGGTATACCGTGATCGGAGAAGCAGGAACGACGATTGACCTGCTGAATAAGGCCGCAATCGTGTCGTACTCGCCATTGCAATGGGTGGGAACGAAGGAGAAACCGATTCGTGTGATCTCATCGGACAAGAGCGGGCAGGGCTTGGTCGTGCTGCAGGCAAGAGGTAAATCAACACTCACCTATGTGCAATTCGACGGGCTCAGGTATCCGGATCAGAACTTCTGGAAGTTAACGGGATCCGTGACTTTTTATGAATCGGATGTGCATGCTGATTTTTGCGGGTTTGCAAACAATCGATCTGAAGACGGGCTGAATATCCTGCGCAGCAATTTCTCGCTGACGAATTGTGAATTTAAGAATATCACGTCAGATGCATTTGATGCGGATTTCTGTGAGGGGACCATATCCGATTCCAGTTTCGTAAATGTTCACAATGACGGGATTGATGTCTCCGGATCCACTATTCAGGTTAAAAATGTCCGAATCCATAAGGCGGGCGATAAGGCCATCAGCAGCGGTGAGGAAAGCACGTTGACGGCAGACAACATCGAAATCGTGGAATGTAAGGTGGGGCTGGCAAGTAAAGATCTGTCAGATTTGACCGTAAACAACGCGCGCATTGACAAGTGTCAATACGTTTTTGCGGCATTCCGGAAGAAACCTGAATTCGGCGGGGCACGACTCAAGGCAACTAATTTAAGAATCACTGAATCGGGTGAACGACATCTTATCGAAGATGGATCGCACCTGACGGTGGACGGCCAATCGCATCCTCCATCGGCGACCGCGGAGGATATACAGAGGATTCTATATGCTGACGAAAAAGTCACGACATTCTGAATCCGAGATGCAATTTCGATATGAGCGTAAGTTTCACGCCGTCGACATGTCCACAGCAGAGTTGATCGCAATCGTCAAATCCCATCCGGCTCATTTCATAGAGGTGTATCCGCCACGTTGGGTCAACAACGTCTATTTCGATTCAGCTTCGTTACGAGAGTATGTGTTTCACATCTACGGCGAGGCGCGGCGGAGCAAGGTCAGGCTACGGTGGTATGGAGACCGATTCGGTAAGGTCAACGATCCCGTTCTTGAAATCAAAGCCAAACGGGGCATGGTAGGAACAAAAACCCACACCGGAATATCCGACTTCGACTTCGATGGTTCATTTGACATGTTCTGGCTGCGGGATCAACTGCAATCGAACGAGAATGGAGAGGGGCTAAGGGGATTCATGTCCAGCGCCATGCCTGCTCTATTCAACCGGTACGCAAGGCGATACTTTGAGTCGGCGGATCGACAATTCCGCATCACGATCGACACGGATATGAGTTTTCACATAGTAGGTAAGCGTCGTTACAGCTATATGGATGATTTTTTGGAAAAGCGGTTGAGTGTCTGTGAATTGAAATACGCCCGGGAGGCGGATGTGGAGGCGGATCGAATTTCCCGCATTCTGCCGTTTCGGGTTAGCAAGCACTCAAAATATGTCTACGGCATCCAACGTCTGCATGGGCACGTCGAGGAGACTATCGCCTAGAGCGATTTGAATTCCTCGATCATTTCACTCGTAGTGCGGAGCCGAGCGTATTTTCTTCTCCAGATCGTAAAACAGGCGTCCTGAAGCTCCGGCCAAAGAGTAGCAACGCCATCCGTCACGGCGGTAACGCGGTAATCCAACATCGCAGCGGTCATGAGTGTTGAGGCGACGCAGACATCGGTCAAAATGCCGGTCATGGTGATGTAGCGCATATCGCGTGACCGGAGCGCAAGGTCGAGGGGAGTACCGACGAACTTGTCATACGTGTGGCCGCGGACAATCAGTTCATCAGGAAGCGGCTTGAGGTCATCAACGGTGTCGGCGGATTCGGGACCGGTGACATGGGTAGGCTGAATAAGGCAATTGCCGGAGGGATGGCAGAGCCCGGTTTCTGCGCCATCTGGTTTAGGCAGGTGTTCCGGGCCGAACGGGTTACCACGAAGGCAGGGAACGGCCGTGGAGTAGACAAACTCTGTGAAAATTACGGGAATGTCGTGTTCGCGAGCCGTTTGAATGAGTAACTGAAGATTGGGGATAATGTCTCGTCCGGGCGGGACTTCGAGTGAAGCGCCCTCATCCAGAAACCCGTGCTGCATATCGACAACCACAAGGGCCGTGCGATTTTTTTCGCTGACGTGCAAGGCGTCAATGGTTTCCTGTTTGGCGTTCATAAGTTGTTCGATTGAGAGCATGGTGAGTATCTCCAAGGGTAGACTGAGGCGAGTCATCCTGTGACTGGGGTCTATTTGAAAGGTTTCGTACCAATAACAATGCTGCAGGGTATGAGAATTCTGACGGGGCCGGCTGGCGAAAGACCATTAGCTTCATGACATGCAAGGCCGTAATAAGAAAAACGGCGGGCCGATTGCATGCCATAGCTGCCGCGGAAGAGCTCGAAGATGAGCGTAAGATCGGTTTGCGGGCGGGAGAAGGCGGATTGCATCATGGTACTCTCGAATGCGAAAAAACTCACCGCCCCACAATATCGATTGGAACGAGCGAAACGGATTATAACGCTCAGAAAGGACAAAAGGATGGAACGTGTGCTGTAGCAGAAAGTAGGCAACGCCATACTTGAACATTCACGCGTTCCTCACCCAAACGACGATATGATTCTCATCCTGTCGCTGCACGACGAATAAGCCATTAGAAAAACACTGGAGACATCCGCAATGATTACGGTTGGCATGAACTATCACGTACTGGAAGGCAAGAACCAGGAGTTCGAGGAAAAGTTTAACGCGGTGATGGACGCGCTGAACGCGGCCGAAGATCACACCGTTTCCGCGCTTTACCGGGATATCAACGATGGACAGTCCTATCTGATCATCAGCGAATGGTCTTCGCAGGATGCTTTTACCGCATTCATTCGAAGCGATGCGTTCAAAGACGTCACCAACTGGGGCAAAGAAGAGATTCTGTCTCAGCGACCGTCTCACAAGGTCTATAAAAACTAGACTGACAAAGGACCAATTCTCAAGCTGCCCGGATCGCGTTATGACGTGACCGCTTCATGTCCCCATAAGCGAACAAATCGACTCACTTCCGCGTATATAGGTTGTAACGCGTTTCGGCCATTCGGCATCGAAACGTATGGAAGGAGCCGACCATGAAGCAGGTATGCGATATCCTTCAGTCGAATTCCACGGGAAACTTCACACTTGATGCCCAGGCCAGTGCCTTGCAGGCCTCGATTGTGATGCGCGATCATCAATCAGACGCAATGGTCATCACGGACGGTGATGAGGTCGTCGGCGTGCTGCGCGCATCCGACCTTGTTCACAAGCTCCTGGCCGAGGATCTCGATCCTCACCACACACCCGTTCGGGATCTGATGTCACAAAACGTGGTGTACGGTTCCTCGGAAATGGATGTCGAATCGGTACGTCGATTGATGGCAAGCCATCGCATGACCGACCTGCCCGTGATTAATCAGGAAGGCTACCTGGTGGGAATGGTGAACGTTCTGAACATTGAATCCGCATCACGAGATCAAACGTTGCCATTGGATCGCTGGGGTGAAACAGCCCAAAATCGACCGCTATCCGCATAGATAGCCCTGTTGATCAACCAACACTGCAAGGAGGCAATATGGCTACGACACTTAAGAAAGAGAAACCGTTCAAAGCGGTGGTCACCGCTTCACCGGTCGTACCCGTTCGAAAAGACCGCATTCAAGAGACGCGTGAGAAATTGGCACACGGTTGTTATGACACCAAAGCTGCACTTGACATCGCTCTCGATGCACTGATCGACGACGCCATGGATGACCATCTTCACACGATTCAGTTTGCGAGAACGTAGTAGTAACGATCATCTGCGATCTTACGGAAAGCGCCTGTGGCTAAATTGTTATCGTCAAAGATACGATCAATTTCAAGCATATAAGCGTCGTCCTTTCGTTCGCCGGCGTTGTTGAAATGCACACCAAAGGCGGAGGTAATTCCATAGGACGTGTTTTCCGCGTCCCACACGCCGTTGATCGGTGTTCCGGCAAGCCATTTGTCTTCTTCAATATAGTTTTCAAAGCCTGACGGAATGGTCCCCGAGCTGCTGTCTTCCAAAAACTCGTTGTTATCCAGCGTGTAAAGCTGAGCCGCCGTATTGAAGATCTTGACATCCGCGACGAAAGCGGTCTGGCGCGCACCGTTAGAAGCATCGGCGAACAGTGGCAAAACGATCGCCGCCAGGATTCCAAGGATGATGACTACGATCAAAATTTCGACCAATGTGAACCCGGAAAAACGACGCCTTTGATTTGTGACGCACTTCATGATCACATCTCCTTACCCGCATCGAAAGTCTGGTTACTGGTTCCACATTCAATATTCAATACGCGTACGTGATTTGCAAACACCCAGGCGAATTTGGGTGGACCTTTCAGGTTATGACGACTGGGTAAACCGGAAATCATCCGTGATCAGGCATTTCAGGCGGGACGCGTTACAATGGGGCAATGAGTGACAGCCCTCCGAAAATTGCGTTGTTTCCGGGGACGTTTGATCCGCTGACAAACGGCCATCTGGATGTCATTCGCAGGGGCCAGGGCCTGTTCGACGAGCTGATCATCGCAATCGGTACAAATCCGACCAAGAGTGAGCTATTCAGCCCCGAAGAGCGGGAGGATATGGTTCGAAGGATCATTGATGATGAGTCGCTGGACGTCTCAGTCGAGCGGTACGCGGGCCTGACCGTGGATTTTGCCCGAAAACGAATGGCAACGGTGATTTTGCGCGGCCTGCGCAATGCGAGCGATCTCGCGCATGAGTTTCAGCTGGCGATTACGAACCGTGCCGTGGCCGACATCGAAACAGTGTTCATTATGTCCGGCGAGCCTTATGGGTTTACCAGCTCAAGCCTGATCAAGCAAATCGCCGCAGCCGGCGATATTGATCGGCTGAGCAGGTTATTGCCGAGTGTTGTAATCGAGGAGATGAAAGCAAATATTGACCGAATCGCCGGATTGAGTCGAGGTTCGGATCACTTGGATGATTAATCGGGCCACGTCGCATGTGTAAGCAATTTGGCTTGATTGAGACCGTGAATGGACTAGGATTGTATCCACGGATTCAATCCTTGTAATGAGACTATGACAATGCGAGATCAGGACGTTTACGTCGTACACATGCCGCGAATGGGCCGGCTGGAGCAGAGCTTTCTGCCGGAGGTGTTCAAGGGATTAGGCACGACGCTGAAGCATATCGTCGGGTCAATCGCGCGCGGGCCTCGCAACAAAACCATGTGTTACCCGGAAGAACGACGGGAACACATCCCCGTGGAAGATGGCGGATTAAATCGAGGCAACTACCGCGGTGTACACCGCCTAAATCGTGATGAGGAAGGCCGCGTCAAATGCGTGGCGTGTTTCATGTGTGCCACCGCCTGCCCTGCGGACTGCATCCATATCGTCGGCGAGGAATCACCCTGGGACGACCGGGAGAAATACCCGAAGAAATTCGACATTGATGAGCTTCGCTGCATCTACTGCGGCATGTGTGAAGAGGCGTGTCCGGTGGATGCGATTGAAATGACACCGGAATACGATCTGGTGGGATTGACTCGTCAGGAAATGATTTTTGACAAGGCCAAGCTCTTAAGCATGTTTGACCAGACAATTGAAGACAAACCCATGTAAAGTACCGACTGATAAGCACGAAAAGAAACGCCGAGCTGGTCGATGCTCGGCTTTTTTTTGCGCAAGTATAATCTAATCAAAATCTCCTTACCTCAGCCACCGATGCGCTTTATCGCAAGGTTGGCAGCATTTCTGAGATGATAATCTCGATTCTTGGCAAGCTTTTTGAGAGCGGGGATGGAGGATTTGGCGGGCTTACCAATCAGCCCCAGATAGTCGGCCGCAACGTTGGCAAATCCCCGACGCTCAACTTTCAGCCCCTCGGTCAAAAGGGCGATGGCGGAGGATTGATGGCGGGAGCCACGAAGCGCGTAAGCGGCGGCAATACGGACGATATAAGATTCATCCTTCATAGCTTTGACCAGCGACGCGTGATATTGGGCCAGGGCGCCATGACGCGCACCCAATCCCACGGCCCCCCAATAACGCACGGCGGCATCCTTGTTGGTGAGCATCGCGACGAGTTCTTCGCCAGCAGGATCGCCGATGACGGCGAGGGCATTGGCCGCTCGAAGGCGTGCAACCCGATGATCGCCGTTCAGTTCTTTGGCCCACTCGGCCACCGTGCGGCCTGCGAATGAACCCGTTGGAGTTACAGGCGCCTCCGCTTTTGCGGCAGATTTTGAAATAGATCGCACTTTAAGGCTTCGCAACGCAACAGGACCGTGATCACCCTGGACCATAATTGGGCCTTTAGGCTTTTCACCGCGATAGCCTGCGGCACGGGTGGGACCTGTGACCTCGACATTCTCATGCACCACCTTTCCATTATGAACAACCCTCACAAATTTGGCGTTTCGGATTTTTTTACCGTTTTTGTCGAAGCGCGGGGCGAGAAATATGACCTCAAAGGTCTGCCATTCACCTGGCGCCCTGGAAGCGTTGACGCGCGGGGGATGCCCCTCAAACCCTTCCTTACCCCGACCCCGTTTGGGATCCCACCGCTGATATATCCCGCCGCAGTCACCGTGTTTGACTTTTTTCTTACCATAACTATCGAGGATCTGGATTTCGTATCGGCCCATGAAGTAGATGCCGGAATTTGAGTTTTTGGGGACCATGAACTCAACGCGGGCTTCAATATCACCAAACTCGTTCTTGGTGTAAAGGTTCCGCGTACGGCCCCTCTTGCCATTAACGATGACCCCTTTGCCGGGCTTGGTAAGTAGCTTTTTGGTTTTTCGATCCGGCGCCCAGACTTTTGATGCCGCGAACCAATTGTCCTTGTGTTTGCCGGGACGCCATTTGGCAAGGCCGTCTTCACCGACAAGCTCATTCCACTTCGCTGCGGAAACGGACGGAGTGACGACCATGAGACCGACAATCAGACCAACGGTGACAATCTTGTGAATGGTGTTCATTTTTATTTCGACTTTCGTGGTTTGGATTTCAATTTGGCTGGTTCGGATTTGTAGGTAAGCGTTTTGGTGAGCTTGATCTGTACTCTCTCGGGGTTGTCTGGGTCGGTCGTCCATCGGTCACGGCGAATGTTGATGTCCTGTTTGGTAACCGTACTCAAAACAAGACCCGTCTTATGATCAATTTTAATGGTGGTATTTCTGTAACCGTGTACACCGTAGTATTTGGTAGTGCGGTCATCGGTCCTCCGGGGCTTAATCTGCGGGTTATTGGCCGCGACCGCCTTTGTTTCAAGCGTAATGGTACCATTCTTGAGGGTTTTGAATTTCGTCTTTTTGTTAAGCAGGTAGGGGATACCGGAAACTTTGCTTGATGTGGATTTCCATTCCTGGTCGATCGAGACGGCACCTTTGGGATGCAGGGAAAAAGTGTTCTGTAGTGTGAAGCGGACGGCCGCTTCGCCGTAGTTAAATTCAAGATCGCGCTTGCCCTCATCTAATTTCTCAGGTTTGTATTTGATCTTCCCGAGCATATTCTCGATACGTTTTTTGACGCCCGTAATCCTGCCGATCGTGCCGTCTGGATAGAGTTCAAACGTGATCGACTCCTTGAAAAGGGCAGCGGGTCTACGCACGTTGGGATGGGGATTGATGGGAGGACGTTTTGAATTGTATCCAATCCGCCAGTTTCCGCCGCTGAAACGGACGCGGACACCGGTATTGGTACGTTTAATGGTTGCTACATTCTCATTGCTGACCTTCAGGACTTCGATTCGATGCATGTAGGTCACATCGCCACGCACGACTTTGATTCGGTTTTTGGGATGATGTTCCTTACGCATCCATTTGCTGTTAAAGGTCGTATCGAAGATCATGCCGGGCTTGAGATTGAGATGAATGTGGATTGGTTTGGAGGATGGGGTTTCCGCAATCGTTGGACAGAATTGGACCAGTGAAATAAGGCAAAATAGGGTGAGTGAAGGTTTTCGGCTGCACAAGGGACTCATAGGCCTTATGATACACGCCGCAGCGGTGGCGGTTAAGTAGATGGGCATTTGGGGTCGGCAATTTGGTGCTGAAATCAATAGAAAATAGCCACTGGAATTACGACCGTTCGTGGATGTATTTCATAGCGAAAGTACGAGTTTAGCGGAGTTGGCTGTAGGGGTGGTCACATTATTAGTCTGACGCGTTGGAGGTAGGAATATGGGTTATTTTGTTGAAAATAGGATAATGATCGATGTTCGCGCATGGGTGGTGGTGTTGGCGTGTGTGCTGGGGTCGTACGGGACGGAGGTGTTTGGCGGGCCGGAGAGGTGGAAGGGGGCGATGGAAAAATTTGCGGCGATGGACACCAAAAACCCGCCAAAAAAGGGTGGAATCCTGTTTATTGGGTCGTCGAGCATCAGGATGTGGAAGACGGACAAGTGGTTTGGGAAAGGTGTGGTGATTAATCGGGGGTTTGGGGGTTCGGAGATTGAAGACTCGATTTATTGGGCTAAGAAGATCGTTTTTCCGTATGAGCCGCGGGCCATTGTGATGTATGCGGGCGACAATGATGTAGCGAAGGGGAAGGATGCGGAGCGGGTTTACGGGGATTATTTGAAATTTGTGAATATGGTTCATGAGAGGCAGCCGCATACGAGAATCGTGTTTATTGCGATCAAACCGTCGATTTCGAGGTGGAAGCTGGTGGGTGAGATGCGGAAGGCGAACGGGTTAATCGAGGCGTATACGAAGGGGGATCGGCGGCTGGGGTATGCGGATATCGATACGCCGATGATTGATGAAAAGACGCGAAAACCGGCGAAAAAGTGGTTTTTGAAGGATGGATTGCACCTGAATGAGGCGGGGTATGAGGTTTGGACGGAGATTGTGCGGCCGCTGATAGGTCACAGGTCGATTCGGCCGCTGAAGGGGCGATTGATGTTGGTGGGAGGAGGCAAGCCTGGGGCGGGATTGGGGCGTAAAATCATTGATTTTGAGCGAAAAAGGGGGGTTCGATTGTTGGTATTGCAGACGGCGGATATGGGCTCCGGGGAGGCGGGGAAGCTTGAGCGGTTTGCCAAAATGTTGCGCGGAGGTGGTGACGGGAAGCAAGGTGAGGGAAAAAGCGTGGATAAAGAGGTCAAGAAGGGGGATTTTGAGGCGGCAGTGGTGATGAAGGTGGGTAAGTTGGGTGGGGCGGAACGGAAGAAATTAGGTGAAGAATTGAAGGCGACTGACGTGATTATGTTGGGGAATGTAAACGCGTCGAGGTTTATGCAAAGTGTTGATAACAAAGAGGTTATGGACGGGATCAGGAAG
>JANQQT010000238.1 GCA_028284925.1 Phycisphaeraceae bacterium | reverse complement strand
CGCCTCATCCAGCACGATCAGGTCTTCGTCTTTCCGCGGCTTGTCCAGCCCGTCCAATTCGACATTGACTCGTAGATATCCACCACCCCGTTTGGCGGTCTTCTTGCGACGGGCGCTCTCGATCAATATGCGCCGCATCGCCTCACCAGCAGCCCGGAAAAAATGACCCTTCGATTTCCACGTTTGTGGATCATCGCGATCCACCAGTCGAACATATGCCTCGTGCACCAGCGCCGTGGGTTGGAGGGTGTGCCCCGGCCGTTCGCTATTAATCTGCCACGCAGCTTCGCGGCGCAGTTCCATATAAACCAACGGCAGCAATTGGTCAGTCACCGACGTCTCGCCAGCCTCGATCGCCCGCAGAATGGTTCCTAAATCGGCCATTGAAAGCAACTTATGCCCACCAACAACATTATACCGGCGCACGAGCACCCCGCATAGGCAATTCCACGGCCCAATACGAGCAATGAAAAACGAAATATCACATTTGTGGCGGGTTATGGGGTCTGTTCACGCATTCGGGTGAGGCTGGGTAACGCGATCTTGAATGATTAAACGTGCATTCTTGAGATGGTGTTGCTGCGGCGCTGCGCCGACGTGGTTGGCAAATGAGTATGAGACGAAATCCTTGTGAGTAACTTGGTAGCTGTTGGCGTGAAGAATTGGCGTGCCACGCCGCAAATCGACTGCCAATCTCGACCCAAAATCCCGCACAAATCAGGAAGAAATCCCTCTGAAAAGCCGCGGTCTTCGTTCGGCCAAGTTTTGAGCCCTTACGGCTTGAAAACGAGGGGTTTCAGGTCCGCTGAGTTCTCAATCCATACGAGGCATGTGAGCTTTTATTCAATTTACCTGCCTCGACGAAGACTCAGCACCACCACAGGCGGTAGCGACCGGATCGGTTGATATCCTTGTAGATGTCATTGGCCATGGCGCGAAGTATCCGTTCATTGGAATCAATGACTCCGTCCCCGTTGGTGTCGTAAATGAGGCTGTAGTCGTTGTCGTCCTCATCGTTATCCGCGCCGGTCAGGCTGTTGGTGGCCAAGAGAAGGGCCAGAATAGTCATGTCGGTGTTGTCCGCTACGCCGAATGCTGATCCATTATCCTCGACATTTACAACCTTGGCGCCGATGCCGGTGTCGGTTACGTTGAAGCCATAGCGTTCAGCGACGTCTCCTGCGAGGTTACTGCTCGTGAAGAAGGCTGCAAATGCCGCAGCCATGAATTGTGCATCGACCTTGGACGAGGCATTGAACCAATGTCTGAATGAAAAGCCTCTGAACTTCTTCTTAAAGAATTCGGTCCTGTAGAATCTGGCTACTTCCTCGGCTGTGGAGAAGGACGAACCAAAAATGTTGCCAAAGTTGTCGTTCAGCCAGGTCACCAGATCATCGCCACCCTTCTTGATCAAAGACCGACCACGCCAGCTCTGCCAGAACCCGATGGTCGCGGTATCACCGCGCTCGAGGTCCTGCGAGGTTTCCGCGAAGTCGTAATCCGATGCATCATCGCCGTTCAGGGTGAGTTGCATCTCATTGGGAGACAGTATCGTTCCACCTGCATCGCCGAGGAGTGCTTTTCCATCGTCCACACCGGTGGGTTGATGCTCACGAATGACATAAGTACCAAATTCATCATCAACTTCAAAGGCGTACACGCCGCCCAATTCGGTTACATCGGTGTCGATCACATGTGCATCCATTAACAGGTCGACTGTCACGTCATCGATGGCTGATTCAGAGCCACCATCGAAGGCATCATTGCCGTCGGCATCGACAAAGACCAGGCCGCTGATCACGGCGGTTTGATTGGTCACGGCAACGGTCATCGTCGCCGTGCTGTTAGCGCCGGCAGTATCGGTGACCTGAACGTCAACTTCGTAGACATTGTCGCCATTGGTGTCGGATGGATTCTCGTAATCGGGAGCGGCGATGAAACTCAACGTGCCATCGCTCGTGATTTCGAACTTGTCGCTGTCATCGCCGCCGGCGATGCTGTATGTCAGCGTGTCATTTGGGAGATCGGGATCATCCGCGGTAACCTGGCCGACGACGGTTTCGTTTTCGGCGATTTCGAAGTTTTGATCGGCGACGGTGGGCGCCTGGTTTGGATTGAAGGCGGGCGCACCCGGGTCGACGATCACACCGTTGGCGGTGAGATCGTCATCGCCGCGTTGGCCATCGACGAAGTGGAGGACGATGCGGTCGGTGTCGCCATTGGAATCGTCGTCGAAGAACTGTGCGCCAGTAACTCCATTATAGATAAAGTTATACCAGTGCGGGATGGTTTCATCTGCGGGCGTAAGCGGATTGTCCGGCTCTGAACCGTATTTGTAGAAAGTGTTGACGTTCGTGCCGGCCGGTAGGTGAATTGTGACAGTGGCAGGTACGCCGAGTGCCAGGCCTACGAGTTGATAATCAAAGAAGCCTGTTGGGAAGCTGACCCCCACCGGTGCGTCAGCAGGTGAAGGATTTGTTGTCGCCTCAACATTATCAAGACTGGTTCCACTGGAAGACTCCAAAGTCACATATTGTGCTTCGGAAGTATTCGATGGCAGAGAAGCGACGTTGGATTGGGTGCTGTCGGGCAGTCCATCATTATTGCCATCCGGGCCTTCGGGGTTGGCATCCTCTACCGTGCTGCTCACACCGTCCGAATCGTTGTCTTCGAGAACGGTTACCACCAAGGTGTCATTCACAAACAGGCTGCCGTCAGTGGCGTTAACGGAAATCGTCGTCGATCCAAACTGGCCGGGCTGGTACGCCAGTGTCAGTTGCGTGCCGATGATCGAAGCGGTGACCAGGCTGTCGTCCCCACTGATCGCCGAAAGAATCAGTGCATCTCCGTCCGGATCCCCAAATACACTTGACAAATCCAGTACGGTATTTGCGGAATCCTGGACCACCGTGATGCCATCGCCGATGGGCGTATTTATGAAGGGTGATTCGTTCACGTTTGTAATTGGGATCAGAGCGGGACTTATGGCGTCCGGCGTGGTACCGATCGAGGTGTCATCCACGGCGACAATCACGTCGAGGAAGGGCTTGGTTTCGAAATCAAGCACGGTGTTTGCTTTCAGGAAGAGGTTACTGCCAACGATCTCAAAGAGTGAGGCATCCGTTCCGCTCAGGCTCAGCGTGTTGGTCCCGAGAGCGTCATCGACGATCGAAATTGCACCAACCAAAATGGGAATAGACGTGTCCGTGTTCTCGTCCAGAGGGACGGAATCGGCAAGATCAACCTGCACATCCGGTGCTTCGTTGACATCCGTTACAAAGAAAGCCAATTCCAATGCCGCATCAGGTGTGGTGCCAACGTCAGGGTCATCCAGTTGGACGATTACATCAAGTTGCGGATTGGTCTCAAAATCGAGTGGCGAATTCGCCCTGAGCAATAGTGCCGTACCTACCACCTCGAACAGCGCGGCATCCTCTCCATGCAAACTAAGAATATTCGTTCCCAACGCATCATCGGTAATAGTGATCTGCGCCATAACAAATTGACTCGTGGAATCCTCCGGAAGAATGAACGCAACCGCACTCATCTCCAACGTTGGCGCTTCGTTAATGTCGGTCACCGCCACGGCAATTTCCTGCACATCCATCAACTCAGTGGTGTCGGTTACAGTGACTTGTAGGTCGTAGACATTGTTCCCATCGCTATCACCGGGATTCTCAAAGTCCGGAGCGTCATTGAAGGTCAGTATGCCGGTATTTGAGTCGATGGTGAATAACGATTGGTCCGTGCCTCCGGTCAGGGCATAAGTCAGGCCGTTGCCTTCCGTCTCGCCGTCCGGATCGGTCGTCTGGACGTCAACTGCAAATATCTGGTTCTCGGCAACTTCAACCAAAACCGGACTGGTGATGGTGGGCGCGTCGGGCACGGGATTTACGGTAAGGTTAAAGGTGTCGGAAACCGATTGGCCGCTGGTATCCGTAGCCGTGAAAGTAACCGTCGCAAAACCATATTGGTTTTCCACGAAATCGAATCCAAACCTACCCCCAGGAACCAACCACAGATCGAACAAACCAGTATTGGTAGTGGAAAAACCGTAGGTTAGCACGTCACCCTCCGGATCAGTGAAGACTGAAGAGAGACTGAGTATGTAATCCTCAGCGTCCTCAAAGACCACGATGTCTTCGATCGGATTGGCCACCTTCGGCGGCTGATTGATCACGCCATAACTGCCGGTTATCGAGAACGTCTGTCCATCGGCGGCAATCAGACTGTTCTTCAACGGATCCGAATCCGGATTAACGATATTGATTTGGGCCTTGCCCTCGCTGCCCACGATGACAGGCCCGATGGGTAATGATGCAAGCGAGAGGTCCTGAACAACAATCTGCCCCAAAAACGTCTGGCTCGAAACGCCCAACGGAAGGTTGGTCGTGCCGCCTGAGAACTGATAAAGGTTACTATTGACCTGACCGCCTACAGCACCGTTGAAGGACGGGCCTTGTTGAGCACTGCCAAAGGCGACATCGTTCCACCAACTGTCGGAATCCTTGCCGCCTCCGCTTTGATAGGTTGTATCGGACGTGTCAGCCAGATTAGCCTCCGTGAGGAAGTCAATGGCGCCTGAGTCGCCGGCCTCCACCTGGACGATTGCACCTGGGCCGCCCTGTGCTGATATCTGGGCATAAACATTTCCGCCGAGGTTATTGTTGGCATTAAAGGTGTATTGGATGAGTCCATTGCCGAGGTGGATCGCGGTAACGTCTAACGACGGTTCCGACGTTGCGACAGCGCTTTGGGTGACGAGCGATTCGACGAGGGATGTTGGCGTCTCTTCGGCCAACGCTACCAGCGGCTCTTCGACAAGAGGGGCTGGAGCCTCCTCCGCTACCATGGATGCGCTAACTTCAAAGTCAACCGGCTCGCTGGAGACCACGGCCACCGACTGGGTCAACCCCGAGGATGCGGTGGCAGGGGCTCCGCCGCCAAGGCTGAATTCAAACAACGTAACCCGGGCGAGTTCCTGTTCAAACACCGTGGTTTGAATCGACCAGAAACCAAGGTTGATACCAACCTTCACCGCAATCTCAAGGAAAGCGTCTACCTTGCCCGCGATTTGGAACAACTCCAGGGGACGGGTAATCCGTGAAATTACCTCCGATCCGCGAATCTTACCGTCACTCTCGCCTGAGAATTCACCAACGTCAATCAGATCCAGCCCCGCCGTACCGTTGATCCCTCCCAACGCTTCGACGGTGGCAACAACCGCGTTCAATTCTGCACCAACGGCGATCGTGGCATCGAGGGTTAACTCATCCACATCCTCGCCGGTAACGGGATCAACGTCGCTCAAATAAAAGCCATCGAAAATAAGATAGGAATCGGCGGCGGCAAATCCTGTTTCCTGCCACTTGCGTAAGCCGACCGTGTCGAAACCAAATACCAGATCGGAATAGACGTTGAATTCACCCTTAAGAACGCCGTTAATACCCAGGAATATGGGGAACGACTTTTGAATGGTGAAACCGAGATCAAGTTCAGGCACATCCCAGGTTACCAGGTCAATATCCTGGCCGAGGAAGAACTCGATTACGCTGAGCGGATTCTCAAGGACATCGATCGAAATGCCCAACTTATCGAGGCTGCCGAAGAATTTCGAGACCTTGCTGTTTCCGGAATTACCCGTCTGGCTACTGGCATCCGAGCTCAAATTCGAAGTGTCACCCGACGAGGCATCGACGGATCCTGCATCCTCTGAAGCACTTGCACCCTTGAAACTCTGCAACTGATACGAGCCGAAGTTGATTGCGAGATTGTCGCCGCCCGCAATACTGGACTCCAGATCAGCCAGGGAATCAACCAGTTCGATCACACCGCTGACGGCGTTGACAAATTTGGTGAACTTCGCAGCCGTCTTACCATTCGTGAATCCACCGGCCAAAGTCAGCGCAACTTCAATTACCGTTGCGGCGCCATCGTCATCTTGGTCAAAGGTATCCGCAAGCCCGATTTCCGACAAGATCTCAATTTCACTGGTCAGCACGTCGATCACCGGTCGAATAGGCTCGACGATGCCATTGATCGAGGTGATGATTGGACCAAGTAGGTCGGTGACGAATTCACCAAGATCAAGCGTAATATCGTTGAATTGCAGATCGAACTTGCCGGTTACAAGCGCAGCGGTGGCGCCATTGCCAATCGTCACGTTTTCGTCAACCGCGTCACCGTCATCCATGACCGTCACCTCGACGACGGTATCGCTTGACGTGACGGTGACGGTCTTTGCAACGATCACGCGTTTGTTGCCTGTGAAGGTGAGCTGTGTCCCCTTGGTGAGCCTCGCATCCGCCCCGTCGGTCGTCAAGGTTAGTTGGGTGGACGCGCCTTCAGCCTTGTTGGTGAAACCGCCGCCACTTGAGACCGTCAGGGTGGGCGCGTCGTCCGCGCCGGCATCTGACTCATTGCCATAATTGAATAGCGGCAAATTGCTCTGCAGGTTGAATGAGAATGACGGGAAGGCGCTATTGCCAGATACGGTGGTGGAAATATCCAGATCGAGGACAGCTTCACCGCTAAAACCGTAGGAAATGAAATCGAACGGATTGCCTGCTCGCGAACCTACCAACTCCGGCAGCGTCAGCTTGCCATCATCATCTTCAAGCGTGACCACGAATGAAGCCCCGATTCCAGAGCCCTCCGTATCTCCCACAGTACCGGTCGCGCTAACCGCGACGGTTCCTGAAACGTTTTCGACATCCACCGAGACACCGGCCTTATCAATTTCCGTGTCGCTGGTCACGGTCACCAGCGTTACGTCACCATCTTTCTCCAACTCGATGACTGTTCCCGCTTCGAGTGTAAAGGTATCCGGGCCGCCGGTATCGATCTTGAGCGAGAGGCTTCCGATGGTCGAATCGTTTTCGTCCTCGGCAAAAGCCTCGGTGACCACGAGATCAACCGGGTCTACCCCGTCAGAAATGTCCAGCTGCAGGAACCCGAGGGTGCCAGTGGCGGAAAAGTCGTCGCTGATATCCAAACCGGCAGCGACTTTAAAGAAAGTTTCATCCGTATTCAGGAAGAACCCGCTGGATGTATTGATGCCGAATCCGAGTGAGACCTCATAGTCCACGCCCAGCGTGACATCCCCATTCGTTTCAATCCCGATGTTAAGCGCTTCCAATCCCAGGTCGCTGTTCAACTCGACTTTCGTACTCTCTGAGTCAGCGAATGTCAGCAGGAAAGTAAGCTCGTCATTTGCAATACCGGTGACTTCAAAGCTGAATTGATCGACCTTGATCTTATCATTAATGACTGTGGTAAACGCATCAGCCAGCGAGTCGGTCGTAAGATTGTCCGCCGTGCGAATTTCCTTAATCACGTCTTCGAGGAATTGCGAAATAATCGGAGGCGCCACACTGCCGAAGTCGCCAATGATCGGCAGGCTGACATTGTTAAGACTGTCTTCCAACGCAAGAAAGCCCTGACTCAGCGATCGATAGGTTTCGGTCACATCGAGCCGTCGATCAATGACATTGATCGTCTCATTAGTCACATCAAGGTTGTTGTAGTTCGGGTCCGTACTCGCCAATGAGAAAGTAAGGTCGGTGGTATGGTAATCTCCCACTTCGACCACGTTGTCATCGGGAGCGACAATGGTAACTTCCTGGAGCCGGAACCAGTCGTCGGGGGTAAATGTGAGTGAATCGCTGGAGTTAAGAAAAGTGAATTCTGAATAGGTATAGTCGCTTGTATCGGTGGCGCCGATCTCCGAGGCGAGTGCTGTCACGTCCACACTCGTGACTTTGTCCGAGTAAATCGTCGTTGCAGTCGTCACCTGTACGGATTTCCCGCCAAACGAATACGTGCCCGCTGGAAGCAGCAGAGAATCAGCCAATGTGTCTTTGATCTCGATACCTATGGAGGTTAGGCCCGCTGAATAGGCTTGGTCCACACCAAGGACACGTACGGTCTGGATGTCGTCCAGGGTGATCGTCACGTTACTCGAGGGCTGGCTGAGCAGAGACACGAAAAGACTTGCCTGCCCATCATTTTCAATCAGGGTGGTCTCAGTACCGCTCTTGACGACTCGGACACCCGGCTTGTCATTGTCAAGAATAAACATCGCTGCGGAATTCGCGCTGCCGATCTGGTAGTCGTCCCCAGCATCGAGCGTCACGACGATCGACTCGCCGGGGAGGGTCGTGGTTGTATCGGCGGCAAGCTGCGCTGACGCTCCCTGGGCAAGCTCCGCGCTGACGGCTGTCCCCGTTTGGTTGGAGATCAAAGCATTTTGAGTTACGCGGACGGCGGACCCACCATCAAATTGTAATTCCGAACCGGCGGGCAAGGGAACTTGCTGGTAAGACTTGGCGCCCACGACAACATCCGATGCGGCGCCTGAAAGGGTGATCGGTACCGTAACCGCAGTGTCTTCACCGACGATGATGGTCTCGGTCACCGTGGCGGTCGTCGTCCCCGCGAATAGCAGCGTCGTTCCCTGGCTCAGAATGGTTGTCTCCCCGGTTCCGGCAACCCTGCTGTCAAGTTGCAACTGAACGGTCCCGTTGGTCGAGTTATAACCCCCAACGCCAATCGTAAACGGAGCCACATCAATGCCCAGGGTAATCGTCGTGTCGCTACTGCTGTCGTAACTGCTGGTTACCTTGAGATCGACACCTTCAGCTTTGAAGTCGTCGATAGGAAAGGCGATTAACGGACTACGGGTATGACCCGGGGCGATACGCGCCGTTCCCGTAATCGGTTGGACATCTTCGGTTTCCGTTCCCATTCCGTCGGCATCAGCCGTGCCGCCGATGGTGTAAGACACCAGAATGCCGGTATCATCAAACCCGGTGGGCGCCGGTTGATCCAGTTCCACGACAAAATATCCCGGGGCATTGGCCTCAATGGCGCCTGCGACGGTGACGACGCTGGCCGTCGGCAACTCGTCATCCTGAATGAATACCTGGACATCATTGGGCACCGTTGTACTGCTGTAAACGCTGTCGTTGGTACTCACTGCAAAACTGACGGAGCTCATGTGATCGTATTCGAGGACCGTATCATCCACCGCAGTCACTTCGATGGTCTGGGCAACTCCCCAGTTGTCCGCGTCAAACGTCACCGTCACTGCTTCGCCCATGAACTCATCCTGAAGCCGAATGTTATCATCGGACGGCGTCAAGGTGATTTCGACCGGGTCCGTCGGTTCGCTGGTGAGAACCAAACTGAAGAAGTTGTTGGAATAGCCTTCGGTGACCGCCACGACCGCATCAGTTTGGAATACCTTGATGCCGGCCCCGTCGTCGTCGATATTCGTAAACGACAAGTCACCCACCAGGTCTTCGCGGAAGTGAGCCGTGCCCTTGGAGGTAAGTCGTGCCGGGTCGATCGTTATCCCGGCGGCCTGATCTGACGTATGGGTAAATGTCGTATCGCTGCCCAGTTTTGCGACGGCGCCGTTGCTGAACTCAAGGTCGGTCCCCGCCAGGAATGTGAGCGATCCGATCAGGTCGTTATCGATGCGCATTTCGATGGAACCCGCGCCATCGAATGCCTCGGTGACAACCAGATTCTCTTCGAAGAACGTCGTCTCAGAGGTGGAAATCGCTGTGCCTTGTGTAAGCGTGACTGTGGCGTTAGTCGCCGAGCCCGGCGTCAGCGTCACGTCTGCATCCAGCGTGGCGATCGTGCCATTGGAGAATCGCAGTTCCTTACCGGCCAGCAACATTGCCGAGCTGATCCCCTGGCCTGGAGCCAATCGAAGGCCAACCACGCCTCCGGAGAGTGCCGAGGTAACATCGATATTGGTTCGATCGTCTGCGGTAACGACGTTGGCATTCCGGAGAATGGCCGTCTCGGACGTGGTAATTGAGTCAGAGCCCGATTGGATCAGAATTTGCTTCTTGGCCATCGGCGCTGAAGTGGTGATTTCCAGTCCGGCGCCCACAAAACTCCCCACCGCTCCGTTACTGAAGTACATGGAGTCATTTCGATCCGCCAGCCGAATCCTGCTGGTGCCGCCGCCGGATGCGAGCTGTAGACGCAAAAAGAGCTTTCTGGTGATATCGCCGTTGTTCTCCGTGGTCGTTTCGACTTCACTGGTGGTCACGTTAATGGTCGTGCTTGCGAAGAAAGCCCCCTCCGAGACAGGTATGGCCGACCCACTGGTCAACGTAATCGCAACACTCGTTACAGTATCATCTCTGAGTGTAATCGTCGAAGTCGAAGAATTGATCGTCGCTTCGGCTCCGTTGCTGAATGTCAGTTTCTTTCCGGGAACCAGATCGATCTCCCGGAATGGGCCGTCAGTCGAAAGTTGCAGACCGATGGTACCACTCTGCGAGTCGTACGCCGTCTTCACTTCAACCGCACGATCAAAGTTGTCATACACCGTTGCAACGTCATTGACACTGATCGTGTTTGGCCCTTGGATGCCGCTATACGCGATCGTGCCAAAACCGGAATTGTCCAGCTCGGTATCTTGCAACTCAACCTTTATCTTGGCCCCATTGGTAAACGAAAGCACGGTGTCTTCAGGAACGGTCGTATCGCGGACGATCAGATCATCGATCGTGAATTCCGAGGAGTCGTCGATCAGTGGATTAAATTCCTGGAACGGAACAATCGGCACGACGTCATCGGTATATTCGGTGTCCTCACTAACAACGGTGATACGCACATCGTATGGAACGTCTCCATCATCAATCGCGTCATCCACACCATCGACCGTGACGGTTTGCGCGACATTCCAGTTTTGCGGTGTGAACACCAACTGAACGAAACTCTGCTCGCTCTGGTTGCTATCGGAAAGTACGGCCTCGCTTGCGTTCGTGCCCAGATAAACCAAAACCGTACTCTTCGGTTGCGTTTGCAGAACAACGTCGATGGTGGGCTGCAGCGTACCGTCTTCTCTGGTCGTCGCGCCACTGCTCGTCACCGTTACACCGGCCGTATCGTTGTCATTGAATTCGAGAATTGTGCTGCTAACGTTTTCCGAACCCGCAACGTCCGTTGTGTCACCTATCGACAGGGAGCTAACCGGGGGATTGCTTGTGGCCACTGGATCAATCGCGACCAGAGTCGAAGCAGAATCGGTAATCACATATTCGGTACGTGTTTCTTCATCCTTTTCGATAGTTGTCGTCGAACCGTTGCTGAACGTAAGCTCAGTCCCTACGACCAGCGTGAACGGCGAAGACCCCTGAGCCACCTTCAGACTCAAAAAGCCATCGAGCAGACCGTCAATGTTGGTAATTTCCAGACCCACACCTGTAAAGAAATCACCTGTGGAGCTGCCTTCGGAAACCGCAATGGAGGTGACCGTGCTGCCCTCGGCAAGCGTCACAGGGACGGAAACACCGGTTGTACCATTCAAGGGCGTGTTCGCATCGACGGTCACGCTTGCGCCATTGTCAAAACGCAACACTTGGTCAGCCGCCAAAGTAAATGAGTCGAACGCCGTATCGTCGATCTTCAACCCCACGTTCGTTCCATCGAATGCGGCGGTAACGATAAGATTCGCGGCAACGCGATAGCCCGGATTCCCAACCACCGCCGTCGAATCCTTCGCAATCGTCGTGCCCGACGTCAATATACCCGTAACAAACGTACTCGCGTTCGTGCCATTGCGATTGGCCCAGATCGTGTAATCGGCGGCGTCGACGATACCGTCACCATTGCCATCGGCGATCGGGCCCGAAGTGCCGAAATTGGTGACCCAGGTTCCGTAGTCCGAAGAATCGATCACGCCATCAGCGTTATAGTCGGCTACGTCTCTCTGCGAAATTACCGCCGCCGATGTAACCGTCAATTGCGAACCATCCGAGAACGCTAGCACAGTTCCCGAAGCCAACGCAAGGTTCTCCGTATCCACGTCCGTAACGATGAGGGGGACCCGACCGACGGTGACGCTCAGATTTGTTGTTTCCGCCGCCGAGATACTACCGGCCGTGGTCACTGCGACCTGAGTCGCGGATGTATTGTTGATGATTGTATCGGCATCGACCGTGGCGGTGGCGCCGCCACTGAAGGTGAGTGAAGTCCCTGCGGGCAGAACGTATGTATCCAACTGTTCACCACTGTCAATTTGCAAGCCAACGTTCCCGCCGCCGTCCAGCGCGGCACCGACATTAATCGTCAGTGTCGTGTCCAGACTGGCAAAGGCACCCGTTGCTTTGACGTTCGTGCTCTGCGAGATCTGCGACACAAGCGCAACGCCCAGACTCTCGCTTCCTTCGTCAATCACATCATCGATGACCGGAATATCGACAGTCACGCTGGATTGCCCCCCGGCAATGAATGCTTCCTGGACTTGCGCCGACTGGAAGTAGCGAAGATCGACCGTGCCGCCGGCAACACCACCCAGGAACAGATCCAACGCCCCACTCCCATTCAGATCGACCAAAGCCGGTTTCTGGTTCGTGCCGGTAATTCCGTCTACAGGACTCAGTGCCCCCGTTCTCTCTACAAAGTCGGCTGCGGTACTAAGCCCCACATTTTCAAAATACTGCATGCCGGAGCCCGAACCGACCACCAGGTCCAGGTCCGAATCGTCATCCATATCCGCGAAGTTCAATCCCAGATTCGAACCAGTGGCCACACCATCAAGAGGATTCTCATTGACCGAGCCAGCAACGTAGTCTCCACCACTATTAGGCTGATAGTAAGTGCTTCCTGCGCCCGTCCCCGTAATGAACAGTTCCAACTCCCCGTCATCATCAATATCTACCAGCGTAGGCGTGACCGCATTTGAAAGCGTCAGGTCCCCGAAAGGATTGGCCGTGCCGGTCTTCTGACTGAAACCCAGTGTTCCACCGTCCAACTGGTTTTCAAAGTAGATAACCGCGTTTCCACCACTCGTGATTTGGATCACATCCAGATCCCCATCGCCATCGACATCACCCATCGCCGAACCAAGATCTGCGGTTCCCGACAATGGATTGTCGGTATCGTTGATCTGAAAGTCAGGCAACTGCGCTGTACCCATGTTCTCCAGATACTTGGTCGTACCGTTGGACAGACTCAACAAAGCGTCCGGGTCACCATCGCCGTCCAAGTCACCAAACGACAGGCTGGACACGGTCCCGGTAGTCGAAAGCGTACCGATCTGATCAGATGACAGCGGATTGAAATCGCCCGTACGCTGGTAAAACGCTGCAACGTCCACGTCGGCGAGTGTAGCCGTATCCTCAAAAAGGATATATCGCACAGTGATACCACCGGCCGGCGCCGCTTGGCTCAATATAATGTCAAATTTTCCAGGGTTACCGCCTTCACCCGCCACATTACCAGCATGCGCCACGGTGGACAGGCTGGCGACAATCGGCGCATCATTGGCCACACTCACACCGGGTTGAACATCCGTGTCGTCATCCTGATTCGTCACCGAGAATGATGTGGATTCACCGTTGAATTGTCCATCGTTGCTCGTGGCGTCGACCGAAATGCTGTACGTCTTATCTCCATCATCCAGGACATCATCCTGCGCGACCACCGTCGCAACCTGATAGGTGTCCCAATTCGAGGAGGTAAATGTCAGAGTCTTATTCAACGAGCCTTCTGAATTATCCGTCGAAGCCAAGGCCACACTCACATTGGCGGTGGGCTGGCTTCTCAAACGGACACCAAACGTGAAGTTGTCGCCCTTCTCGGAAGTCGTAATCAAGGTCTCCGAATCGAACGGTACGCCCAATTGACGGAACGGAAGATCAATATCCAGGCTGCCATACGTCGTATCGCTGTTCGCATTCGTGGTGATGGTAAGGTCAAGTCCGGTGTCGGTCGCCCGCGCCAGAGACAATTCCGCCGTTTGGGGAGTAGCAAAATTCAACGTCGTAAAATTGAGCGCCTTAGACGCCGTGCCGTTCGAATCGCTGGCGGTCAGGGTCACGCCTGTCGTCGGCGCCTGCTTGAGCGCAATGCTGACCGTGACCGATGCTCCTGTGGCTATCCGGGAGAATTTCGTGATCTCGACATCAAACAGGTCATCCACAACGACGCTGGTCTCGAAATTGGTGTCAAGACTCGCGATATTCACAAGCCGCGCCATTTCAATCGCTGATACGTCATCGTTTACCACGTTAAGCGTCGCACCGGCATTGGCCGCATCGATCGTGTACGCCGAATCAGTAACAAGATCGACGCCCACGAGCGTATTGCCATCGTCGATGGCATCATCGACAGCATCGATCAGAATCGTCGCCGACAATTCGCCGGCTGGAATGTCGACATAACCAGTCGTTCCGGAGAAACTGGTCGCAAGCACGCTGTATTGTGAGTTGACCGATCCGGCTCCTTCGTCGAGTTTAAAGCGCACGCGCAGTCCGTCCGCCGGCGCCGCCACGTCCGACGAAACAGTAAATACCCCTGGTAGAATCTGCCCCTCACCCGCGTCCCCGGTACGCCGGACACTCACCGTCGGCGGGAGAATCTGAGTTTCGCCGCCCTCATCAACGATGACTTTAACCCTGTCCGCGTCGTCCAAGACATTCACGCCAATGACGGAGGTATAACCGGTGGCAGTTAAGCTCAGGGAAGTGATGGATTCAGCGTTGTCGTCATCGTCGAGCCACTGGCTAAGTCCGGTGATGCTGATTTTTTGAGGCTGGTCCCAATTTGCGGGCGTGAAAGTCAGCGACGGACTGCTTAACGAGCCATTGGCCGGACTGAGGCTAAGGTTCACCGTCACATTAGCGGTCGGTTCGCTGGTGAGTTTTACCCAACCTTCGGCAACTCCTGTGGTGTCGCTGACCAAGCCGACACTTTGGGCGTTTTCACCAAAAACATTGGCCAATGCAATACCCGGTGAATGCGTCTTGCCATCTAAAATCTTGATGGTGGCCGACGACGAACTCCCTACCGAGTACCCCATCCCGTTCCCGAACGGATCAGTGTCCGCCTTCAACGTAATGATCACAGTCTCACTGTTTTCACTAATGGCGTCCGGCAGGGCCGAAACGTAAATTCGAGCTCTGTCTTCCCCTTCGGCAATGAACACCGAATTGGTCGGACTATTGTCGTCCACCGTCACCAGATCGAGCTGCGAGGAATAGAAATCCTCTCCCTGAACCGCCGTGCTCCCCGAGGAGATTTCGTAGTTGAGGATCACACCCGGCGAAGCGGTTACCGCCGAGTCGAGCACAACCTCCACATAGCCGATAGGCGATATCGGCTCCGTCTCTACAAACGTCGCCCCCCCATTCAAAGTGCCGTCACTGCCGCCGCCGGTCTGATCCGTCGCCGTGCCGTCATCAAAGTTGTAATAGGCCACCAGGCCGCTTTCATCGCCGTTTAGTGGTGCATTCATGGTCTGCTGAATAGAGGCGGCGGTGCGCGCACGATCCCAGATGCGCACCTCATCGACCATCCCCTCGAAGTATCTGCCCGTATTGTTGGGGTCCCCCGTCCCAATACCTCCAAAACCACCACTCCCGCCTATCCATGCCTCTGCATCGGTCGGGAGTATGGGAAT
Source organism: Phycisphaeraceae bacterium (assembly GCA_028284925.1). Classification (GTDB taxonomy): domain Bacteria; phylum Planctomycetota; class Phycisphaerae; order Phycisphaerales; family Zrk34; genus JANQQT01. The sequence goes on along the minus strand of JANQQT010000238.1, from coordinate 32,066 downwards.
AGCAGTACCCGACCAGGTCCTCTGAGCGTCCAGTTGGCCGTCAACATAAAGGGACAACACATTAAAGTTATAGGTCAATGCGACGTGATGCCAGTTGCCATCGTTGACGTTAATGGATCCGTCGACCTGAAACACCGACGCAGCGGTAACGCTGAGGAAATCAGAACTGTCATTGCGAGTGATTGCCCATTGGTCCCCTTTCGAAATGATCGTTTGCCAGGGCGTGTCAAACGCATCGACCTTGATCCATGCCTCCACGGTAATCGTGCTCAGTGCATCGAACGTAGCGTCGCCGGATGCGAGGCCCACATAGTCGTCCGTTCCATCCAAGTTCAATACTTTACCACCGAGAAACGCCACACTCTCGGAGACCCGATCCGTGCTGAAGCCGATGTTAGCTTCCGGCGCCGCGTCAGTGAACGTGGTCGAGGCGGATTGGTCATCCGAAGTGCCCCATATCTGATCTCCGCCACTACCCGTCACGTCCAGCAACAGCGTTGCATGAAACGCATCGGCAGGGACGTTCGGATCGATCTGCGCTGGGACAAGCCATTGCGTTGTCACCTGGCCGTCGACGACACCGTCGAGGTCATCCACACTCCCGTCGGTCACGATGATCGGCGCATAAACATCCGCATCACCATCGTCGCCGGGATCGTTAGGATCGTCTCGGATTTCGAAACGCAAGGTCGAACCCGGATCAAACCCGCGTGCCGTGATGATTGCGTTTGCTCCCGGCGCATAATCCGGCTTGTCGGTCTCGACCGACGGGCCAGACGCCGATTCGTTCGAGAAAATCGAAGACGATTCAACTCCCGACTCAGATTGCCATTCCTTTACCTCCCCCTCAAGATGGATTCCCCACGCATCACCCGACAACAGCAAACGAGGTTCAAGATCCTGAATTCCCAGCCAACGGTCAGTAAGTCTAATCTGTGAACGCTGACACCTTGCCCGTGTGCCCATCCTGGATCGAAGAAAACTCTTCATCATAACTCAATATCCTTGTCTTTCACGTAAAATCTGAATCCCTAAGTTCCATTTCAAGATCGCCTTACAAAAGCGCCAATCTTGCCTACGTTTAACCCAAAATAAAAACTCTGCATAAGGCCGAGAAGAAACCGCATACTGAATCAACTTCATAGACGGGTTCGCAAAAATCATGTCGCTATGTCGAAGCAACCCCGTATCAATCCCGCATGCCAATCAAGTGCTCAACACGGGGCACTCTTGAATCCCTAATTGATATGGCGTCTCTCTTGCCGGTTTTACGGTCGCTACATCTCTCGTCTGAATTTACGCCCATACCCAGAAACAAGCGGGAAACTTTCGTGAAAGCCGTTTCACTACTAACCCGTGCGAGATTTTTGGAGGAAACCCGCCAACTTGAGCAAAAAAATACAAGATTAAGCAGATGCGTAACGCCAATCAGAACCCCTGTACAGACATTACCCGTTATAATGCCGCTCGAGGCTTTTAAGAGGACAACATGCCAGAACTGGACAAAATTCTTAGTTCAATCGAAGCTGGCGAAGATTCGGCAACCGATGAGTTGCTCCCGCTTGTTTACATCGAGCTACGGCGCGAAGCGGCGCGACAACTTAACAGTGAACGCCCGGGACATACGTTGCAACCCACGGCGCTTGTTCATGAAGCATATGTCAGGCTGGTGGGCCAACATGATCCGCAGACCTGGAAGTCAAAGGGCCACTTTTTCCGTGCGGCAGGCAAGGCGATGCGACGTATTCTTATCGAAAATGCACGTCGAAAGAAAACGGCTAAGCGAGGTGGAGATCACGCACGGGTGGAATTGCATTTGGACCAAATACATGATGCTCAGAGTGATGAAAATCTGGTCGCATTGGATGACGCGCTATCCAGACTCGCCGAGCACGATGAACAGGCAGCAAAATTGGTGGAGTTACGTTTTTTTGCCGGATTGACCATGAAGGAGGCCGCAAATGCACTGGATGTTCCACTGCGCACTGTAGAACGCGAGTGGGCTTATGCACGCGCATGGCTTTACAATGAACTGCAAAGCGCGTACCGCACCAGGGACTAGGGTTAGATACCATCATGCAACTTTGGCGGATTTAGGCATCGAATCACGCATTTAGCGTTGGACGACTTGCATGCTGGGTAGATTAACCATGGTTTTTTTAGACGAAAAAGAGATTTTCCTCCGAGCTCTCGAGCTCGAACCATCCGGCCAACGAGCGACTTATCTGGACGACATTTGCGGCGCAGGCACGGCGCTTCGGTCGAAAGTCGATCGGTTACTTGAAGCATCAACCGAGTTAGGTAAGTTTCTCGAAACACCCGCGATTATCGGCAGCTATCAGATAACCGACCCGTCGGACAGCCCGGAATGTTCCTCGCTCGAGTTCCTCAGAACAAGCGATAGGCCGGGCTCCTTGGGAAAAATCGGTCATTACGAAGCCGAATCCCTGCTCGGACAAGGTGGGTCAGGCATCGTTCTCAAGGCATTCGATGGCAAACTGCATCGCTACGTCGCAGTTAAAGTCCTTTCCCCACTGATTGCGACCAATCCTACAGCGAGGAAGCGTTTCTTGAGAGAGGCGCATGCCGCCGCCGCCATTTCACATCAAAACGTCGCTACCATTTACGCGATCGACGAGGACGACAATCTGCCGTTCCTGGCGATGGAGTTAATTGACGGCAAGACCCTTCAGCAGAAGATCGAAGAAAACGGTGCTTTGCCGGTGGAATTGGCATTGCAAATCGGGCTGCAAGTCTCAAAGGGACTTGCTGCCGCTCACGAACAGGGTCTGATACATCGTGATATCAAACCTGCCAATATTCTGATCACAGATGAATACGACGTAGTGAAGATTACCGATTTTGGTCTTGCTCGTTCGGTCGATGACGTTGCAATGACACAGCCTGGTTTTGTGGGAGGAACACCACAATACATGTCACCGGAACAGGCCGGGGGAAAAACCCTCGATCATAGGACAGATATCTTCAGCCTTGGAAGCGTGCTGTTCGCGATGTGCGTAGGTCGCTCCCCTTTCCATGCCGACTCAACAATCGCAGTGATCAAACGAATATGCGAAGATGATTACAAGCAGAACATTGAATCCAAATCCAATGTCCCATCATGCATGATCAATCTGCTTGATCGACTGCTTGCCAAGAACCGGGACGACCGCTTTCAGTCGGCAATTGAGACTGCGGATGCAATAGCATCCACCCTGGAAGATTGGCAGTCCCGTTCGAACTCAAGTCTACCCGTATACCTGAACGGTGAGAACAAGGCAACTCACACCAAGACTGAGAAAACGCTGCCTGCCCGCGAGCTTCACTCGAAAGACAAACGAGCAAAAGCACGCAGAAACGGAATTGGCCTCGTCATCGCGTGCCTTTTGGCATTTATTTTGACCTTCACGACGCTTGAATTAGTAGGATTCACAGGGTGGTTTTCTTCGGAAAGATCATCAAGTTCAAATGAGTCTCCTCCTACCGGATTAGGTGGAGATCTGCACAAAACACCTGTGAACTCACCTTGGACGTCTGACGAATGGAAGTGGACCAAACCCGTCCGTCTTGCAAATCGTATCAATGCCACGAATTACACTGGGAGTCCTGCCCTGACGAAAGACGGTCTCAAGTTGTATTTTGTCTCAAATCGATCGGAAGGATACGGCGGCACAGACATCTGGATGACCAGGCGACCAACGCTCGATCACCCATTCGGTAATCCGGTCCAACTCGGCCCATCCATCAACACGTCATCTGACGAGCGAAACGTCACCATCACTGCTGATGCCAAAATCATCCTGTTTACAAGAAACAGTCAGATTTGGGCTGTCCATCATGATCAGGAGAAACAGCGGATATTAAAGGTAGACTCGCCAATAGGTAAAACACCTTGGCGACAGGAACCGGCAATTTCGGGCGACGGTCTTGAGTTGGTCGTGGCCCTGCGAGGGCCCGGTTCTACGGAACCGTATGATGGTATGTGGTACTCCAAGCGTGCGACCACGGATGAGCCATTCGTGAAATGGCAACGACTGAATCAGTTAACGAAGGCAAATGAATCCGCTTTGAATCCAACTATTTCCACCGACGGCTTAGTGTTAATCTGGACAATACCTAGAAGAGAAAGCTACCGCTCAGGCGATTTGCATTGGAGCACGCGTCCAAACCGAACGGATTCCTTCGGCCCACCGAAACTCATTGACGGCGTCATCAACGATGGCAGTTATAATCTCGGGACAGCGTTTTCAACTGACAAGGGAATATTTATTTTCAGTGCCGACCGAGATGACCAGGCATTTGGACTATGGCAGAGCAAACGAATGAAACGACACTAAGTTGCATCGTTGTAACAGCTTAGCCCGTCCTGTTCGAAAACGCTGGCCATACGGAAATCCTTTCAGTAGCGATCTCTGGAAAGCCAACAATCGAAATCGGTTGTTTTGCGGGAAATCAGTTGACGATGCCCTCCCTGTTCGAAATCTTTTTCCATATCTCTCTCGTCTACAACTCACGTGAATCAACCATAATCTCCGACAAATTGACGGAAACGACACCATATCAACAGATTCATACATGCATGATTTGAAGATTGCTCATGTCCGCGAAACCTACGCATGCACACAACTTTCGGCGTCCTCTTTGAAGAGCTATACCATCATAAATGCTTGTGAATCCGATCTGTGTGAAACCAACGGTTGGAGCAAATTGCCCAAAGCACTGAAGCGAATCAGCGAGGTGTTGCTAAAAGGGCTTCGTTGACAGAATGATTCGAGGCGTAACACGGACAAGCACTTGACTCTTGGCCGATTACTGAAAAAGGAGTTTCCGAAGAGGGTTTCGAACGGGGAGCTGGCGGTGGGTGCGACGTCGCGGTCTGACAAAAACCTGAATCGATTTCTATCTGCTTGTTACCGCATACAAATTTCGCTACGCATCACGCCTGATGCACCATATGGAAGCGGAGGATTTCGGCCCGCGCAACTTTACCGCTGCGCTGAGAAGTCGGATGATGTGATCGCTCGAACACGATGATTTTGCAGATGAATCACCTTAAGCTTCACCAACGCGAGCCCATTACGGCTTTAGCCACTCAGGATGGCGAATTTTCAGAAGTCTCAAAGAATTACCAGCATACGGAGATTCTTAAATGTCTAATGAAAAAACATACGAAGGCGGTTGCTTATGTGGCCACATTAGATTCAAGGCCATAGGAGCTCCGTCTAAACCTCATACATGCTCGTGCAAAGACTGCCAACACCACTCCGGTTCATTGACAGTGGCTTGGGTCGAGTTTCCAAGGGACTCAGTTCAATGGACCGGGAATGGAGGTAAGCCGTCAAAGTTTAGAAGTTCTGACTTTTCCAGTAGGACATTCTGTCCTAGGTGTGGTAGCTCGTTGGGTGCAATCGATGATGAACCTGTCGTTGCTCTGGTGCTGGGCTCGTTCGATTCTCCAAACCGTCAGGCACTAATGCCAACAAGCCACTCTTTCGTTACAAGAAGGCCGAGCTGGTGGCACGTCGACGCTTGCAAAAAAAGTGATTATGGATATCTGTAGACATTCAGCGTCCTATTAGAAAACCCTGACCAACCGTAAGTGCCTATGAACTCGATCATTGAGAAGCAATAGTTGGAGCTGGTTGCGCTTGTACGCCTGCGCAAAAGCAATGGCCAAAGCATTAATGAGTCGTGGAATTTTGGAGCGCATACAAAATTTGATGCACGGAGACCGGGCAATTGTCGAAGAGGTAACAATCGGTAAGCCGCCACATGCTATTTCATTCACCAAATGTGAGCGTCTGCTGATGATGCCGATACTCACCCGGCGTCATCCCAACCTCACGACGAAACGTCTGAATCATTCGCTTCGTATCTCCAAATCCTGCGTCCCGCGCAATCGACTTGATCAAAATCTCCGTACCGGCCAACTGACGCTTCGCCCGCTCAATACGCAATCGCCGAATTTCTGCCGCCACCGTTCGCCCTAGATGATCCCTAAACAGATTCTCCAATGTCCTTCGCGACGTATTCGCCGCATGAACCACATCCTCCACGCCAATCGGCCGATGGCTGTTCTTTGACAAAAACTCCAACGCCGCACCAATCGCCTTATCCTCCACCGCAAAAAAATCCGTCGACTCCCGCGCCACAATACCCACCGGCGGAATCAATATAGGAACTGTCGGCGATTCCTCGCCTGCCATCAACCCATCAAGCAGACGCGCTGCCTCATACCCGACACGCTCGTAATTCGTATTCACACTCGAAAGCGATGGCGATGGATACTCACACAACAATGGCTCATCATCTCCCGACACAATCGCCACATCCTGCGGCACTCTCAAACCACGATTATGACACAACTGTACAAACTCTCGACTCAACACATCCGAGGCAACGTAAACGCCCGTCGGTGGATCAAACTTCTCCATCCACCCCAGTATCATTTCCTGCGCCGCCTGCCACTTGCTCGCCGAATTGTGATAAGCCGTCGATATCCTCGCAACATCACATCCAAACCCCTTCTCCTCAACAACCCGTCGGAACGCTCCAACAATTTGGTCATTCCCACGATCCCCTCGAAAAGAAAGACACCCAAAGTGACGGAACCCCCGCGACAGCAAATGCTCTGCCCGCATACGCCCAGCCGCCGCACAATCTGGAAACACACTTGCCAAATCCCGAACCGGCGAACTTATCCACACATTCACCAACGGCACATCCCGCCGACGCGCCTCTTCCGCCAACCCCTTCGTCGCCCTCGCAATAATCCCATCGTGAGGACACCTCCCTGTCGCCCCCGCAGCCAACGTCTCTCGAGAAAACTCATCAACCACACACTCCCACCGCCCACAATCCCTTGCATACTCCTGCGTCCCTACAAAAATACTTGTATGACGTCTCAGCGCCAAAGACAGCTCCAGATTTATCGCAACCCGCAATGGCCTAGTCAAAATCCGCCTCCTTCACACAGCCAGTTCTTGCGCAAAATATGAACTCTTTTGCGCAAAATATGAACATCTATCCATTATAATCCAACATAATCAACCTCAGCAACAATTACGCCTTCCATTCGCCCAAAGAAACCGAATCCACGCAACCCGCTACATCCCAATCCTAAAAAGACCGCCCATCAATTTACAATAGAGTAACAAAACGCCATGCATAAACTCATATACGCAATCATCATCATAACCCTCCACGCATCCCTGAATATCCTCCACGTACACGCAAAAAACACAGACCATAATACCCAACCGCCCAAACCCAAATTCCCTGATCCCACCAAACTCAACCACTTCAATCAAAAAATCAAACCCTTCCTGAATAAATACTGCACCAAATGCCACGGCGAGAAAAAACAAAAAGCCGACCTCGCGCTCCACAACATCGATGGCCAAATCACCAACGGCAAAGACCTGGACCGCTGGGAAAAGGTCGCCGAATTCCTCACCCTAAACGAAATGCCCCCGCCAGAAACACCTCAGCCCTCCAAGACCCAACGCCGCAAAATCGTCACATGGATCACCACAGAACTCAAAAAAATGAGCCGCGGCATAGACGACTATGATCTCCTCCTCCCCGCAAACGGAAATCGTGTCAATCATAATGACCTTTTCAGTGGAAAACACAAAGGCCCCGCATATTCCAAATCCCGTCTCTGGCGCATCAGCCCACATATCTTCAACGAATACAACACCAACCTCTACCGCATCATCAACGGTGGCAACCGCAATGGCAACAACGTCGAGCAATACTCCCAACCCTTCGTCACCATCAACGGCAACGGCATTTCCGACTTCTCAATCCTCCGCGCCGATGAAGGCACAATAAATGTCCTCATGCAAACATGCAGCGACATGGCCGACCGCATCGTCTTCGGTGAAAAATACACACACATCGACAAAAAAACAAAAGAACGCACCATCCGATACCGATCCTGCCGCGGCAGATTCGGCCGCCGCATCTACTCCCACTTCCAGACCTTCATCAACAACACCAATACACCCACACACGAAGAAACCCAACAACTCTTCGACGCCGCATTCACCGCCGTCATGTTCCGACCACCAACCCAAAAAGACCGCGACATCTACCTCGAAAAACTCTTCAAACCCATGCTCAAATTAGGCGGCAGAAAAAAAGGCGCCAAATACTTAGTCCTCGGACTCCTCATGTCCCCCGAATTCATTTTCCGCATGGAACTCGGCATGGGACAAAAACTCCCCGATGGCCGCCGACACCTCGGCCCCTGGGAACTCGCCTTCTCCATCTCCCATGCCCTCCGTGAAGCCAAACCCGATGAAAAACTCATCAAAGCCGCCTCCGAAGGAAACCTGAAAACCAAAAAAGACGTCGCCCGCGAAGTCAGAAGACTCCTCGAAATCGACGAACGCGGCACATACTGGGGCTTCCTACACCACCGCCAGAAATTCGAATACCAACGCATCCTCCGCTTCTTCCGAGAATACTTCGGCTACACCAAAGCCGCAGACATCTTCAAGGAGGAAGCCATCCATCCCCAACACCACGCCGGCACACTCATCAAGGACGCCGACATCCTCGTCCTCGACACACTCAAAAACGACAAACACGTCATCGAAACCCTCCTCGGCTCCGACAAATACTTCGTCGCATACCTCGGCGAGGAACGCACCAAAAAAGACATCGCCAACTTCTTCAAAACAAAGGGACGCGATAAAAAAGGCAACTCCACCGATTACTACAAATTCATCGTCAAAAACAATTACAACCCCGCACCACACCTCGGTCGACAAAAATACTACATGTCATCCTACAACATCGACCGAGACACCTGGAACTACCCCGTCAACCAACCCTTCAAAATGCCCGAAGGCCAGCGCATGGGGATGCTCACACACCCCGCCTGGCTCGTCGCTTTCAGCCTCAACTTCGAAAACGACCCCGTCCGACGCGGCAAATGGATACAGGAAAAACTACTCGCCGGCGTCGTCCCCGATATCCCCATCGGCGTCGACGCCAAAGTACCCGAAGACCACACCAAAACACTCCGCGAACGCTTCAATATCGTCAACGCCGAACAATGCTGGCGATGCCACAGGAAAATGAACCCCTACGGAAACCCCTTCGAAGCATACGACCATTTCGGCCGATTCCGCACTGAGGAAATCACCGACAACACCGAAACCCACCTCGAATACCTCCAGAACTTCAAAAAATACCAGCAATACCAACAAAGCCTCAAAGACAATCGAAAAGGCCGAAAACCCAAACCCGTCAAAGAACCTCACCTCACCAAAAAGCACGTCATCAAATCCACCATCATCAAAAACTGCCCAGACCCCTCCCTCAACGGCGAATACAAAGACGCCATTCATATGATGTCCAAATTCTCCAAATCCAACCTCGTCCGACAGTCCTTCCTCCGACACATGTTCCGAAACTTCATGGGACGAAACGAAACACTCGATGACTCCCCCACACTCATCGCCATGGACAAAATGTACCTCGCCACCAACGGCAGCTTCAAGGAAACACTCATCACACTCCTAACCTCTGACTCCTTCCTCTATCGAAAGTAGGTCAATCCCCATGTACCAACGAAGAGACATCCTCAAAGCAATGAGCGCCACCGCCGGCGGCATCGCCCTCTCCCCATTCCTCCAACACATGAAACTCCACGCCGACGGCAATCCCGACAACCTCCCCAAACGCTTCGTCTTCGTCATGAAGGAAAACGGCCTCCGCCCCTACGGTATCCAACCCCAGGGCTACGAAGATGCCCCACAACGTCACGGCACAAAAAAATACAACGAGCTAGACCTCAAGGATCTCAAACTCGCCCCCTCCATGTCTGAACTTAAACCCCTCAAGGACCACGTCAACATCATCCAGGGCCTATCCTCCCGAATCTGCAGCGGAAACCACGGCTTCAACTTCGGCACACTCGGCGTATACCCAGGCGGCAAAAACCGCGCCATGGCCGAAACAATCGACGGCGCACTCTCCAAATTCTTCCCCGCCGCATTCTCTCACATGGGCTTCTTCACCAAGCCCGGCGGAATGATCACATACCCCAAAATCTCCGCTCTCGGAAAAGACAAAAACCTACCCTTCTTCTCCAGCCCCGCACTCGCATACAAAAGCCTCTTCGGCCTCGTCTCCGATGACAAAAACGTACAAATAGACTCCCAGCTCGACTCCAAACTCCTCGACTTCCTCATCGGCGACATCAAACGCGTCAAAAAAACACTCAACGCCGTAGAAAAGGAAAAACTCGACCACTACCTCTCCGGCTACGAGGCCATCGTCGACCGACGAATCAAAATGTCCAAAATCTCCAACCTCAAAAAACACGCCCCCATCGTCGACAACAAATACACCTCTAACGTCGAAACCCACCAACAGGAAGCACAATTCGACCTCGCCACCGCCGCGCTCATTACAGGTCTCACCAACGTCGTTACCATCAAAACCGACGACCTCGGCCTAACCTACTCAGGCCTCGGACACAAAATGAACACACACCACGTCGGACACCTCTCCGAAAACGGCTCCAGCGGCAAAAGCGGGTTCGACGGCTCCAAAAACCAGGGCATCAGCACAGGTCGACAAATGCGACACGACATCCGAGCATACCACTTCAAACTCATCGCAAACATGGCCAAAAAACTCAAAGCCATTCCCGAAGGCGATGGCACAATGCTCGACAACACACTCATCGTCTATCTCAGCTTCTCTGGCGCACGACACCATCCCGCAAACAAAAACAACTTCCCCTTCGTCACCGTCGGCAACATCAACAACAAATTCAAAACCGGCAAATACATCCACTACCCCGCTCCAAATGTCCAAGGCCACCGCACCTTCGCAGGCCTATACAACTCCATCCTCCACGCCGCCGGTAAACCACGAAACCACTTCGGCCATAAAGACCCCAACCTCAACCTCCAATCGCAGGATGGCCCTCTAGCCGAATTGATTGCCTGAGCTCGCCCTGTTCGAAAACCCTGACCAACCGTAAGTGCTTGCCGTAACGATCTTTGAGAAGTATATAGAAGGAAACTATTGTCCGAAATGTTGCGATGAATCAGCGTGCCGTCGCCGGAGTAGCAGAGCTTCTGCGGCGAATCGAGATGTGTGCGTACCGCAACCAGTGAATCCGGATCGATTGGATTAACAGATTTCTTGATTGTTCAGGCAGCCTTTCGATAGTAGTGCTTTAATAGTCCACCGAGCTTCTTCTCGCACGCGACATTCCTTGTTGATTCTTCCTCGCCATCCAGAAATAGCAACTCATTCCCAACGCCCTGATGCGGCCTCCGTCGGTGATAGTAATCAACAAATTCGTTGACGAGATAATCGAAGTGCTTTCTCCCAATGATGACGAAATGATTCAGGCATTCGTGTTTGATTGTCTGAATGAATCGTTCCGCGAAGGCATTGAGATTCGGTTATCTGATGGGCAGGCGAATGATCTGAGCATCCTCGGATTCCATGATTTGGTCGAAAATGCGTGCATACTTTGAGTCGCGATCTCGGATTAGGTGGGTTATCTCGAGGCCCAGTTCGTCAAGATGGATCAGGAACTTCCTCGCTTGTTGAGCAACCCACTTTCGATTGGGATGAAACGCGCTTGGGGACACTCAAACTCGCCGTGTTTCTGGGTGAATGAATACCAGAACATAACAGTCAAATCTCCCAGCCGCCGTCCAGACTTTGGTTGAGAGAAAGTCGCATGCCCACAGCGTTTTGGCATGCCGCTCAATGAACTGATACCAGGTACTGCGCGATCGATCCGGTTGGGATCAATCCCTGCCTCAGTTAGGTTATTCTGAACAGTTGACCGGCGAACTTTGGCGAAGAGCAACTTCCTCAATTCGCCCATGATCCGCGTGTACCGCCTTGATGGATTATAGTTCAAAAACGTGGGAATTCAGGTCGGCTGAGTCACGGTCAAGTGAAACAGGAGTTAGATTAAAAGTAACAATGCCGGGGGTCACTTTACGGCGACAGCCCACCTGCAACAGTCAGCGCGGTTCCCGAGATGAACCCGGCTTTCGGTGAGGCCAGCCAGACGGCGGCTGCGGCGATATCGTACACATTGGCAACCCGTCCGAGTGGAGTTGCCGCGGCAACGACGGTCGGGCGATTCGGATTGCCTTCGCGCGCGTGCATGTCCGTCGCCGTCGTTCCGACCCGAATCGCCGCGACGCGGATGCCGAGCGGACCGAGTTCTTTGGCTGCGCCTATCGTCAGGGTCTCCACCGCGGCCTTTGAGGCCGCATAATGGACGTACTCGCCCGGTGATCCCGTCGTAGCCGCTACCGAAGACATGTTGACGATTACTCCGCCTGCGCCTCCACGGTCGGCCCTCATCCGTTCGGTTGCTTCTTGCACGCAATAAAGCGTGCCAAACACGTTGGTCGAGAAAGTCCTGGCAAGGGCATCCTCCGCCAAGTCAGCGAGCGCGCCAGCGCCGCCGATCACGCCCGCATTGTTGACCAGACACCCGACTGGTCCGAGTTCGTCGTCGCAGGTTGCAAACATCGATCGGACGTCGGCTCGATCAGCGACGTCCGCGCATACAGTGATAGCGCGAGCACCAGAAGCCTCGCACTGCGCGGCAGTCTTGGCCGCTCCTTGCGCATCGCTGTGATAGTTGATGCATACGGCGTAGCCGACTTCGGCGAAGGCCACCGCCGTTGCAGCACCTATGCCCTTGCTTGCGCCAGTCACGAGAACAGTTTGAGAAATCGGCATATCACAGTGTAGTATAGCGTGTTGCGCATAAGTGGGAAGTTCTTTCAAGGCCTTAACAATTGGGGCGTCCGTACTTAATGAGGCAATCCTTTTGGGCTCTCGTGAGCTCGGTTCGCTTGGGCGGGAAGGATCGGAGGATTTCGTTCTCTACCTTCAAGTATTGGATCTGTTGGGCAAGCTGATCGCGGTCGGAACTGGCCAGAATCAGGAACATCTAATGAAATAGATTACGCATAACCTGAATTCTCTTAAGTCCTTGGTATTACGGCAAACAACAGGGTTTTCAAACACCGCTGATGCAGCAAATTGTCGGAATTGGACCGTGGAAGACTCGCGCGTCCTGTTAACCGCTTCGGATAGAGTTTTTTAGTTTGGAAAAAACGATCTGGTTAACAGAAACGCGATATCGAGTGGTTAACAGCTAGAGAGAGGCGATAGAGGAGCATTTCAAACGACGGATAGACAACTCCAATCGCTACCGGTCAAACCAACCCCGTCAACGTACCCGAACTGTCACCAAACTTATCCCGCTCAATACCCATCTTCTGAAGCATCGTGAGCAATACATTGGACAACGGTGTCGAATCAACCTCAAACGACAGATGTTGCCCGTGTTTCAAGCCCAGCTTTCGACCGCCCGCCAAAAGTAACGGCAGATCCTTCGCGGAATGCCCTCCCTTCTTACCTTGATTCATGCCCGACCCATAAAGCACCATCGTGTGATCCAGCATCGAACCACTGGCTTCCTTGGTCGCCTTTAACAAACTCAGAAAACGCGACAGGCGACTGACATGAAACTCATCTATCACTCCCAACTTCTTAAGCGCCTGCGGGTCACCACCATGATGGGAAAGCGCGTGATGATCCTCTCCATTATGCGTCAGACTCCCAGCCTCACGTGACCATTGAAAGGTCACAACGCGTGTGGTATCGGTAATAAAAGCCAGATAAGAAAGCTCCAGCATCACATCCAGCCACATACCCCGATCACGAGCGGAGTACCAGTTGCTCGAGAGTTTAAGGCTGGTCTTGTCCACATTCGGCCGCGGAACAGAAATCCACTTTTTCGATCGTTGGACGCGACGCTCCGTTTCGCGAACGGAATTAAGATACTCCTCCAGTTTACGTTGATCCGCCCTACCCAAACGTCTCTTTAGTGACGCCGCCTCACCCAACACCACGTCCAAAACACTGCTGCGCTCAATATGCCGCTGCACACTTTCCTTTCGTGACGCCTGATCCTCCGGCACAAAAAGCCTGTTGAATACGCGGCGCGGATCCTTCTCGCCCGGCAAAGGCGTGCCAAGGCGATTAAACGCAAGTGCCCCATGCTCACTCAATTCAAGCGAAGGGAATCGCGTTTCTTTCCCGTGATGTTCCGCAGCCACCTGGTCAATCGAAATGCTGTTCTGGTAATCCTTACCCGGCGTTCCCTTAAGATTAGCCGCGGTAAGCCATGTGTGATGACCCTGATGCCCACCCGGCCCATGAGCGTGTCCCAGACCGGTAAGCAGTGTGAAATCAGACTTGTGCGCTGCCAGCGGCTGTAACGTAGGTGTCAAGTTCCACTTACGACCGCTGTCATTCGGATGCCAGTTAAAGATATTAACACCTTGTGGAATATAACAACAGATCATCCTCGGATGAGCGCCGGGCGAGCTGGAAAGAGGTTTGAACTGCGACGATGCGGCCTTAACCGCCGTCGGAACCATCGCTTCCAAAAAAGGCAAAGATATACAAGCCCCAACGCCACGAAGTGCGGCACGTCGACTCATCGGCTTCATTCTGACCACGTTCATGGCACAAATCCTTTCGCATTTTCACATCTCAGTCGTAGGTACGGCTTCATTTCCTATGAAATACTCTGGAGCTTACAACATGATGGAGCAACGAGCGCAAAGTCATTCTCTTCGCACGCATGTATCGAACGGCTTCTTTGATCACCGGCTCATCCGCGTAGCCAAGCTCCCGCCCCAGTGCATAGGTATACATCTTTCGAGACAAGCACTGTAGAAACTGTGACTTCCGCTTTAGCAACTGTGCTTGCAAGCCCTCGACCCCGTTGAACTTTGTTCCGTCAGGCAGCTGTGCACTGGCATCAATTGGCGGACTATCCCGTCGCCTCCCCTCCCGCTCCCGCCATGAACCGGCGTGGTCGAAATTCTCCAGAGCAAAACCAAGCGGATCAATCTTATCATGGCAACGGGCGCACTGTGGATTGGTTCGATGTATCTGCAACCGCTTGCGCACCGTGACCCTCTTGCGCCCCTGATCCGCGCTTGACGGTATTTCACCGACATTTGGCGGCGGCGGTGGCGGCGGATCACCCAATAGCCTCTCCAGTATCCAAACTCCGCGTCGAACCGGTGATGTGCGTGTCCCATTGGATGTAATCGACAGAATCGATGCCTGCGTAACCAGACCGCCGCGCTGCATACTCGCCGGCATTTTCACCGGACGAAAGTGATCCCCCTTGACATTTCGAATGTCGTAATAACGAGCAAGGCGCTCGTTGATCACCAGATAATCCGAACTCAAGAAGTCCATCACGCTCAGATCATTCCGCAAAATATGCTCGAAAAATGCTTCCGATTCACCGCGCATGGACACTTCCAGATGTTCGTCATATCGATTGGCTACCGGCGGATTGGCGCCAATCTCTCGCAGCCCCAGCCACTGGCCGGTGAAATTCTTGATAAACGCCTTACTTCTTCCATCTTTCAGCATCCGGTCAACCTGTCTACGCAATACGGCCTCCCCCTTCAGTCTTCCTGCCTTGGCCAGATCCAGTAACACCTCATCCGGTACACTGCTCCACAGGAAGTACGACAGTCGCGATGCCAGTTGATATTGTGTCAATTCCTGATCGTCCCTCTCCCTTTCTCTCTTTACCGCCACGTCGACAGGCTTCTCTTCCACCAGGTAAAGAAAATGGGGTGAGACAAGCACGGCCGCGAGAGGAACCTTGATCGCTTCCTGAAAGGACTCCTTATTCCCTCGAACTTTCTTAAACAACTTAAGATAAGGTTTAACCTCGGCAGTCCCAATCTCTCGACGAAACGCCCGACGCATAAAACTGCCTATGACCTCACGCGCATACACCGCTTCGTTCCTGCCTTTGTTCGGTGAATTGATCAAGATACGTGTATGGCTACTCGGTGGCCACGCGTCGTACACTGGCCCTTCAATCTCGATCCAGTCAATAAACAACTCTGGTCGCGGAAAGTCATCACGCTGAACAAGATGGTGAGGATTGAAATGAGGTGCGTATGGAATGCGATAATCATTCTGAAAGTTCAGACTCGTCTTCTCCGTGGTCAACAATGCGCGGACTTCATGGACTTTCGGTTGATCCAGAGGCGCAGTGACATCAAAAGCAGCCAGAACCGGCCGCCTGCTACCCAGGTATCCCAACACCCGAAGACGCGGAGGTCCGTAACGATAACTACGATCCGTCGCATGGTGCCTCTTGACCGACGGCAGTCGCCACTTATTAAAACGCTGCCTCGACTCCTTCCTCTTCAAAGGATCGGATATCTTGCTCTCTCTCTCTTCCTGCTTACGTAAATGCACTTGGACACCCTCTTCACGCGCTTGCTTCTCCGATGGAACTCTCGCCGCCGCACGAATACGTATGATGTACTCCCCGGCCCTGGGAACATAAAAATAGCTAACCGAACAACCTTCTCCCCAATGACGCAGTACCACATTACCCTTATAAGGCTTTCGATGGCTGGCATTAAGATGCACACGCCAGCTGCTGTTCTCCTTCACGCGAACACGTCGGTTGGGCGATCCAGGACGACCGTTCTCCATCTCGAAATGCCATTTGATCGTACCCGGCCCCAAAGACTCATCAACAAGGGCGCGGTCAAGAATCGCGCGAGCAGCCTTAAGATAAAGCTCCAGATGAAACGGCGAAATCGTCAACGCGCCCCCGTTGTTGTCAAAGCCGCCCGCCGATGAATCCTCCGGAAGCTTATCAACCAACTGCATCTTAACACCAATCAGGTCGCGAATGGTATTGTTGTATTCCTCTCTGTTCATCCGTCTAAGTACCACTCGACCGCTACGTCGAGCTCGCTCGGCACGCAACCTCTCTTTCGAAATCCACGCAGTGATCTTGGTGACCTTCACCGCGCCCGGTTTCACTTCCTTCTTCGGCGGCATTTCCCCCTTGTCCAGAACATTAAGCACTTCGCTCCACCGCCAGGTCACATCACGGTCAAGAAAGTTATTGGGAAGATCCTTATCGACACGAAAATGACCCTCCTGTTTACGAGGGCCATGACACTTAAGACAATGAGTCTTCAAAAAAGGATATATCTCGCGACTGAAAGTCAATTGATCCGCCTTGTAGTGTCGCGGATCATCACTCCTGACCCCGGAATTTGAGGGCAATCTTTCCGTCGTACTTCCTGTTCTGGAATCTCGTCTCGAGTCTGACACGAGAAGCTTCCGAGAACTCGCCAATCCATCCTTCCGCCCCGACTGCTCCGACCGATTCTCCGCACCATGGGCCACCCGATTCGACGAACTCCTCAAATCAAGATCCGTATCATCGCAACCGACCGATGCGCTAAGGAGAGTTGCCGCGAGATAGGTTGTGATATGTTTCATATGCCTCGTCCATTCCTGAAATATCGCATACCTGTCTTGTTCAGCCGCAATGGCTTCAGTCCAACGCGCATAATTCGCACGCTCAAAAGCAATCATGACAAGCAGCCCTGATTCCAAACTCACTCAACCAGCGCCAATTCAACAACGCCGGACCCGCCTTTAGTGACCTCAATCCGATCGATCACCAATCCACGATCCGGTTCATCAGAGTGGATAACCAATTGGAATGGAAGCAATTCCGCCAGCGTTAGATTGGTATGCCCCGGAAGTCTCTTGAATTCCGAAAGTGGAATCGTGATGGAATACCACCGGTCAGGTTTAACTTTATGGAACGGAAACTTGTCAAACAGGAAGTTATTGGCGAACTTGGGTGAATCCGAGTCCCTGGTCCTTGTGATCAGGAAGATGTTCACCCACCTCTGCGCCTGCATCTTAAATACAATCCTGAGATGCGAGTCCCGATGAACCGAGAACATACCTCGATGCCAATGATCGTTCGATACAATCGCATACGATTTGCCGCCGTCATCGTCGCTCCCAAGCTGCGCCCGCACTCCCCCTCGCGCCCCCTCAGGCAGGTGATTGCTAACAAACGTCCCACGTTCCCAGCCAGTCGGTATACCGGCCTCGAAGTCAGCTCTCCAGAAATCCGGCGCCCCAGGTGATTTTCGCAGAGATAGCTCCGTCGCAATGTCACTAATAACATTCTGACCCTCAGGAACCTCAACGGACTTACCATCTCGCAACCGGGTCAAACGCAGATGCCCTTCAAGAACACTCAAATCGGTAGCATCCGCGCTTGCAGCCAACGAAAACTTGGTTCCCGGCACATGAAGTGTATCTCGTGGTGTAGTCAAACGCATCGGACGATCATCCGGCTGCGAAGCGACCGAAGCAAAAACAGTGCCTCCATGAAGTACAACACTCTTGGACTCTCTGCCGACAACCGTAAGAGACGCTCGACCGACAAGCGAGAGGCGAGTGCCGTCAGGATATCGCAACACCGCCGAGCTGAGTGAACTCTGCGTGCGAACCGTATCGCCGGGCTCGATCTTGATCGTCGACTCGACAACCCGAACCTTGGCATCACGGGTAATCAAACTCACCCGCCCACTCATCCTCTCCAACGACGCAACCACCACCGGCTGCTTCTCCGCCGTCTCTTTCTCACTAAATTCAACGATCAAATAGAAGGTGGACAGTAACAACAAAACAGCAATCGCAACCAGTGTACGACGATGCCGATGCATCAAACCGAAACGTCGATGACTATTCCTTTTCCCATCATCCGTGGCAACAGGGTCATACGACTGCTCCGCCCCACCGACTTCCACAACATCAAATGTTAAACCATGGCTCAGAGCATTCTGTTCAAGAAAATACTTCCTCGCCTCTTCACTGGTCAACAGAAGATTCCGCACGCGCTCCAAGTGTTCCCGATCGAGTGCTCCATCACGAGCCTCCTCGATGGCATCAGCCACCACCCTCTTCACATCCATGATGGATTCATCTCGGCTCAAAGCTACTCCGTTTTGGTCTGATAGTTGATGCACTCTATAAGCTTCATACGCAGTCGAAAGAACAGCTGCTTTAGCGCATTGGTTGACCGCCCCGTTCGTTCAGCCAACTCAGACAATGTCTCCGACCGCGCATATCGACGGTTTAAATACTCTTTCTGCTCAACGGGTAGACGTTCAAGACAAACCTTCAATGCTTGGATTTTTCGATCGCTCTCGGAATTCATTCGCCTCGCGTCATCAGCCAGCAGTTCTACAATCTCTGATGTGGGAATCAAACGATCGCGATTCCGGTTTCTTAACCAAGCCATCGTCTGAAATTGGGCAATCGTCAACGCCCAGTTCACAAAATGGGTATCCGCCTCAAATTCACCCCGCTTCTCCAACAAAACACGATTCGTCTCCTGAAGAACGTCCCACGCCGCGTCCGCATCACCGACCAGCGACACGATATAACGATAAAGTCGCTGCTGATGACCGGTCATCAATTCAGTAAACTCGTGTAAAGAATGCTCCATCTCAAAGTCTGAATACCACAAAGACACTCAAGGTTACGGAATATCTAGAGAATTTCCTGAATACTGCCTGATGCAATCGCGACCTGTTCGAAAACCCCGACCAAACGCATGTAGCAGCTACACCAACCGTCGACAGCTGGATATGTCGATGCCTGCAATCAGGACATCAAATTTCTGGACGTTTTGCGTATAGATGACGTAGACCGTCCTACTCGAAAATCCTGACCAACCATAAGTCTTTATGAATTCGATCTTTGAGAAGCAAATAGACGGCAACGATTGTCCAAACAAGCACGATGAATTGGCGTACCACCGGTGGAAGTCCCGAACTTCTACGTCTAACCGAGATGTATGCGTAACACAACCCCTGAACTCGAACTAAATGAAGTAACAGATTCCAAACTTTTCAGGCGGCCTTCGTGTCGCAATTCTTCAACAGTTCACCGAGCTTTTATCCGCACAAAATCTCATCCGGATTACACGCCTAACCCCCTGCCGCAATATCAGCCAACTCCCACTTCTCCGATGCGGCCTATGGTGACGGTAGTGATCCACAAATTCACTTAACAGGTAACCCGGATGCCTCCTGCCAAACATCACAGAATAATCTTGGCATTCACCCTGCCGCGTCTGAACAAACGGCTCGACATAAGCATTCAGACTGGATAACCTCAAAAACTCGCGCCCTTTGTTAACCAGGCGGTTTCAGATTTTCCGGCTCGAACCAATTTGGCGTTTGGTTAACAGAAGCGCGATATTGAGTGGTTAACAGTCGGGGAGTCGTGGGTGTATGTGGCAATCGTGGACATGAGCAAACCTAATATCCGACCAACCGTAACCTTCTTAATTATAGTACTTTGCACCAATTCTTCGGGGAAACCCATTGACTTTCTCTCTATTGCAACACAGAGAATTCCCAAAGAGGGTTCCGAACGGGGAGGGCACGGCTCCTTCCTTGAACCATTCCTCCGTAATCTATGGAGAAACACAAGGCTTGAGAGCCGCGCTGTCCAACACAGACAGGTTACCTAACTCTAGGCATCGGCATGACTTACAAAAATGGGCCAGGGAGGACTCGAACCTCCGACCTCACCCTTATCAGGGGTGCGCTCTAGCCGGCTGAGCTACTAGCCCAATTGCGATCCTAGTATACCGCCCAACTCCCATCGGACAAGTCAACACACACCTTTTGAATCCACCCTCTGCTCCGACCTCTTCGCTGACAAATATCACACAAAAACCACTCTCTCAACCCAAAATCACCGATTTCATCATCCTTCCCCCATCGCGCCCATACCCCCTCACCCAAGGAACCGGTTGACCCCGACAAACCACCTTCCTATATTCGATAGTCTTGTCAATGGTCGCCCAATTCGACCACTCTTTACTAAATCTGGCCAACCCTACCTTTGGAGAACCACGCTATGGCCCTCAAGATTGCAATTAACGGATTCGGTCGAATCGGACGACTCGTACTCCGCGCCGCCGCCAATGATCCCAACTTTCAGTTCGTCGGCATCAACGACCTTGTACCCGCTGACAACCTTGCCTACCTCCTCAAATATGACTCCACACACGGTCGCTTTGATGGAACCATCGACGCCACCGAAGATGGCATCGTCGTCAACGGCCAGACCGTGAAATGTGTCTCCGTCCGCAACCCCGAAGAGCTGCCTTGGGGCGACCTCAATGTCGATTACGTCATCGAATCAACCGGCCTCTTCACCGATATCGATGGCGCTTCCCGACACCTCGCCGCAGGCGCAAAACGCGTCGTCATCTCAGCCCCAACCAAAAGCCCCGACCAGGTTCCCACGATCGTCATGGGCGTAAACGAGGATGTCTACGATTCCACCGCCCACAAGGTCGTCTCAAACGCATCATGTACCACCAACTGCCTTGCCCCCATCGCCAAGGTCATCAACGATAATTTCGTCCTCACCGAAGGCCTCATGACCACCATCCACGCCGCCACCGCCACACAGCCCACACAGGATGGCCCCTCCAAAAAAGACTGGCGCGGTGGCCGTAACGCATACACTAACATTATCCCCGCAAGCACCGGCGCCGCCAAGGCCGTTGGCCTCGCCCTGCCCGCTCTCAAAGGCAAACTCACCGGCATGGCATTCCGCGTCCCAACTGCCGACGTCTCTGCCGTCGACCTCACGTTTAAGACCGAAAAAGCAACCAGCTACGATGAAATCTGCGCCAAAATGAAGGACGCCGCCGATGGCGAACTCGCCGGCATCCTCGGATACACCGATGAAGATGTCGCCTCCAGCGACTTCATCACCGATGCCCGAAGCTCTATCTTCGACGCCGGCGCCGGCATCGAGCTCAACAGTAACTTCTTCAAGATCGTCAGCTGGTACGATAACGAGTGGGGCTACTCCAACCGCGTTATCGACCTCATCAAGCACATGGCCTCCAGGGAAGCCGTGCCCGCCTGATCACTTGTTACATAAGCACGAAACCAAAGACGTTTCACTCCTCGTTAGGTGAAGCGTCTTTCTTTTTGCCCCATAACCACCCCTCACCCTCCACATTAGTGGACCTTGACCAAAATTTTTGACATAAAACATCGAATTATTCACCAAAAATGGATTGGCGAATGACCGATCATTAGCATACCCACCCCACGGATTGGAGATTCGACGCAACTATGCTCATTGGTGTGCCTAAAGAGGTCTTCCCCGGCGAAAAACGTGTCGCCGCTACTCCGGACTCCGTTATTCGCCTGCGCAAGCTCGGCCACGAAGTCATCGTCGAAGCCGGCGCAGGCGAGCTTGCCAAATTCCCCGACGCCGCATATGCCGAAGTTGGCGCCACCGTCGCGGAATCCGCCCGCGAAGTCTGGGAAAAAGCCGACCTCATCCTCAAGGTTCGCGCCCCCGAACAATACCATTCTGATTCAAACATCCACGAGATAGACCTCCTCCGCGAAGAAACCGCCCTCATGTGTTTCATCTGGCCAGCCCAGAACAAGGAAATGCTCGAGCGCCTCCGCGAAAAAAAAGTCACCACACTCTCCATGGACTGCGTACCCCGCATCTCAAGGGCACAAAAACTCGATGCACTCAGCTCCATGGCCAACATTGCCGGCTACCGAGCCGTCATTGAAGCTGCACACCACTTCGGCAGATTCTTCACCGGACAGGTCACCGCCGCCGGCAACGTACCTCCCGCGAAAGTCCTCGTCATCGGCGCAGGGGTCGCAGGTCTCGCCGCCATCGGCACCGCCGTCTCACTCGGCGCCGTGGTCCGGGCCTTCGATACACGACCCGAAGTCGCAGATCAGGTCAAAAGCCTCAACGCAGAGTTTCTCGATCTCAAAGTCGAACTCGACGAAGATGGCGAAGGCGGAGGCGGCTACGCCAAAGTCATGTCCAAAGAGTACATCGCAGCCGAAATGGAACTCTTTGCCCAACAGGCCATGGAAGTCGACATCATCATCACCACAGCCCTCATCCCCGGTAAGAAAGCGCCCGAGCTTATCACCGCCGGCATGGTCAAATCCATGAAGGAAGGCTCGGTCATCGTCGATATGGCCGCCGCACAGGGTGGTAACTGCGCACTCACCGAACCCGAAGAGGTCGTCACAAAATACGGAGTCTCCATCATCGGCCTCACCGACCTCACCTCACGCGTCCCCACACAATCCAGCCAGCTCTACGCCACAAATCTTTACCACCTTATCGATGACATGACCGAGGATGGCAATCTCGCCATCGACATGCAGGACGAAGTGATTCGCGGAACCCTCGTCACCCACGAAGGCATGATCACCTGGCCCGCCCCTCCCCTACTCAACGAAGGCCGTAAACAGGCCCACACCGGCCTCGTCGAAACCCCTCCCGCGGAACCACCCCAGGCGTCGCCCGCCAAAAAGGCAACCCAAATCAGCATCTTCGGAGGCGCCGCCGCCGGTCTCCTTGGCCTCGTCGGCCATTTCGCGCCACCCGACTTCCTCCAACACCTCACCGTCTTCGTACTCGCATGTTTCGTCGGCTGGCAGGTCGTCTGGAACGTCACACCCGCACTCCACACACCCCTTATGGCCGTCACCAACGCCATCAGCGGAATCATCATCGTTGGCGCCGTCATACAAGTCTCCGACAACAACTTCTCTACACCAAACATCCTCGCCGGAATCGCCATATTCGTCGCCATGATTAATGTCACCGGCGGTTTTGCCGTCACACAACGCATGCTCCGCATGTTCAGGAAATAGGCCTACGCAACATGCTCTCACTCGAGCAATTCATCTCGACACACACCCTCGGCGCCGCCGCATCCACGCCCGGCCTGCTCACCGCTGCATACATCATCGCAGCCGTACTCTTCATCATGAGCCTCGGCGGACTCTCTACGCAGGAAACCGCCCGACGCGGAAACTGGTACGGCATCGTCGGCATGACCATTGCCCTCATCGCCACATTCTTCCACCCGCTGGTTACCGAAGGCGGCGGATACGGAATCATCATCACCGCGATGGTCATCGCCTCCGGCATCGGCATAACCCTCGCCGCTCGCGTCGGCATGACCTCCATGCCGGAACTCGTCGCGATCCTCCACAGCTTCGTCGGACTAGCCGCCGTTCTCGTCGGCATCAGCGGATACCTCGCCCCTCGCAACCCACTTAAGCCAGGCTCCGTCGAAGCGAACATCCACAACATCGAAGTCTACCTCGGCGTCTGGATTGGCGCAATTACCTTCACAGGCTCCGTCATCGCCTATGGAAAACTCCGCGGAAAAATCGCCTCCAAGCCACTCATGCTACCCGGCCGCCATTTCATCAACCTCGCCATGCTCATCGCCTCCATAGGCCTTGTACTCCCCTTCCTCGCCGCGAATTCTCCCTCGGAAGGTACATGGGCGCTCCTCGTCATGACGCTCATCGCCCTCTTCCTCGGCTATCACCTTGTTATGTCCATCGGCGGCGCCGACATGCCCGTCGTCGTCTCCATGCTCAACTCATACTCCGGCTGGGCCGCCGCCGCCACCGGCTTCATGCTCGGCAACGACCTCCTCATTGTCGTCGGTGCACTCGTCGGCTCATCCGGCGCAATCCTCTCCTACATCATGTGCCGCGCCATGAACCGGTCCATCGTTAACGTCATCTTCGGTGGGTTCGGCGCAACCAACGGCAACGGCTCAAACGGCTCATCCCATATCGAAGGCGAAATCACACAAACCTCCACCGAAGAAGTCGGCGGCCTTCTTAAACAAGCGAAGAACGTCGTCATCATCCCCGGCTACGGCATGGCCGTCGCCCAGGCACAACACGGTGTCTACGAAATCACCAACCTGCTCCGGGATGCAGGTGCACAGGTCCGATTCGCAATCCACCCCGTCGCAGGCCGACTCCCCGGCCATATGAACGTCCTTCTTGCCGAGGCAAAAGTCCCCTACGACATCGTCCTCGAAATGGATGAAATCAACGAAGACATGCCCGAAACGGACATCGTCCTCGTCATCGGTGCCAACGACATCGTCAACCCCTCCGCAAACGACGACATGGGCAGCCCAATCTACGGCATGCCCGTCATCCACGCATGGGAAGCGACCGACGTCATCGTCTTCAAACGCTCCATGGGCGCCGGTTACAGCGGTGTCGACAACCCCCTCTTCTACAAATCAAATACCCGAATGCTCTTCGGCGACGCCAAAGCATCCGTCGATGGCATCCTCTCTCAGTTACGCGCCTGATTCCCTCTCTTTACCCCACCCTCCGCCGTCCACGTCGCGGCAACGCCAGCAATCCAAAAACAATCAACGCACTCGGCTCAGGTATCGCCGTCGCAAGAGTCACTTCCAGTTGCGCCGCCATATCAAATCGATCCTCCCCGCTGACGAGCAAGGAGTTCAAGACAAAATCCCGCCGCGTCCCATCCCGCAACGTTGCACTCAGCGCCGCCCCATCACGTGCCAAGATCTCCACCGTATCCCCAATGCCGTTAAGTCCGACAATGGCTTGCCCATCCAGCAAAAAAGATGTGCCGAAAATCCGTACGCTACTGCCCGCCTCCGCAAACATCGGCAGGGGGAATGAGCCGCCATGCACGTTCGCGTGGCCGCCGTCCTCAATATCCGTCTCATTCTCACCACCCCAGATGTTCGCCACGCCGCCGGTCTCAACGTTCATATCAACCTCACCCGCAAAAATATCAATCTGACCGCCTGCTACGTCAACATTGATATCAATATTCCCACTCAGAATATTTGCTCGACCGCCGCTTTCAATGATCAGGTCATTCCCAACCGTCCCACCCAGCACATGAATCACACTCCCATCCTCTATCCAAAAATCACTCCCAAGCGACCCATCCAATACACTCACCGTCGTATTCCGGAACCGATGATTATCCCCATTGAATAATCCGCCTCGGATATTCACCACCCCTCCGTATGACTGAAAATCCATTCCCACCGTCCCGCCGAAAATATTCAACTCCAAATTCGTACTCGACCCATCCGAAGCGCCCATCTCAAATCCATCACCCAACGCCCCACCTGCAAACAAATTCACCTGCGTATCCGACCCAATACTGCCCGGCGCTACATCCGGCGGCACATCAATCACCGTCGTAAACTGCCCACTCGCAACACCCCTGAAAACTACCAAAACAAACAACGAAACTACTAAATGTCTGAACACTACAAATCTCCAATACAGCCGGCCTGGCCTCACTCAGCCGGCGAAATTTTGACATATACACTCTCTATAAGCATTCTCTGCTGAACCCGACGAACATCGCCCAATTCACTTCTTGAATCGTGAAGCACTTGGAAAATACAAAGACCCAAAATCAACGTCAACGATATAGCAATCCCTTGTTACACGTCTTAACAGCAAACACATCATTCACTCACCCGCTCAAGAGACCTCACCCCTTCTTCTGCATCTTCGCCCACGTATCACGCAACCCCACAGTCCGATTAAACACCAACCCACCTTCCGTACTCTTCGTATCCGGTGTGAAGTAACCCGTCCGCTCAAACTGATAAAACTCACCCGCTTTCGCTTCTCCCAGCACAGGCTCAACCTTCGCCTCGACAACCTTCAAAGAGTCCTGATTCACACCCGCAATCCAATCCTCATCCCCACCGCCCTCACTCGGATCCTCCGGCAACAGATGCTCATACAAATTCACCTTGGCATCCAGCGCATGCGCTGCCGAAACCCAATGCAACGTCCCCTTAACCTTCCGACCATCCGGCGGCGAATTCCCCCCGCGCGTCTCCGGATCATAAGTACACCGCAGCTCAACAACCTCACCCGATTCATCCTTGATCACATCCGTACACGTCACCCAATACCCATAACGCAACCGAACCTCACGACCCGGACCAAGTCGAAAAAACTTCTTAGGTGGGTCTTCCATAAAGTCCGCCCGCTCAATGTAAAGCTCCCTACTGAAAGGAACTTCACGAACACCCGCCCCCTCATCCTCCGGATTATTCACCGCCTCCATCTTCTCAACCTGACCTTCCGGGTAATTCTCAATCACCACCTTCAAAGGATCAAGCACCGCCATCACGCGATTCGCCCTCTTGTTCAAATGCTCACGGACATGAAACTCCAACCGCGCATAATCAATCGTGTTAGGTCGCTTCGCAACCCCTACCCCATCACAGAATTCCCGAATCGCCATCGCCGGATAACCCCTCCGACGCATCGCCGCAACCGTCGGCATGCGCGGATCATCCCAACCATCCACAATCCCCTCTTCCACCAACTGACGCAGCTTCCGCTTCGACGTAATCACATGCGTCACATTCAACCGCGCAAACTCAATCTGGCGCGATGGAAAAATCCCCAACGCCTCAATAAACCACTCATAAAGAGGCCGATGATCTTCAAACTCAATCGAACATAGCGAATGCGTAATCTTCTCATACGAATCCGATTGCCCATGCGCATAGTCATACATCGGGTAGATACACCAGTCATCCCCCGTCCGATGATGCGTCGCCTTCAGGATCCGATACATCACAGGATCACGAAAATTCATATTCGGCGACCCCATATCAATCTTCGCACGCAACACCTTCGATCCATCTTCAAACTCCCCGGCCTTCATCCGCTCAAACAGATCCAGATTCTCCTCAACCGAACGATCACGATAAGGTGAATCCACACCGGGACGCGTCAACGTCCCCCGATGCTCACGAATCTCATCAATCGTCTGATCATCCACATACGCTTTCCCATCCTCAATCAGCTTCACCGCCCACTCATATAGCTGCTGAAAATAATCAGATGCGTAATACTCATGCTCCCCCCAGTCAAAACCCAGCCACGCAATGTCTTCCTTAATTGCATCAATGTAACGCTGCTCCTCCTTCACCGGATTCGTATCATCAAACCGCAAGTGGGTCGGCCCCCCAAACCGCTCACCAATCCCGAAATTAATGCAGATCGCCTTCACATGACCAATATGCAAAAACCCGTTCGGCTCCGGCGGAAAGCGCGTCACAACCGGACGCTCAAACCGACCCGACTCCAGATCCTCCTCCACCGCTGTCACAATAAAATTACCCTGGGCCTTTTCCGTCTCGGTACTCATTCGTCAAAATTCCGGTTTCAGGTGTCAGAGCACAAGAATAGCCCCCGCCCTCACCATAGGAAAGCCTCACCTCCCTCCCCCTCATACTCAATTCATACCAAATCAAGGGTTTTATCCTCCCTCTCAACCTCTGAGAACTGGTCCACCCCAAATCCACGGGGTAAACTATGGGCTTCCTTTACCGAGAGCTGGGCCGACGTTCGGCCCGATATCCATCAACCCAGGCCGGTCAGGACCCCCCCTCCCGATCCGGCGGCCCGTTGTTGTTCGTCGCGTTGGCGAGCCGGGCACGAGCACAGGAAATAAAGGAAATTCTAAGTGGTAGATTTTAACTTACTCAAAGAACTCGAAACCGATGAGATCACCAACAGCGCACTGCTCACCGAAGCCGAAACGCTCAGCAGTGACATGGATTCGCTCATGGAGGGCCAGTCCTCCGAATTCACACCAGGCGCCATCCTTCAGGGCAAGGTCGTCGGAAACGCTGGCGATGATGTCGTCATCGACGTCGGGTTCAAAAGCGAAGGACTCATCAACAAGGGCGAATTTGAAGATTTCAGTGCCGTCAAACCCGGCGATGAATTCGAAGTCCTCCTCGAAGGACTCGATGCCGAATCAGGCGTCATCCGTCTCTCCAAGAGAAAGGCCGACCGCATCCGCGGCTGGGGACGCATCATCACCGAAAAAGCCGAAGGCGATGAAGTCCGCGGCAAGGTCATGAGAAAGATCAAGGGCGGCCTGCTCGTCGACATCGGCGTACCCGTCTTCCTCCCCGCAAGTCAGGTCGACATCCGCCGACCTCCCGACATCGGCATATTCATCGGCAAGGATATCGACGCCCAGGTCCTCAAGATCGATACCGAACGCCGCAACATCGTCATCTCCCGTCGCAAACTCGTCGAGGAAAAACGTACCGTCCAGCGCGAAACCCTACTCTCCACCCTCAACGAGAACGACCGCGTCGAAGGAACCGTCAAGAATATCGCAGACTTCGGTGCATTCGTCGACATCGGCGGTCTCGATGGCCTCCTCCACATCAGCGACATGAGCTGGGGCAGAATCAATCACCCCTCAGAGCTTCTCAAGATCGACGACAAGATCGAAGTCGTCGTCCTTTCCATCGATCGCGACAAGGAAAAAATCGCTCTCGGTCTCAAGCAGAAGGAAGTCAACCCCTGGGACGCCATCGAGGAGCAGTTCCCCGTCGGCCTCAAGGTCAAGGGAGCGGTCGTCAACATCGTCTCTTACGGCGCCTTCATCAAACTTCAGGAAGGCATCGAAGGACTCGTCCACATTTCAGAAATGTCGTGGACACGTCGGGTCAATCACCCCTCCGAAATCCTCACCGCCGGCGAGGAAATCGAAGTCGTCGTCCTCGATGTCAACAAGAACAAACAGGAAATCAGCCTCGGCATCAAGCAGGCTGAAACCAACCCCTGGGATCTCGTCGCCGACAAGTACCCGCCCGGCACCGTCGTCGAAGGCGTCGTCCGCAATCTCACCAACTACGGGGCATTCGTCGAGATCGAACCCGGCATCGACGGCATGCTCCACGCGTCAGACCTCTCATGGACCAAGAAAATCGCACACCCCAACGAAGTGCTCAAGAAAAACGAGCCCGTCCAGTGCGTTGTCCTCGAAGTCGATCAGAGCAAACAACGCATCAGTCTCGGCGTCAAGCAGCTCACCGAAGATCCCTGGCTTGAAGCCATCCCCACTCACTACCAGCCCGGCATGGTTGTCAGCGGACAGGTTACCAAGATCACCAATTTCGGCGTCTTCGTCGAACTCGAGGACGATCTCGAAGGTCTCCTTCACATATCCGAACTCGCCGACCACAAGGTCGAAAGTCCCCAGGACATCGTCAAGGTCAATGAGGAAGTCGAAGTCAAGATCCTCCGCGTCGACATGGAAGAGCGCAAAATCGGTCTCTCCCTCAAACGTGCCCAGATCGGGTCATTCGGCGATGACGATGATGACGCCGCCACACCCACCGTCGCCGCAGGACCCCAACGCGGTGGTATGGAAGGCCACGATGCCATCATGGGTACGGACAAAATCTCCTTCGGCGCAGGTGGCGCCCAGGTCGGTGGCTCCTCCGCTTCCGCCGGTGATGCCGAAGCAGAGCCCCAACCCGAAACCCCAGCCGAAGATGCTTCTTCTGAAGAAGCCACCGTCGACGAATCCGCCGACGAGGCCGAATCAAAAGAGTAACCCTCGGCACAAAAAAGTCCCACCAATTAACAAGGCTCGCCAATATTCGGCGAGCCTTGTTTCTTTCCACAAAGTACTCCCACCACGCACGCTCTTCCCCCGCACCATCTATACATCCATCACGAAACCGACTTTCGCTTAAACCTCAACTCCACCGCCTTCTTACGATACTTGAACGGCGACCGAAGCGTAAACCCATCACGGTCCGACTTCATCTCAAACGTCTTCCCCGTAGTCGGATCCTTAACCTTCCCAAATCCCTCCTTCCCCTCAACCTTCAACCTCAACGCCGCAACCAGCATCAACTGATATATCCGCGCCTTCGTCTCCACCACCCGCATCATGGACACCGCCGGTAGCACCGTCCGCGCAATCACGTTCTTCGACTTTTCAATACGATCCACATACGCCTCATGCGCCTTCTTAAACTTCGCATAAGGAAGCTGATAAATCCGTCGCAACTCATCATACATCTTGTCCGTACCCTCCACCATCTTCATAAAGGCCTTCTTCGCCGCCGCCTCATCATCACCCGCGCCACCGATCGGACCCACTATTTTCTGCAACTTCTTAAAGTCATTCTCGTCGGCTGTACGCTTCAACCAACCGATAAAATGAACCTGCTCCCCTCGAATCGCCTTACTCATCTGGAGAGGCCTGCCCAACTTCTTCATCTTCGCCAACAACCCCCTGGCGCTCTTCCCATCCAGTCGATCAAACCCCTCCGCAATCTGCTCAATCGCAATCGCATCCAATGCATAGTGGATCAGCACCGTAATCAAAAGATGATCCTTCCCAATATCGCGCCCTAGCTTCATCACCGCTGACAAATCCTTCATCGCCTCTCCGCCTTGACCATCCTTGAAATGAATCCGCGCTCGCAAAGCCGCGGCACGGGCCAACTGCCGCGCCTTACCCAAATGCGGCATCTCCAACAGAGGCCCCAACTTAAAATCAAACCCCCAGTCACAAACCTCAATCTCTGCCCCCCGATGCAAATACTTCAAACTACGCGAATACTTCCCCACAACCCTTCGCGCCTTACCATCAACCTCCAATGCCTTCCAATTATCCATCATCTCAAGCTCCCCCTTCTCCAGCTTGGGCATCAACGCAAACCCCGCCCAATATTGCAACGCCGCATTCACACCCAACTTCCGCTCCCCCTCATCACCCCGCACACCACCGCAAACCATCAAACCCAAAACACAAACGCAAACCAACTCGCTTCGTCCAACACGCATATCCATAACTCCTTAATTTGCTATTTCTTGAAAAAATCCCTCAAACGATTCCCACCTGCCGCCGCCTCACCCCCTAGCGTCAACGCATGATGATCCAGCAACGCCTCAAATGCCTCAGGCGACCGATCCCACGCCCGACGATACGCCAACACCGTCGGCCCAACATCCACCACCTCCGCCTCAACATCCCCAACCTTCTTCTTCACAATCTCCCCACCTCCTCCACCACCCACAACCTCTCCTTCCCCCATCCCCCCAAAATTCATCGCCAGCGCCCCCGCCAATGCAAACACCGCAGCCATACCCATCGCCATCACCAACCTGAACACACCACCACCCTCAAACCCATCCTCACCATCCAACGCAGCCCCAATCCCCTCCCGCACCCTCTCCCCAGGCTCCACCGGCTTCAATCCACCCAGTTCCTCTTCAAATTCCTTCATCCAGTCATTCATGCGACCAACTCCTCTGAAAGACTTTCCTTCAACGCCTTCAACCCGTACCGATAACGCGACGCCGCCGTATTCATCGACGCCCCCAAAACATTGCCAATCTTCTCAAACGTCAATCCGCCCCAGATCTTCATCACAATCACCTCCCGCTGCTCCACAGGCAATCCCGCAAGCCCCGCCTCAA
>JANQQT010000237.1 GCA_028284925.1 Phycisphaeraceae bacterium | reverse complement strand
CTGCCTGCTGTGCGTCCGGCTCGTTTCCCGGAGACTGTCGAATGAAGAATTCAGGCATGATGAACGTCAGGATTGTATCGATGTTTGCTGCGCTGGCCGTGGTTTTGTTTGGTGCAGGTGAATTGCGCGGTCAGTTGAAACCGGGTGTTACTGCGAAGGAGGGGGGAAAGAACTGGAAAAGTATCGATCGTATACCGAGCGCGAAGATCAAGGAGTATTCGCGTCAGGTGGATCAGTTGCTGGCAGCGTTGCATAAGGAGAAGAAGGTTCCGGTGCGTCGTCGGGCGAAGACGAATATTCTGATGCGTCGGACATATCTGAACATCGTGGGGCGTATTCCATCGTTTAGTGAAGCGATGAAGTACCTTAAGAAGCGGGGGACCAACAAACATGAAGAGCTGGTTGACACACTGCTGGCGAGTGAGGGGTATGTAAGCCATTCGTTTAATTTCTTTGCGGATATGTTGCGGGTGCAGACGGCGTTGCAGGGTACGGCGGGTATTCCGTATGTGAATTACATCAAGGAGAGCCTGCGGGATAACAAACCTTATGATGTGATGGTACGGGAGCTACTCACGGCGACGGGGTATACGTGGGAAAATGGCGCGGCGGGATATTATCTTCGGGATGCGGGAATGCCTTTGGACAATATGTCGAATACGGCGCGTGTGTTTTTAGGGACGCGTCTGGAGTGTGCGCAGTGCCATGACCATCCATTTGACAAGTGGACGCAGATGGAGTTTTACGAGATGGCAGCGTACACCTATAACCTGAATACGCGCATTGGTGATGGTAATTTGCCTGCGGGTGTTCGGATGGCTCGTCAGAAGAGTCGCAGGGATCGATTCTTGCGTGATGCGACGCGTGATTTGACCGATCCTCTGACGCGTGGTGTGATTCGGACGAATCGTGTGTTGCGTTTGCCGCGGAATTACAAGTATGACGATGCGAAGCCGAATTCGACCGTAGCGCCGATGACGATTTTTGGTGATATTCCGAAGGCGAAGCCCGGTGAGAGTAAGCGAGAGGTGTATGCTCGCTGGATGACGGGAAAGAAGAATCCTCGATTCACGAAGACGATTGTGAATCGGTTGTGGAAGCGTGTGTTTGGTTTGGGGTTGATTGAGCCGGTTGGTGATCTGCGTGATGATTCGAAGGCGACGGCTCCGAAGGTGATGGCTTTCCTTGAGAAGACATTCCAGGAGTTGGATTTTGATCAAAAGCAGTTCATGCGGATTTTGTACAACACGCAGGCATATCAACGTGAGGTTGGGACGAAGGATATTTTGGAAGGTCAGGCATATTACTTTGAGTCGCCGGTGTTGCGTCGCATGACGGCGGAGCAGTTTTGGGATTCTCTGATCACGTTGGTTATTCCTGAGCCTGATCTGCGTCGGGGCAATTTTTATGGAAGTTATGCATATGCGGCCAATGCGGCGTCTATGCAGAAGAAGAGTGCGGATGAGATATTGACGATTGCGAAGGCGGTGGCGGCTTATAACAAGAAAGAGACGGAGATTCGCGATCGTCTGTACAAGGCGCGTCAGGGAGAGGATAAGGATAAGGTTGCGAGCATCCGTAAGGAACTCGATGCGCATCGAAAGACGCGGCCCAGTACCGGCGGGATGGACAGTATGGCGATGCAGATGCAGTCGAAGAATTCGGGTTCGATGCAGGCGACGAATGCTGCGAAGTGGAAGCGGTTTGGCGGGCACTTGGTAAGAGCAAGTGAGTTAAGGTCGCCGGCGTCGCTGGGTCACTTTTTGCGGGACTTTGGCCAGAGTGACCGTGACCTGATTAACAATAATTCGGTTGAGGCGAACGTGCTTCAGGTGTTGACGATGTTCAACGGGCCGATGTTCAGGGAGGTGATGGCGGATGGGAGTGAGTTGATGCGTAATATGAAGGGTTTTGGTAAGAAACGTACACAGATTGATGTGATGTTTGTGAGCGTTCTTGGGCGTCGTGCGACGAGTAATGAAGCGAAATACGCGGCTTATCAATCGAAGAAGTCGGGGTTTGGGGCGGTGGTCTGGGCGTTGTTGAATACGCGTCAGTTTAGTTTTGTGGAGTAGGGTTGGCGGAGATCCGGCTATGGGTGGTGGATAGGGATGTGCTGCGAGCGGCAGATTGCGTTCTGAGACTTAATGAATGAGGAATGATTGATATGAAGTATGAAAATACGAATCGGCTGGACACGCCATTTGAGGATTTGAATCGCCGTAACTTTATGTCGTTAGCGGCGAAGTCGTGTCTGGGTGTGAGTTTGATGCCGCTTGGGTTGCAGTCGGGGTTGTATGGAGCGCCTGCGGCGAGTGGGACGGGTGGAGCGGCTGTGACGGCGAAGAGTATTCGTGGGACGGCTAAGAATGTCATCTATCTTTACATGGGTGGGGGGATGACGCATATTGATACGTTTGATCTGAAACAGGGGACGGATGTGCAGGGGCCGATCAAGGGGATCAAAACGAAGATCAAGGGTTATCAGGTTGGTCAATATCTGCCGAAGGTTGCTGAGCAGATGGATAAGGTGGCGGTGGTGAACAGTTTGACTTCGACGCAGGGGGCGCATGAGCAGGGGCGGTACATGATGCATACGAGTTATGCGCCGCGTGGGACGATCAAACACCCTGGAATGGGAACATGGTTATTGAAGCTATCGGGGCGTCGGAATGCGACGTTACCGGGGAATGTACTGGTTGGTGGATCGAGCAGTGAATTGCATAGTGGGTTTATGGAAGCGAAGTATGGGCCGGTACCGATTCGGCGTCCGCAGGATGGCTTGCCGAATAGCAAGAAGTATGTGGATGAGAAGGAGTTTCAGGCAAGGTTAAGGATGGCGGACGCGTTCGATCGGGCGTTTCGTCGGAAGTATAAGCAGAAGGCTGTGAGGAGTTATACGGATCTTTATGCGGATGCGATCAAGTTGATGAAGAGTGAGGATCTTGAGGTATTTCGCATTGATCAGGAGCCGAAGAATATCCGCGATATGTATGGAAACAGTGGATTTGGGCAGGGTGTTTTGCTGGCTCGTCGGTTGATTGAAAAGGATGTGCGTTTTGTGGAGGTGGGTTTTGGGGGATGGGATACGCATAACAATAACTTTGATTCCATTTCGGGTCGTGTCCCGGTACTGGACCAGGTGTTGGGGGCGTTGTTGAAGGATCTGGGTGATCGAGGGTTATTGAAGACGACGCTGGTGGTGTTGGCGACGGAGTTTGGTCGCACGCCGCGTATTAATGAGCGTCAGGGTCGAGATCACCATCCGCGTGTGTTCAGCGGTTTGCTTGCGGGTGGTGGGATTCAGGGTGGTACGGTGTATGGCAAGAGTGATGCGAAGGGGCATGGCATTGAGAAGGATGGTGTGAAGATTCCTGACTTCAATGCGACGATTGCCTCGGCTTTGGGCTTGCCGATTAATAAGACGTTGTTCTCGCCATCGGGTAGGCCTTTCCAGGTGGCGCATAAGGGTAAGCCGATTGCGGCGTTGTTCTAAGTTATAGAATTTTTTGAGATTTACGGACCCGTTGAGTATTCGGCGGGTCTTTTTTTTGTCGAGTGGAGTCATCCGGCAGGAGATTGGTTGATTGGCGGAAGAATGTGGTAGAGTGTTGTCATGAAGGTCATGTTTGTTTCGCCAATTGTCTCGCGCAGGTATGCGGATGACTGGGAAGGTGTGGAGCGAGGTCTGGCGGCGACGGTGCGGTCGTTGTCGCGTCAGACAGATCCGGACTGGAAGATCATGGTTATTGGAGGCGACGAGCCGCGATTGCCATGCGAGCTAGCAGATCGTATGGAGTTTGTCGAGGCGGATTTGATGATTGATGATCCGACACGGAAGGGGCGTCGTGAGATTGATAAGCAACGGAAACAGTATTGCGGGTATGTAGAGTTGAGACGACACATGCCCGAATTTGTGATGCCGCTGGATTATGATGATCTGGTGAGTACGCGGTTGGTGGAGTATGTTCGGGCGCATGATCAGTTTGATGGATTTATGTTAAAGAGTGGGTACGTTTATCGTGATGGGGAGCAGCGGTGCCAGTATTCAAGCCGAGTGCATCTGCGTACGGGAAGTAATTTTGTGGTGCGATATCGGGAGGACTTGTTTCCAGCGGAGGCGAGTGATTTTGATCCGCCTCCCGAGGGTTATCTGGATTGGCCTTTTATTGAATCGCATATTAAGTTTCCTGATCGATTGTTTGAATCCCTGGGAATGAATTACACCATTGTGCCCTTTCCCTGTGTGGTTTGGCGTCGTAATGCGCATGCGATATCCGAGGCATACCGTGCGGGGGATGGAGGTGAGGGCGGGTTGAAGAATCGATTGGTTGGTATGGGTAAGAGATTGTTTTTGACGCGGCGGTTGGGAAGGAAGTTGTGTGAGGAGTTTGGGTGTGATGTGGGGAGCGGGATGGGGATAAAGGATGTGGGGGTGTGAGTTACGCGTGTTTGCAGGTGAGTCTGTGTGATGCGAGGATTTGAAGAAGAATTGAGGTGATTCGATGCGTTTGATGGTGTTGACATTGTTATTAGGGGTATTTGGGGGTGAGGTGTATGGTGGGAAGCTGAATTTTGTTGTGGTGATTTCTGATGATCAGGATTGGCGGGACAACGGGTGTTATGGGAACAAAGTGGTTAGGACGCCAAATATTGATGGTTTGGCGAAGGAGGGGATGCGATTTACGCATGCGTTTACCTCGACGGGGATGTGTGCGCCGAGTCGGAGTATGTTGTACACGGGTTTGTATCCTGTGAGGAACGGGGCGTATCCGAATCACAGCAAGGTGAAGGCGGGGTTGAAGAGTCTGCCTCATTATTTGAAGAAGGCGGGGTATCGGGTGGTGTTGGCGGGTAAGAAGCACATTGGTCCGGCGAAGAACTTTCCGTTTGAGTATATGGGGTTGGGTGGTGCGTCGAAGTTTTTGAAGGAAGTGGGTGATACGCCGTTTTGTTTGATTGTGGCGACGAATGATCCGCATGTGCCGTGGAAGAAGAACAAGATTTATGATGTGAAGAAGATTGATGTGAGGCCCAATTTGGTTGACACGCCTGAGACACGGGCGGCATTGGCGGATTACTATACCGATATTACGGTGATGGATGGAGTGGTGGGGGATGTGTTGAACGGCGTGAAGGAGAACGGGCATGAAGGGGATACGGTGTTTATTTATACGAGTGACCAGGGGGCGCAGTTTCCGTTTGGCAAGTGGACGTGTTATGACGCAGGTTTGCGTGTTCCGTTTATTGTGCGGTGGCCTGGTGTGATCTCGGGGGGGAGTGTGAACGATGCGATGATTCACTTTGTGGATGTTGTGCCGACGTTACTCGAGTTGGCGGGTGTTAAAGGTGTTAAGGGGTTGGACGGGAAGAGTTTTGCGGGTGTATTGCGTGGTGAACGGAAGGAGCATCGGGATGAGGTTTATGGAATTCAGACGACGCGAGGGATCATTGATGGGTCTAAGAGTTATCCGATCCGATCGATACGAACGCGACGGTATCAGTTGATTCTAAATTTGCAGGCGGAGGCGAAATTTGTGAATGTTCTGATCACCAGGAACAAGAGGTATTGGGGATCATGGGTGGCGAGGGGGGTGGGCGGGGATGCGAAGGCGAAGCGGTTGGTGGATTGGTATCAAAAACGGCCGAGGATTGAATTTTATGATCTGAAGTTGGATCCGAATCAATTGCGGAACCTGGCGGGAGAGGAAAAGTATGCCCGGACGATCGAGGCGATGAAGGGTAGATTATTCGCATGGATGAAGGAGCAGGGAGATGAGGGGATTGCGACGGAGTTGCTGGCGAAGGAGAGGAAGGGTCGGAAGCAGAAAAGCGGTAAGAAGAATCGCAAGAGAGATGGAGGGTGAAAGGTGGAAGGGCATAGAAAAACGCGTCAACTGCGAGAGTTGACGCGTTGGGGTGTTATGTTTGATTCCGTAGGATTTACCAGTTGTCGGTCCTGAAGGGAGAGGCTGGGAGGCCGTCTTTGTTGTAGAGGTTGGCGGTGTTGGGATTCATGGAGAAGGCGTAACGTACGGCGACGGGATTCTTGACGGCGGACGATGAAACGACGACGGTGTTACCATCGATGACGGCGTCGGCCCAATGCCATTTCTTGTCGGCGCCGGCAATGGCGAAGTGGGCC
This sequence comes from Phycisphaeraceae bacterium, assembly GCA_028284925.1. GTDB lineage: Bacteria > Planctomycetota > Phycisphaerae > Phycisphaerales > Zrk34 > JANQQT01. Next base: position 24,698 of record JANQQT010000237.1, on the reverse strand, counting down.
AGTTTGCCGTCTTTGACTTCTGCAGTGGGAGCGAGGCCTGTCTTTTTGCCAACCATGAGACCCTTGCCGATGTGGTTGAAGGAGAGGCGAATTTTGCCGCCTTCGATTTTCTGTGATTTATAGAGTGGGCCTGAGGGGACGAGGTTGGTTTTCTTGTAGGTTTGGTAGAGTGCCCATTGTGCGAGGCGAGAACCGACATCCTGTTTGTTGCGGGGGTGGATGTCACGTGCTTCGCCGATGTCGGTGATGACGGCCATTCCGGTGTGGGGGATGTCGAGCGCTTTGAGTTGTGCTTCCCGGATGCGTGCCCAGCCATCGCCGCCTTGCGGTTTGTCGTTCGGGTTTCGGAAGTTGGCGAGTTGTACCCAGTAAAACCCGAGGTTGGGATTGAAGAGTTTTCGCCAGCCGTTGACGAGGGCTTTTTTCTTGTAGTAGTAGGACATGTGTTCGCCGCCGTTTGATTCCCCCTGGTACCAGATTGCGCCGCGCATGGCGTATGGTGCGAGGGGGAGGATCATGGCGTTGCAGATGGCGGTGGTTTCCTGGTGGTTGACGCGTTTGGAGCCGCTGGCGGCGAGTTTGCGGGCGCGTTCTGCGAGGGGCTTGGTTTCGGGGACCGAGTCGAAGCCGTCAATGGTGGTCCAGGGTTCGATGCGTGTACCGCCCCAGTTGGAACCGACGAGTCCGATGGGGGTTTTGAGTTCCTTGTGGAGCCTGCGACCGAAGAAGTAGCCGACGGCGGAGAAGTTGGGGATGGATTTGGGTGTGACGGCGGTCCACAGGCCATTGCAGTGATCAACGGGGGTGTATGATTTGGGATGGCCTACCACGTTGTAGATGCGGATATTGGGGTAGTTGGCGTTGGCGGCTTCCTGCTTGGGATTTTTGGAGGCGCGGATGGGCCATTCCATGTTGGACTGGCCGGAGCAGATCCAAACTTCGCCGACGAGGACATCGGTGAGTTTGATTTGGTTTTTGGCGGATATGGTCAGGGTGCGGGGCTTGGCGGAGGCTTTGAGGGCGTCGAGTTTGACGAGCCACTTGCCCTTGTCGTTGGCGGTGGTGGTTTTGGTTTGCCCGGCGAATTTTACGGTGATTTTTTCACCGGCATCCGCCCAACCCCAGATGGGAGCGGGCATACCCTGCTGGAGGACCATATGGCTGTTGAGGATGGTTGGGAGTTTGACATCGGCTTGGGCGATGGGGGAGAGGATAACGAGTGCGAGCACCAGGGTTATGATGCGAAGGGGGTTGATCATGGACTTGTACCTTTATCGTGTGGTAAGGAGATTGCCGGTCGCGAACGCAAGCAACGCAAGCGACGACGCGAAGGGATGTAGTCTAGCATGGGGAGGAGGATTGCGGGAAGGAAATCCGAGGTATGTTTGAGGTGATTTAATGGTGGGCTTTCCCGTCAGGTATTTGAGTGAAATGAGGAATAGGTCCATTTTTTTGACGGTGTCGATGTAGGGGATGTTTTTGTTGCGGCCGTGGTTGAAGAAGCCATGCTTCTGTTTGGGGTAGGTGTGGAGTTCGCAACGGTTTTTGGCGGCGAGCATCTTGGTTTTGAAGTCGACGGCGTTGGCGTGGGGAACGGTCGTGTCGGCGTTGCCGTGGAAGAGGATTGTTGGGGGGAGGTTAGGTCGAACGTGGTGGACGGGGGACAGGAGTTTGTATTTTTGCTTGAACCGGTTGTAGCCAAAGCCTTTTTTGGATGTGTCAATGACGGGGTTAAAGAGGACGAGGGCGTTGGGGACGGAACTGATTTTTCGGTTTTCGGTTTTCTCGTCGTAGTCTTTGATAAGGGCGGTGCATGCGGCGACGTGTCCGCCGGCGGAGCCACCTGATGCGACGATGCGTTTGGGGTCGATACCGAGTTTGGCGGCATTTTCGCGAACCCAGCGTATGGCGGATTTGCCATCGGAGACGCAGTGGAATGGGGTTGTGCCGTGTGTTCGTTTGACGCGGTATTCGGCGGTGAAGGCGACCATACCGCGGGAAGCGAGGTATTTGGCGTGTGGTGTGAATTGTTTGGGCGTTCCGCCGTTCCATCCGCCGCCGAAGAAGAAGACGATGGCGGGGCGTTTGTCTTTGGAGGAATGATCTTTAGGGAGATGGGCGTAGAGATGGAGTTTCGTTTTGTTGATGGTTTTATAAACGTATTCTGTGGAGCCAGGGAAAGGATTTTTGCGTTTGGTTTTTGATTCGGCGTTTGCGGGGGATGTTGGCAAGGTGACCAGGAAAGTGAGGAGGGTTAAACGAAACAGGATGTGATTGCGCATGTTCATTTGGTCTCTAGCAGAAGGGCTGAAAGTGTGAATTGATATTGTAATCCGAAGAGGATCGGTGGGCGCGGATTTCCGGCGTATGGCGTGGTGGTTGTAGTGTTGATTTGATGTTAGCCTTGGGTGGTTGAGAGATGGTTGGACCACTTGATGCAGGTCTTACGGATGATGTCTAACGAGATGGGTTTTGAGATGAAGTCGTCCATGCCGACATCGAAGCATTTTTGTTTGTCTTCGGGCATGGTATTGGCGGTCATGGCGATGATGATGTTGCGTATGCCCGACTCTCGTTCCAGCTCACGGATTTGTCTGGTGGCTTCGTATCCATCGAGGACGGGCATGGAGCAGTCCATGAAGATGGCATCGTAGTTCCTGTTTTTGACGGCGTTTACGGCTTCGAGGCCATCGTTTGCAATGGCGACCTGCATGTTGAGTTTTTCGAGTGTTTTCCTTGCGACGAGTTGGTTGGTTTTGTTGTCTTCGACGAGAAGGACGTGTTTGATTGTGATCGTGTTGTGTTTGGCGTCGGGCAGTTCCTGAGTATAGCCGGATTCGGGATGGCCCACTTTTCTTTCTGGTTTTGATGAATCGGTTGATGGGGTTGTATTGAGGGTGAAGGTGAATGTTGAGCCTTGATTGGGTTGGCTTGTGACGTCAAGTTGGGCGCCCATGAGGCGTAGGAGTCGTGAGGCGATGGCGAGCCCGAGGCCCGCGCCGTCGTGTAGGCGTGTTGAGGTATTGTCAGCCTGGTTGAAGAGGTCGAATAGTTGGTTGATTTTGTCTTCGGGGATGCCGATGCCCGTATCACGGACGGAGAAGGTGATGTCGTAGGTTTGGTCGTGTCGTTTTCGGGATTGGACACGAAGGCTAATTTCTCCTGACTCTGTAAATTTCGCGGCATTGGATGTGAGGATGAGTAGGATCTGTTTAAGACAGGAGATATCGGTAAGTATGAATCTGGGCAGATCGGGGTCGATGTCCACGTTCAGGCTGACTTTATGAGGATCGATATTAGGTTGGATGATATCGGTGACGACTTTGACGGTTTCTCTCACGTTTGCTTGCGTCATCCGGACTGACAATTCATTTGCTTCAATTTTGGAAATGTCCAGAATGTCGTTGATGAGGTGGAGTAGCGAAGCGCTGGAGTCTTTGAAAGTGTTGACGTATTGCCGTTGGGAAGGGGAGAGTTTGGTGTCGAGGAGTAGGTCGGCGATGCCGAGGATGCCGTTCATGGGCGTACGGAGTTCATGACTCATGTTGGCAAGGAACTGATTTTTTGCTTTGTTGGCGAATTCAGCGCGGTGTCCGGCTTCGATCGCTTGTTGTGTTCGATGTTCGGCTTCGTGGGATTTATACTGGAATGCCTTAATGACACGGTTGTATTGTTTGGCAATCTGACCGACTTCGGTATGTTGTTCGACCTTGGCGGGCTTTCCGATGCCGCCGGACTTGCGGTGCTTGATCATGTCGTGTGTGAGATTCTGGACCTCGGTGGTGTATTGATGTTCTGCGACGTTCAGTCCGTGGACTTCCTTACGGCGGGAGATTCTTAGCGGGAAATATCGGTTGATGAGGAGAAGCGTGGAGCCTCCGATGGCGAGGCAGTAAGCGGCGACGGCAACGGAGCCTAGGAGTTGGATGCCGAACTGGGTCAATCTGTCGTTTTCTCCTATGTTGCCGAAGATTGCCACGGCGAGGGTTCCCCAGATGCCGGCGACGAGGTGTACGGGGATGACGCCGACGACGTCGTCGATTTTGTAACGAATAAGAATGCGTGCGGCGAGAAATGTTAGGATTCCCGCGGCAGCTCCGATGAGGCATGCACTATAGGGTGTAACGATGTGGCAACATGCGGTGATGGCGACGAGGCCGCCGAGTACGGCGTTGATGAGATCATTGACGTTACAGATTTGTGATCGCAGGTATCCCAAGACCGAGGCGATGGTTCCGGCGGTGATTGCGGCGAGGCATGTATTGGCGAGGATAAGGGGGACATCGGCGTTGAGTCGGAAGGTGCTGCCACCATTGAAGCCGAACCATCCAAGCCAGAGGAGAAGGGCTCCGAGTGAGGCCAGCGGGATGTTATGTCCGAGTATGGGTTGAGCGTTTCGGCCGAATCTGCCGAGTCTAGGGCCGATGATAACGACGGCGATAAGCGCCATCCACCCGCCGAGGGTGTGTACAACGGTGGCGCCGGCGAAGTCGATAAAACCAAGTTTTCCGAGCCAGCCGCTGGGTTGGCCATCGGCGTTTTTACTCCAGATCCAATGTCCCACGACGGGGTAAATAAGTAGGGAGACTATGACTGCGATGAATATATATGAACTGAGTTTTGTTCGTTCGGCGACTGCTCCAGAGATAATGGTGACCACCGTGCCGCAGAACATGAGTTGGAAGAGAAAAAAGGCGATTTGTGAGGGCGAATGTGTAGAGCTAAGTAGATTAGGGGCTGAGCCTATAAGGCCGAACGCCGAATCGCCGAACATGAGTCCGAATCCAATGAAGGCGAAGACGCAACCTGCGACGCAGAAATCCAAGATGTTTTTGGTGGCGACATTGATACTGTTTTTGGAGCGAACGAGTCCTGCTTCGAGGCAACAGAATCCGGCCTGCATTGCGAATACGAGCGCGGCGGCGATGAGTATCCATCCGTAGGTGGCGAATTCTTCGGCGAGTGGCGGCATTGGGTCGCGATTGTCCTAGTCACAGGTTTACGAGCGTGCAGGCCATGCGCATGTCGCATGATGGCTCGGCCAGGCGCAGCCGTGTCGTTTTGGGATGCGAAGGAGATATAGGAGTGAACACGCTTCGAACGAGAATGCAACGTGTTCGCCGTTGTGGCCCCGGTTGTACGCATCTATACCTTAGAGTGATCGGACTTGCTGGAGATGGACTTTACGGGGACTGAGGGTAATGGAGGCGTGATTTGAAGTTTTTTAACTTTGAGGTTCTCGGACCTTGATCAGTACGTGGCTGGGCGTTGAGGGCGAAGTGAGTCAGGGTATGGAGGAGGCGGTGGTGGTAAGGGCAGATGCTTTGTGGATGGCGTCAACGACCTGATTGACGGTGTAAACATCGGAATCAAAGACTTTTTGGCCGTTGGGTGCGTAGACGACGAGGTAAGGGATGGTTCGACGGCCTTCTTCGTTGAGTTTCCGGTTTCCGACTTCATTTTTTCCAGTGAGGTCGATTTTGATAGGTGCAACCTTATTGGAATTGAGAAGGTCGGCAACTTTGGGATTGTGGAGGACGGACTTTTCGAGGGCTTTGCAGTTGAGGCACCATTCGGCGGTGAATTCGAGGACGACGACCTTGCCGGATTCCTGGGCGGTGGCAAGTCTTTCGGGTGTGTAATAGGTCCATTTGATGGGAGAGGAAGTAAAGGTGAAGCCGAGCGCGAGTCCGGAGAGGATGATGAGAAGTCCGATGGAGGAGAAGATGGTTCGTCGGGGGAGGCTTGGCGTGATCTTGATGGTTTTGACGATGAGCCATGCGCCGGCGATGACTACGAAGACTGTGACGGCCCACCAATAGAGCCTCGAGGGAGGATCGGGTGGGGAGGCGAGCTGGCCGGAGAGACCTGCGCCGAGGAAGAAGGTTCCGGCGGCAAACATGAGTATGCCCATGACCTGTTTGATGAGTTCACTTGCGGGGCCTGTACGGGGCATGCGGTCTACGAGGGCGGGGAATGTGGCGAGGACGGCGTAGGGGAGTGCCATGCCGAAGCCGACGGCGGCGAAGATTGAGAGGACGATGGTGCTGGAATTCTGTTGCGTTGCCCAGCCAATGGCCGTGCCCATAAATGGAGCGGTGCAGGGAGTGGCGAGTACGGCGGTCATGATGCCGAAGAGGAAGGAGCCGTGTATTGAATCGTGTTTGGGATTGATTTTGTAGACCCATTGCGGGAGTCGGACTGCGAACAGGCCGCACATGCCGATGCCCATGCCGACAATGAGGATACCGATGGCGATGGTAAAGAGAGGATTCTGAAATAGGTTTGAGACGGAGTTAAAGCCTGTGATGAACGAGATGGCGGCACCGATGGCGAGCCAGAAAGCAATGACGCCGATGGACATGATGAGGCCGAGGAAGAAGCATTTCCTGCGGTTACCGGCAGATTGGGAGAGTCCGATGATCTTGATGGGGATCATGGGCAGGACGCAGGGTGTGAAGTTAAGAAGAAAGCCGCCGAATGCCGCGAGGATGAGGATGAAGAGTGTATTTTCGGGGTTGACGGAAAGTGTCCAGTTGAAGAGCTTGAACTCCAAATCATTGGATGCGGATTCAACGAGTTCAAAGATATCGGCGTGGAGGGTCTCAACGGGGGTGTTTGGCGCCACGATATCGATGGTGGCGGTGGGGGTATATTTGGAATCGGCAAGGCATGTGGTCTTGTCGCAAGCCTGTGCGATGACTTCGAGCTTTAATGTGGCTGTTCCGGGTTTGGCATCGGGGGATACCGCGACCTGGATGAAGACGTAGGTGTCACCCGTATCGCTTTTATCCCCTCTATACCCTTTGACGTTCTTGTCGAGGTATGGGAATTCATCGGGTTCGAGAAATCTGGCGGAAGTAGGTTGAAGTGAATCGGAAGATTCCGTTACTTTGACCGATGTTGGAATGAGTCCGTCTTCCGAGACCGATCTGTAATTGATTTTGTAATCTTTGTCGATATCGAACTGGACGGCGAGGTAGATTTTGTCACCGGGCCGGACGGCGGACTGGGACCAGAGTGTAGAGACGCTTACTTTTGACGCCGTTCCGCCGAGTCCGAAGGCGCCATCGCCAAAGCCATTGTCATTAAGTTGAAGTTCTTTTGGGAGGTTTTGATCGAACTCGTTTTGCCAGGCAGAGGCCGGTGCGGAGAGGGTGACGAGGAGGATTGCAAGAATCGAGGTGGTGGCTTTTAAGGAATTCATGTGTGTGTTTCCCGTGCGTGCAGGGTTTATTTTACCTGTGTGATGTCGGTTATCACAGCGGCGAGGTCCTAGGAACGCCCGGGTAGAATATTGTGATTATTTGGTGTTCGATGTATTTGTTGCCGAAAGGGGGTTGATTATTGCATGAATTCGGTTGTTGTGACGATTCTATGAATGTGGAGGTGTGCGTTGGGGGCGTCCGATAAGGGAATGGTATGTCTGATGTACTTGACCAAAATGAAGTAGATGCCTTGTTGGCGGCGATCAGTGGAGGGGAGGTGGACCAATCAGATGATGACGGTCCGAGTACGCAGGTCTTTACGATCAATGCGTACACTGAAGCGTCGCTTGAGATTCGTCCTTATGATTTTAAGAGGCCTGAGCGTGTGTCGAAGGACCAGATGCGTGCGCTGGAGCAGTTGCATGAGGGATTTGCGCGAAACTTTGGGGCGCTATTGAGCGGTTTTCTGCGAACGATCGTTGAGGTCAAGGTCGCGAACATTGAGCAGTTGACTTATGCCGAGTTCATTCAGGGGTTGCCTAACCCGACTAGTTTTAATCTTTTGGGTTGCGATCCGCTGGATGGGGAGATGTGTCTTGAGATCAGTCCGCTGATTATTTACCCAATTATTGATCGTTTACTGGGGGGATCGAATGCGGAGTTGTTTATTCCGCAGCGTCCGTTGACGTCGATTGAGTTGCGGCTGGTGGGTCAGATCACGGATCGTGCGATGCAGGCATTGGGTGAGGCGTGGGAGAGTATCGTGGCGGTGAAGTTTTTGCTGGACGAAACGGAGTCTAATCCGCAGTTGGTCCAGATTGTTCCGCCGAATGAGGTGGTCGTGGTGGTGGGTTTTGAGTTGAAGATGGGGGGGCGTGCGGGGACGATGAGTTTGTGTATTCCATTCAATGTGATCGAGCCGGTGGTGGAGAAACTTGCGAGCCAGGGTTGGGATGCGTATCAGCGCGGCCGCAAGGATCAGTCATTGCGTGACCGATTGTCATCGAAGTTAAATAGCGCTCCGTTGATGGCGCAGGCCCTGCTTGCAGAGACGACGATCACGATGAGTGATCTGATGAACATGGCTGAAGGTGATGTGATCGCCACGGAGAAATCGGCGACGGAGCCGGCGATGTTGTGTGTTGAGGGTAAGAAGAAATTCTTCGCACACTTGGGCCAATACCGGGGGCATCGTGCATTGAGAGTGACCCGGGCAATTGAGGTGGGTGAACGTTGTAATTAACGCAAGGGGAGGGAGGTGAGCCAAGGCAACAAGTGAGGTGTGGTGGAGTGGTTATTCTTCTGGGAGCGTGGGGACGGGGGCGACGACGAGTGTCTGGGCGATGAGGTCGCCGAGTCGCTGATGATGGGGTGTAATTAATGGGACAATGACGATGAGGAATGGAAGGATGAGTTCGATGACTTTGAAGAAGTTGCGCGCGAGGATCTGCCAAATGTGTGGATTGGCGCCCTGGTAATTAACGACCTTACACCCGGTCATCATCTTTCCGATGGTCGTGGCGGTGAATGCTTCCATGACCGCGCCGTAGAAGGCATAGATGCCGATGGCGGAGAGTGCCGGAAGCATTTCCCGCCAGTCGTTGACGGATTCGGGCCAGTTTCTGACGAGGTCGGCAGGGCTTGCGACTTTGAAGATAAACATGGAGATGAGAACTGCGGGGAGGAGATCGATGATTGCGGCGACACCTCGCCTGCCGAGTGCAGGCAAGTAGTCTTTAGGCAATGTGATCTGGGTCTTTTTTGGATCACGTTTGGTGGCGGTAAAGAGAACGAGTATGCCGATGAGCATGGCTGCAACGACGATGAGCATGAGGGGGTTAGGGGTGTGCTGTGGCTTTTCAATTTCGGTGAGTGCGGTGAGAGTAAGGGTTTGTTTTTTTGTCGTTGTATCGTCTATTTTTATATGTGCCCAAAGAATATTCGAATCTGCGTCGGTGACGATGACAGTCAGTCGGTCGGGATTTGCATTGGATTCCTTGGATTCGGTAGTTGAAGTAGCGGTCCAGCGGGTTTGTTTGGGAAGATCCTTGATCTCTCCGATGGTGTAAGCTTTCTTGGCTTCGAGGGCGTGGAGCGTGAGTTTGTTCTGATCGACGTCATGTTTGACGCCGTAAATGACCCCTTGGCGGCCTACAGCCTGGGTAGAGGAAGGCCAAGGCATATCAAGGGTTCGGTATTTCCATTTGGCGCCATCGTACTCGTGAATACCTAGTTTGGCCGGGTCTGGTTCACGTGTGAGAACGGTGATTGCAAGGAGTTCGCGTTCAGGAAGGGCATTGGGTTTGGGTAATACCAGTGTAAGGAGGTTTTTGGGCGTGACCGTCTTGGGGAGGGGGATGTCAGACCAACGGTCAGCTTCAAGGTAGGTGAGCGTCAGGGGATGAGGCGTAGTTTTTTTTGAGGATTCAGTCGCCTTTTCACTCTTTTCCGGCTGAGTCGATTTCGGATCGGGTGTGTTGGTCGGGGCGTCTTTATCGTCGTTTTTCAACTTGGTGTCGGGTTTAGTAGGCTTTGGGGATATTTTCGTTTTTGTCTTCTCCGGTTTGGTTTCGGTTTTGTTCAGGAGGAGGGCGACAGGTCCGAGTGATCCTGCTGTAAAGTGAAGGAGTTTGGATTCGGAGGGAAGTGGAGGAAGTTGCGATGTGGAAAAGGAGCGCGTCTGGCGATGGTTGAGTGATTTGGCGTGGATAGCCTGAAGGGTGTTATTGGGGAAGACGATGTATAGTCGATCGCGGAAGGAGGCAAGCGATTTGATCTGCGCCTTGCCCGAGTATGCGTTGTAGAGTTTCTCTTTTGGAAATTTGGCGTCCCGAAAAAAGAGATCGAACTGATCGGATTTTTTACCGGGTTTGGCAACCCAGAGGTTTTGCTGATGGGCGGCTATGTGAATCCTGGGTGATGTTGTTCGGGCGTAAAGGTATGTCGCTGCGAGGGTGAGTGTGGTGATGATGAGCGCGGCGCGCAAGTTGTATCCGGACGCTTTGGAGAGGCGGTGAGGTTCGATATGTCTCTCGGGTCGTTTCATGGGTCAGGCAAGGATATACAGGCGGAGGGTGGAAAGCAGAGAAATGGGGCGGTGTTATTTTGGAGCCTTGAAAAGGTAATGGGTTTTCTCCGGCTCGTGGAATTCCTTCAAGCGGTCAAAATCAAACTGGAAATCTCGGATGCGCGGCGGATCGATGCCATCGTATTGGTCAGAGAGGTGGAGCTTGAGGGAATCACCCGTGGCGGTGACGGAAATTGCAATGCGCGTCGGGATCTTGGGGAGTGAGCCAAAAGGAAGGCCTTTAACCTGAAGGGGTTTGAATTCGGAGAGCAGGGCGGTGGTGGTGACTTTCATGTTGGCATCAATGAACTGGATTTGGATGGGGAGGAGGGTCGTGGGGTCGATGGTGATACGGCGAGAGAGTTTTAGGGGCGAGTCTTTGATGGGGATGGTGACGACGAGGTTTTTAGAGGTCTTGTCCACGACGTATTGCAAGTCGGAGGAATGGGACGGCAGGGGGGTAATGCCGAGTAGTTGGATGAGTTGGTCGGGTTGAGTAGGGATGGAGAGTATTCGCCGGGATGTCTTTCCAGCTTCGGCGTGTGTGCCTACATAAACACGTGTGGGTTGGTCTTTGGGTGGTTTGAGCTCGAAGAGCCAGAATCTGTTTTTGTCCGAGCCGAGCCAGAGGAGGGGCGTTCCGAGTTTGTTGATGGGGAGGGCGAGGTCCAGAGGTTTGCGGAGCATCAGTGTGCCGCTGCCTTGCTCGGAGTGTTTCTTTTTGTCTTTGTCGGTCCATTGGAATTCGATGACGGTTCGTGCCCAGATCTGTTTGATGTGGTTGGCGCGGGTGTTGTATTTGGAGATAAGTGTGGTGTACGGTATGTCGGGTTTGGTGACGTCGGTTTTAGCGCCATTACAGGCGGGCAGGGAGATGACACAGGCCAAGAGGTAAAGGATTCGCTGGTGTCTGCGGGCTGAAGGTATAGACGATTGGCTCTGCATGCTGGCTTGAGTTGCGTAAGGGGGTGAATCGTTCAAAGTTCGGCCTGTAGGATCTGGCTGAGTTGGTCTGTGACGGCCCGGATACCGTCCTCATCAAGTTGGGGATTGAGGACGGTGATTGTCTTGTCATCGTGCCATTTGCCCATAGGGCCTTTAGAAGGATCGAGCTTAGGTGTCAGGAGCCAGAATTCCTGCTCGATTTCCTTCCGCACGTAGTCTTTGGGAGGAGTGGCGGGCGAGGCAGTTTTTTCTTCTGCCGCATCGGAGTTATCTGAATTTGTGTCCGGTATGTCTTCTGGCGAGGGGGCGGGATTAGGCGTATCGGGTATGGGTTCGAGTGCCACTCGTTTTTCAGAGCGGTCGTAACGGAGGAGTTTCTTTCGCATCAAAATGAGCGTCAGGACGAAGCGGAATGCCAATCTTTGGAATTGTTCTGCATCTTCGAGCCGATCGAGGAGATTTAGGAGCACCTGATCGTCTACGAAGAGTTTTTTCTTGGCTTCGGGGGTGGGTTGCGTGGTGATCCAATCGCTGAAGAGGTTTTCGGGACGCCGGCCTTCCTCCCATGCGGATTGGGAGATATCAACGCGTTGCAAGTCATCGCCTTCTTCGACAAGCGTGGCAACGAATCGGTCGCCTGGTTCGATGGGAATTCCTGATAGGGCGCATTGACCGGTCGGCCTGGCGAGGTCATAGGTGGGGGCGTTGAATTGTGTCATATTTCATCCCTGAAATAAGAGTCCGAGTATTGGTGTCATCGTGTGATGATATGGTATTGGAAGCCTTTTGACGAGCGAGAAGGTAGGGCAATTCGTCATGGGTGGGCGAGTCTGGTATGATCCTGCCCCGATTGCCCGATGCCGGAAGGCAGGGCGTGTTTAGAACAGAAAGAACAGTGCATTATGAGCAACGGTGACGGAAACGGCATTGAGAAGGTAGTGATCATTGGTTCGGGCCCGGCGGGCTGGACGGCAGCGATTTATGCGGCCCGGGCGAATCTGTCGCCGTTGGTGTTTCCCGGCAGGGCCACGGGTAAGGATCTCGTACCGGGTGGTCAGTTGATGCTGACGACGGATGTCGAAAATTATCCGGGTTTTCCGGAAGGTGTGACCGGGCCGGAGATGATGACTGCGTTTTTCAAGCAGGCGATGCGATTCGATACACGTGTGGTGACGGATGAGGATCCCAAGACTGGCGAAGAGCTAAATATGGATATGGGGTTGTTTCAGATCTTTCAGAATGTGGCCAGCGTGGATATGTCGCAACGTCCGTTCAAGGTGGTGGGGGATGGAGGGTATGAAGTATTGGCCCATTCGGTGATCATTGCGACAGGGGCCAAGGCGAATTGGCTGGGATTGGAGAATGAGCAACGATTGGCGCAATCGGGAGGTGGGGTGAGTGCGTGCGCGGTATGCGATGGGGCGTTGCCGATGTTCCGGGATGCGGCGTTAGGCGTGGTGGGCGGCGGCGATTCGGCGGTAGAGGAGGCGACTTATCTGGCCAAGTTTGGGAGCAAGGTTCATATGTTCGTGCGTCGGGATGAATTGCGTGCGAGTAAGATCATGGCGGAGCGGGCGTTGAATAATGAGAAGATTGTGATGGAGTGGAATACGCAGGTGGTGGATGTGCTGGGTGACGAAGTGATTACGGGGGTTGAGTTGTTGAACAACAAGACCAACGAGACGCGGATACTGGATTTGGGTGGTTTGTTCATGGCGATAGGTCACACGCCAATCACTGATTTTCTGGATGGTCAATTGGATCTGGATGATGCCGGTTACATCAAGCTGTCGGATCCGTATCGCTCTACGACGAATGTGGAGGGTGTGTTTGCGGCGGGCGATGTGGCGGACCATGTGTATCGTCAGGCGGTGACGGCGGCGGGAATGGGGTGTAAGGCGGCAATTGATGCGGAGCGATGGCTGGCAGAGCAGGGGATTGAGTGAGTCACAGGGGGTGAGTTTTTATTGAATTTGCATAAACCGGGGGGCCTGCGGCGTCGTATAGATGTGCGGGAATGGTGTGTCAATTGTACATGTGATTAAAGGGCAAGGCGCCAGTCTATCGACTATAATAACAGGGGTGGTGACACGAATTTTGTGAGGTATCGCGCATGCGGTCTTGGATCAGAGTATCGTTCGGATTGCTGAAGTTTCAGGGGTTGTTGACGATATTGTTTGTTTATTCGGTAGGCGTAGGGGCGACGACAGGGTCGTTTGCGGATGAGGTGAAGAAAGGAGACGTCTCCGAACTCAAGGCTAAGCCAACGGGGAAGAAGCCGGAGGCGAAGCCAAACGTCCGGAATGTAGTCAAAATTCCAACGATTTCCAAGCGTGTGAAGAAAGGGCCTTGGTCAAAGACCGGCGCCGTGACGCTGACAGATTTAAGGGGGATTCAGAGACAAATGCAGGCTGTACTGCCGAAGGCACGAAAGGCGACGGTTTCGGTGCAGATTGGGGGTGGGTCGGGAAGTGGTGTGATTGTTTCCAAGGATGGTTATGTGTTGACGGCGGCGCATGTGAGTCGGCGCCCGGGCTTGGCAGCTACGTTGGTCTTTGAGGATGGGCGGAAGGCGCGAGGTGTGACGCTGGGCCTGTTTGTGGGGCCGGGCGGACGAGGCGGACCGGATGCAGGAATGATCAAAATTACGCAGAAGGGTGATTGGCCGTATGTAAATATGGGCGATTCGTCGACATTGAAGCAGGGTGAGTGGTGTTTTGCCTTGGGTTACCCGGCCGGATACGACAAGGAACGTGGACCGGTGATGCGAATAGGCCGGATCATTAAGAACCAGCCTGATACGTTGATGACGGATTGCACTTTGCTTGGTGGCGATTCCGGCGGTCCATTGTTCGACTTCGAAGGGAATGTGATTGGGATTCACAGCCGAATCGCGAGGCCGACGGACTGGAATTTCCATGCCCCGGTGGATGCGTTTCGGGATAAATGGGTTGAAATGATAGAGAGTGAGCGGGTGGTCTATGATCCTGATGGCGTGGCGAGCCCGAATACTCCGTTCTTAGGTGTGCAGACTGCGGAGACGACGAAGGGGCTGGTTGTGGACGCCGTTGTCAAGGGGTCTTCGGCCGCGAAGGCGGGTATCAAGAAGGGGGATTTGATATTGATGTTTGATAAGAAAAAGCCTCGTAATCCGGGACGGCTTTATGAACTGGTGAAGAATAAAAAGGTGGGGGATGCCGTCATTGTGACAGTTAAGAGGGGAAAGGTCGAGATGTCCTTACGCATTAAACTAGGGCGGCGCGGCCTCAGGTGATGAGTCAATTTTTAGTTTGAAATGGATGCAAGATAATGAAGATGAATCGGACAATCAGATGGTTCGGGTTTTTGGGAGTTTTGGCATTTGGTGTAATTTTGACTGGTCCCTCGGAGGCGCATGGCCAGCGTACTCGTGGTTTGGACCGTGGGTTGCGTATCAATGGTGAGGGAGTGACCAAGTCGCTTAAACCTGTGATTGCGGGAGTGCGCCGATCGATCGTGAGGGTGTTGGGTGATGACGAGCATTTAGCGTTGGGGACTATCGTTTCGCGTGACGGGTTGATTATTACCAAGGCGAGTGAACTGAAGGGGAAGAAGGTCATTCAGATCGAACTTTTTAACAATAAGGCTTTTGACGCGAAGGTTGTCGGGAAGGATGACAAATTTGACTTGGCGTTGTTGCGTGTTAAGGCCAAAGCGTTGCCAGTGGTGCGTTGGGATCAGAATGCCAATCGGGGTCGTGGAACGTGGGTGGCGGCACCTTACTTGGAAGACGAGGCGGTCAAACTGGGAATCATCGCGGCGAATCGGCGGAAGATAAAAGTGGTAGGAGGGGTGATTGGTATTGTCCTTGGATTGAACAGGGATAAGCGGGGTGTCCCGATCGCAAGTGTTGCGCCGAATTCAGCGGCGTCTGAAATCGGATTGAGGCCCGGTGATGTGATCTCTCATGTGAACGGCAATGTTACCAAGGCGCGGGAGGTATTGATAAAATCGGTGACGAAGTTTCCTCCGGGTGAGCGGGTGAAACTGGTTGTACTTCGCGGTATGAAGCGCATGGAGCTGGAGGCGGTTTTGCGTGATCGGAGTGTGGTATTTGGGGATAAGGATCGTTTTCGCGTGGCCAACGGAAAGTTGTCGCGTCGTCGTGGTGGTTTTCCGGTGGCGATTCAGCATGATGTGCCGATCCGTCCTGAGGCTTGCGGTGGGCCGCTGGTGGATCTGACCGGAAGGGTGGTGGGGATCAACATTGCGAAGGTGAATCGCTCGGAGAGTTATGCAATTCCGGCAGACGAGGTTTTGAAGGTGATCAAGAAGCTGAAGGCGGGTAAAGTCGTCAAGACGGGTCGTGAAAAGGAGAACTCGAAGGCGGCAAGAAAAGGCTAAACCCAGTCGTTAAAGGGGGAATTTGATGTGATTTGATGTCGGGTGGGTGATTATGAGGGGTTTGGCAGGGGATACTTGCCAATGAGGGGGCACGCTGTATAATGCTCGATTCCACTCCGGCCGGTGATGTGGCCATTGCCGTGCTGTGATTGTGTTTACATTAGAATCTGCTTGCGGAAATTCTGGAGCGACGCAAATGGCTGTTAGGCTGCGAATGAAACGACTTGGTAATACGCATCGACCTTTTTACCGTCTAACGGCGGTGGATGGTCGTAAGAAGCGTGACGGGCGCGTGATTGAGGAACTGGGGACATATAACCCGGTGGATAAGGACGAGTCGAAGCAGGTCAACCTGAAGCTGGATCGATGTGCTTATTGGTTGAGTGTCGGGGCTCAACCCAGTCGTACGGTGGCGTCACTTTTGCGTAAGAGTGGTCTGAATCCGACAGCGGGCACAGCGGTGTCGGCGCAGTCGTTGAGCAGTTGACCGTAGGTTGGGCGATGGCCGGATGAGTATTCGGCTTTTCGCAGTTCAGGGAGCGCGAGATGCGAATTGACGTGCTAACCCTGTTTCCGGATATGTTTGAAGGCGTGTTGGGCGCGAGCATTCTGAAGCGAGCGGCGGAAGCGGAAAAAGTCTTCTACCATTTGACGGATATCCGCGACTACACAACGAACAAGCATCGGAAGGTTGATGATCGGCCATATGGGGGAGGGCCAGGAATGGTCATGGCCTGTCAGCCCGTTTGGGATGCAGTAACGGCGGTGGAGGGAAGGGATACGACTCCCGCGAGGCGCATCGTGATGAGCCCGCAGGGGGTGAAACTGACTCAGCCCCTGGTGGAAGAGTTGGCGAGCGAGCCTCGGCTGTTGATTATCGCAGGGCACTATGAAGGCCTGGATGAACGTGTGATTGAACAGTTGGACCCGCTGGAAGTCAGCGTAGGTGATTACGTGTTAAGCGGCGGTGAATTGCCGGCGATGACACTGATTGACGCGATCGTGAGATTGATCCCAGATGTTTTGGGGCATAATGAATCGGCGGAATGTGATTCATTTTCGCCCGGAACGGGACGCATGTTGGATCATCCGCATTACACGCGGCCCCCGGAATGGCAGGGGCGTCAAGTACCGGAAGTTTTGATGTCCGGCGATCACGCAGCGATTGCGGAATGGCGAAATGAACAGGCGGTGCGGCGAACGCAGGAGCGTCGACCGGACTTGTTGGAATAGACAACGCAGGAAATGACAGTTCGGCCATCGGTTGATGGCGGAACGATGAACAAAAGGAATTCAACCATGAGTCAGAGCATCATGGATAAAGTCGAAGCGAAATACACCAAGGCGGACGCGCCGACTTGCGAGGTTGGCGATACCGTGGACGTTCACTATCGCATTATTGAAGGCGAGAAAGAACGTGTGCAGGTGTTTACCGGCGTGGTAATCGCGATCAAGGGCAAAGGTGTTTCGCGTAACATTACGGTTCGTCGGATTGTGGCGAATGAGGGTGTTGAGCGTATATTCCCTTTGCACAGTCCTCAGGTGGCCAAGATCGAGATCGTGCGTCATGGGCATACGCGTCGTGCGAAGCTGTATTTTCTTCGTGATCGAGTGGGTAAAGCGAGGCGATTGAAGGATCGTCGTCGCGGTCTGAAGCACGTTGAAGGTCGTATTCCGACGAAGAAGAAGAGCGCCAAGGCCGTTGCGGCGGCCGAAGCTGCTGAGACTGGTGAAACATCCGAATAACCGACCGCTGATTCCCGGTTTTGAACCGATTTGGGATCAGTTCCATGCAGGGCAGGTACACCCGGACATGGACTATGGACGACCGCTATCCGCGGTCGTTTTTTCTTGGCGTTTGGGAAGGGCTTTCATCAATTCAGAGGATCACGTATGCTTTGCGGGACGGACTTGGGACGGGAGAGTTTTGATCTATTTGTACAGGAGTTGCATTTGAAGCTTCATTTTCTCGGCGCGAATCGGCAGGTCACGGGGTCGTGTTATGTATTGGAGACGAAATCTCACCGCATCATGATCGATTGCGGGTTGTTTCAGGAGCGTAGATTTCTGTCGCGTAACTGGAACGTGTGTCCTATCCCACCTTCGTCGATTGATTTCTTGTTGCTGTCGCATGCGCATCTTGATCATACCGGGTTGATTCCCAAGCTGGTGAAGGATGGATTTCGGGGGTGCATTCTGGCTACGGCGCCTACGATCGATATTGCGGAAATCATCATGCGCGATTCGGCGAAGATTCAGTTTGAAGATGCCAAGTACAAGGCGAAACGCCACAAGAAGGAGAAGCGTGAGCCGAAGTTTCCTCCGAAACCGTTGTATCTGATGGAGGATGTGGATGAAACGATTAGGCTGTTTGGCCAGCCCGTGCCATATGAGAAGCCCGTGAGATTGACGGACGAAATCACGGCGACCTGGCGCGAGGCGGGTCATATTTTGGGATCGGCAACACTGCAGTTGACCGTAAAGGCCGAACTGGGAACAAGAGAAATCATTTTCTCCGGTGATTTAGGGCAGTGGGGTAAGCCGATTATTCGGGATCCGGTGTTACTTGAGTGTGGGGATTATGTGGTGATGGAGTCAACCTATGGGGATAAGGACCACCCGGAGTTTCGGAATGTGGCGGATCAGCTTGAAAAAGTGATCGGTGAAACGGTCGAGCGTGGAGGAAAGGTTGTTATACCGACTTTCGCGGTCGAGCGTGCCCAGGAGTTAATGTGGCATATTGGGCGTCTGGTTCATTCCGATCGGATTGCGGATATCCCCGTGTATCTTGACAGCCCGATGGCGGTGGATGTGACGAAGGTTTTCAGAAACCATCGTACGTTTTATGACGCGGTAACGACGGAGGCGGTCGGTAACGGTGATATGCCCTTTCGGTTTGAGGGGTTGAAGCTGGCACGATCGGTGGAGGAATCCAAGGCTATCAATAAGGTGAAAGGGCCGGCGGTGATCATGTCCAGTTCGGGCATGTGTACGGGAGGACGTATTAAGCACCATTTGCGAAACACGATCACGAACTCTGCCAACACCATTTTGTTCGTGGGGTATCAGGCCGAAGGCTCACTGGGGCGAGTAATCGTGCGAGGTGATAAGGAGGTACGTATTCACGGTCGCCGCTGGATGGTCAACGCTGAGATTCGTCAGATATCTGGATTCAGCGCGCATGGGGACCGCGATGATCTCATGCGATGGTTGGACGGATTAGGCGATAGCCCGCGTCACGTATTCCTTACGCACGGTGAGGAATCTGTTTCCCATAAGATGGCAGACTTTATCCGAAACCAGCGCGGTATTGACACATCGGTCCCCGAGTATCAACACGTCTTTGATATCGTCTGAGCAAACGTGGTTGGTATGTCCATCGTTAATCACCGTCGGTAAGTCTTCTGCAGGCGTCCTTGTATTTAGCCAGGGTGTTTTGAATGACGTCATCCGGCAGCGTCGGTCCGGGCGGTGTTTTATCCCATTGGCCTGAATCGACAAGCTCTTGAAGGTAGTTGCGGACATACTGCTTGTCAAGGCTGTTTTGTTCCCGACCTGATTCGTATTCATCTGCCGGCCAGAATCGGGAGGAGTCCGGTGTCAACACTTCGTCGATGAGAATCGGTTCGCCGTCGGTTGCGTCGAGAGGAATACCAAATTCAAACTTGGTATCGGCGATAATGATTCCACGCTCGGCGGCGTAATCCCGCGCCTGTGAGTAAATGCTGATACTGAGATCGCGCAGTCGATTCATCATCGGCTCGCCGACGACCTCGCATGCCTGCTCGAAGCTGATGTTCTCATCGTGGCCGGTTTCCGCCTTGGTGGACGGCGTGAAGATGGGGTTTTCAATCTTGTCGCTATTAACCATGCCCTCCGGGAGTTTGATGCCGCAGACCGCGCCGGTTCGCTTGTAATCCTTGAAGCCGGAGCCGGTAAGGTATCCGCGGACGATGCACTCAATGGGCACGACCTTGGCTTTCCGGCCAATCATGATGCGTCCTTCCAATTGGGCGCATTGATCATCGGTGATGCCGGGGATGTCGGCGGGATCGGTCGAGATCAGGTGGTGATTGACGGTGTCGGCGAAATGATCGAACCAGAATTTGCTGATCTGGGTCAGCACGGCTCCCTTTCCGGGCACACCATTGGACATGACGACGTCAAAGGCGCTAATTCGATCCGACGCGATGATCAGAAGTGCATCGGTCCCGTCTGCAAGCGTAAGGTCGTATATATCTCTTACTTTTCCCTGTCTCTTGTTAGCAAGGGCAAGGTCCGTGTTCATGACGGCTTGATTGGTCTCAATCATGGGTTCAGCTCCGATGGGGTTTGTATGGTGTGGAGAGGCGAGTTTAGCCGAAGTTATGGGCCTAGCAAAGTCCGACGACGGCTTGAATTATGGATCCGAGCGGTGAGAATGTGTCATTCACCGACGTGGCGGAATAAGTTGGTGAGATGGCAAGA
The DNA here is from genome assembly GCA_028284925.1 of Phycisphaeraceae bacterium. Taxonomy (GTDB): domain Bacteria; phylum Planctomycetota; class Phycisphaerae; order Phycisphaerales; family Zrk34; genus JANQQT01. The sequence continues at coordinate 4,628 of JANQQT010000237.1, read as the reverse complement.
CCGGAATCCGCCGATTTCACAATGATTCAGGCGCGGCGAACGCGAGGCGTATGAAGTTTTTAGTCTACGAAAAGGGCCGGAAGGCCACCGATTTTCAGGTTCGGAACGCCCATCTTGTGGGGGCGGACGATATCGGTGTGCGGGCGGATATCCGATTTGAAGACGGCGCGATCATCTGCGAAAAGACCTCGATGGGGACGACCGCCCTAGTGCTGCAGTTTTATGTCGATGGATTTGGTCTGTTGACCTTGCAGACGTGTTTGCTGCCTGAGCGGGAAGAGCCTTATTTGCTATCGCTGGAACTGGCCCGCCATCGGCTGATGAAGTTGATTGCCAAGCAGGAAGATTGGGCCATGTGGGATCTGGAGGATGACAGCGCGGCGAACCGGCGGCTGGATGTCGCGAAACACGAGTTCATGGACGCGCTGAATTATCTCGACGATTTGGGGGAGTGCGATCGTATTGCGCGGGATGCGCTGGCGGCGGCGTTGGACGCTTCGGAGGAGCTTGCTCTTGAACACGCCGACCTGCTTCTGGAACGTCGTGTGGTGGCGCGTCAGCCGTTTATGTTGGGGTGTGGGGTTGATTTGAAGGCTCCAATGGAGCGTATTTGCGGTACGCTTCAGAAGAATTTTGACTATGTGCATGCTCCGACCCCCTGGCGACAACTGGAGCCGGAAGAGCAGGAATATGACTGGGAACGTCTGGATGCGTGGTGCGAGTGGGCGTATCGGTCGAAGATGCCTATCGCAGCCGGGCCGATGGTCAGTTTTACTTCGGATAACGTACCCGATTGGATGTATATCTGGGAACACGATTATGACACGGTGCGGGATATTCTTTATGAACACATCGAGCGATTGGTCACGCGATATCGATCCGTCGTATCTGTGTGGAATGTCGTGTCGGGTGTTCATGTCAATAAGAATTTCTGTTTCAATTTTGAACAGTTGATGGATTTGACGCGGATGGCGGTGATGCTGACACGCAAGCTTCACCCGGCGGGTAAGACCTTGATTGAAATTGCCCAGCCATTCGGGGAGTACTATGCGAACAACCAGCGTTCGATTCCGCCGGTGATGTACTTTGAAATGTTGATCCAGCAGGGGATTCCGTGTGACGCGTTCGGCATTCGATTGTTGATGGGAAGCGCGTCCGACGGCTTGACCACGCGTGATCTGCTTCAGATTAGTTCACTGTTGGACCGTTTTAATGGATTAGGTAAGCCGATTCACATTACTGCGGTGGGTGTGCCTTCCGAGCCGCCGGAGGCAATCGCAAACGTGTCGGAACAGGATCCTTCGCAGAACCTCGCGGCGGGATTCTGGCGTAAGCCGTGGTCCGATACAGTGCAGGCGAAATGGCTGGAGGCGTTCTATAACATCGCCGTATCCAAGCCGTTTGTGGAGTCCGTGTCCTGGGCCGACCTAACGGATCATTCGGATGCGACGCTCCCTACAGGCGGCCTGGTCTCCGGCGATCTGAAACCTAAGAGATCGCTGCGTAGTCTGGTGTCATTCAAGGGTTCGTTCAATGGGTCCGGTTAACGATACAACTCGTGGCGGGGGAGACTCTCGAGATGGTGTCTGCGATGCGGACAGATCTGGTGGTGCCTGGGCGGTGTTCGTGCTCGGGAGTTTAAGTCTAGGGACCGTGATGGGGTTTTGGTGGTGGAGTCATCCCTTACCTTCAACGGATGAAGATTCAATTCCACCTTATCGGATTGACATCAATCATGCGACCCGGTCCACGTTGGATTTGCTGCCGGGTGTTGGGCCGAGCATAGCAAACCATATCATGGCAAGAAGGGAGCAGGAGCGTTTCACCGAAGCGGCGGATCTGGTGGACGTGGAAAGAATTGGTGCCATACGCGCTATACAGATTGCACCGCACGTGGTGTTTCGATGACGGGGCTTGTCAAATTCGATTTAACCGCCGAACAGCCGTGTGATATCGTAAAACGTGACCATGATGAACAGCGTGCCAAGCATGAGGAGGCCGGCGATCGTAATGGCCGTCTGCGTACGTTCAGAAACGGGTCTGCCGCGGACTTTCTCGATCATGAGGAGAACGAAGTGACCTCCGTCAACGATCGGTAGCGGCAGGAAGTTAATCACAGCCAGATTGATGCTGATGAGTCCCAGAAAGAATAGAAGATATTGGATTCCTCTTCGAGCTATGCGCTGGCCTTCGTTGACGATGCCGATAGGGCCTCTAAGGTGTTTAATCTTGACAGTGCGTTGGAAGAGTCGGGCGAGTGTGATGTAGGTCTGGATCATGAAGTTGTGTGTTTTCTCAATACCGATGGTGATGGCCGCGCCGATACTTTCTGCTTTCTGCACCTCGTAAAGCGGCTGACGAAAGAGATCGTCAACTTCAATGTCCCAGGATTGAGCTTTGGCAATATTGATGGTGTCTTCGTCGAGTGTGATTTTCGTCGTACTCGGTTCGCGCTGACCGTCGGTTTGGTAGACGATCTCATGTTCGCCGGGCTCGGCATTCTCAACCGCGATACGGATGTCAGAGTAGTTTTGAATTTCCTTGCCGGCAACCTTCTTGATGATGACACCGGGACTCTGGGCGAGTGCCTTTTTGAACGGTGAGTCGCCGTGAATGCGTGCAACCATGGGGGCGTCGTTCGCTGCATTCAAAGCGACGCCTATTCTGGGGGTCTTGAACCAGGCACGATTGGGCTCAAGATCGAATGATTTGCGTTCACCCTTGCGCATGACCTGAATGGAGATTGCACCTTTCGATTTTTGGACGGCATCAATGAATTCACCGGAGGTCGGCCACTGTTTGTCACCGACTTTCGTAATAATGTCACCTTTCATGAGCTTGTCTTTCGCCGGACCTTCGAGAATTTCTCCGATCTGGAGGGGAGGGACAAGACCTAGAAAGTGGGAGACTACTTGATAAGTCTCTGATCCGTCATTGGTGATCTTGACGAGTTCGGCCTGAAGTTGGGTTTTCGGAGTTTGTTTGACCGCGACAGAGTCGTCTTCATCGGCAAAGGTGAGTTCAATAGTCGTGCCGTTCGATGCCTGTAGATATTGATGAAGTTGCCAGTCGTGTGTGGCGGGTTTCCCATTAACGTGTGTGAGTTTCATGCCTCCGCGGAGGTTAAATTCCTTGTATTTCTTCGCGATCCCAGGGCGCGCGTCTTTGGGAAAGGTCTTGAGTTTGACCAATTCCGTGTCCAATCGCGGGGCAACGCCGATTGAGGGCAGTCCCTGGTTTTTTGTTTCGTCAATGATGGGTGTAACCGTAATATTCAGCGTCTTGAATCCGGAGCCGTCCAGATTGGGGCGCTCAACTTCAAGTTCGATAGGAACACCGGGTTTTCCGAGGGCGGATGCGATAACAATGTTGACGAAATCGCTGGTAGGTTCACCATCGACTTTGGTAACGCGATCCCCGGGTCGCAGCCCTGTAAGTTCTTCGTCGCTTTCTTTGGCGCCGGACGAGTCGGAGACAAACTTGACGGTCGCTTTGGCGGCGGGTGAATCTGGCGCAACCGATCCTATTTCAGCCGGTGGGAAGTTGACACCCTGCATGAACGCGACGATGAAGAAAATCACCGCGAAAATCGCGTTCATGACGACGCCTGCGCTGATAACGGCCGTTCTGGCCCAGATGGGTTTGCGATTGAATGAACGTGGGTCGTCGCTTCTCGCGGTGGGGTCCATGTCCTCTTGGCCGCGCATTTTGACGTAGCCGCCCAGAGGCATCCAGTTGAGCCGGTACTCGGTTTCGCCAAGGCCGACTTCTTCGCCGGCCTGATCGATCATGAGTTCAGGGATGGGTTCATCTGGATTGAAGTCAGGCAGCGATTCAGGGTCTTTTTCTTTTTTGGCCTTGAGATGTTCATGGACGCGTTTTCTGTATTCGGATTCCGTGCTTCCGACTTTGAGGCCGATGCCTTTGCGGTAACAAAGAACGGCGTGGCCGAAGCCAATGGCGAATTGCTCGCAGCGTATGCCAACCCACTTGGCCACGAGAAAGTGGCCCAGTTCATGAACAAAAATGAGGAATCCGAAACCGAGGATCAGAAGGGTGATAGCCCAGAATCCATTGAGTTCAGCAAGCGTCAGCATGATTTCTCCAGATAGACGGCGATTCAGGCGGCATTAAAGCGGTAATGCGAGTAATCGTGGGTGTATTGTGGCGAGTTTCGAGCGTCTATGGGTGTCTTGATTGGGGGGTGTGAGGTTAGGAGTTAATTTGGTTTGAAACAAATTCGCGGGCCTGTACATCGGCATCATGGATGGTTTGAAGATCGCGAACAGGAGTGATGTCCAGGTTGTTAAGAGCATCTTCGGCAAGATCGACGATACGTCCAAACGGGATTTTCTCTTCGAGGAAGGCCGCGACTGCCTGTTCGTTGGCGGCGTTAAGGATTGCGCCGGAGGTTCCACCGGTCTCAATCACGCGATAAGCGAGTTTCAGGGCGGGAAAACGGTCAAAATCGGGGGGCTGGAAGTCGAGTTGGGAGAGCGTGGACCAGTCGAGAGGTTCGCTGCATCCCCTTGCGCGAGCGGGGTAGGTGAGGGCGTACTGGATGGGGGTTCGCATATCCGGCGTGCCAAGTTGGGCGAGGATGGAGTTATCGGTGAATTCGACAAAGC
>JANQQT010000236.1 GCA_028284925.1 Phycisphaeraceae bacterium | reverse complement strand
ATGAGGCGTATGGGGGGAGTGATACGGCGACGGGCAACCAGTATATGAAGAAGTTGATGGATCGTTATCCCGGGGATACGAAGCTGGCGGTTCGGTGTCTGGAGCGGATGCTGGCGGAGACGGATCGGTATGGGTTTCGACGGTATCACGTTCGAGCGGGTTATTGGGCGAAGTATTGTTCGCGGCGATTGATGGCTTTGGAGCAGGGGGGATATGTATCGGCGCGCACCCGGGCAGTGAGGACGGCGGCGTGGGTGAATGCTGCGGTGGGGATTCAGGAAGGGCGGTTGATTGAGGCGGTGGCGGAGATGGATCGTCTGGTGAAGGAGAATCCGCAGGATCTGTATTATCGATTGATGCGAGCGCGGGTTTATCGTCTGTTGGGTTTTTCCGAGACGGGGATGATGTTTACGGCGCTTCGGAAGGAACTGGATATCAATCATCCGGATGAGCGGATTCGCGAGTTGTCGCAACTGTATCAGGCGGAGTTTAGTGTTGATGTCAATCAACTTCCCAAGGCCATATTGCCGTTGCCGAAGGGAAGTCCGATTGTGCTGATGGCGCCGGATGATCCGGAGGGGTTGTGGCAGATGGTTTTGAACCAGGGGCCGACGAAGCATGCGCGTGTGGCGGATCGTCTTTATGCGAAGGCGGTATCGGGTGAGGATATTGTACCGTGGCTGGATAATTCGGGGTTGACGTTTCCGCAGCGTGTTCTGGAGTTGCATCTGGGGAGTTTGCCGAAGGGTGAGCTGAAGGCGTTGCGGGAGTTGCAGACGCGTCGGTTTGATCTGGAATATGGTGATCTTGGGTCGGGGGAGAATGAGGTGGTGCGGTTTGGCCGGAGGTATGCGTGGGCGAAACAGACGACAAAGTTATTGTTGGGGCATGCGAATCGGGCATTGTGGGCGGGGCATGCACGGGCGGCGTTGCGGAGTTATGAGGAGGTGATGAAGCGTACGGAAGATGATGCGAGTCGGCGGCGGGCGCAGGTGGGATATTGGACGGCGTTGGCGCAGCTGAGCGACAGAGGGGAGTTGTTGAATGCGTTTGAAGGGTTTGAGGGGAAGGGGAAGTTTCCGTGGAAGGGGAAGATGGTAGGGGTGGAGGTGATTAAGAAGGCGTTGGTAAGGCCGGCGGGTGAGGTGACTGTTGGGAAAGGACCATCGCTGGAGGAGGTGGCGTGGCAGGTGATACGGATTCCGCCGGTTTCGCCGTGGTCGCTTGCATCGCAGACATCGACCGGGGCGTTGGATTTGCAGGTTGATGGTGATGATCTTCTGGTGAGCAGTCGTAATCTGATGGTGATGTATGATGCGAAGAAGGCGGGAGCGCCGCGATGGCGTCAGATTCATCAGCATCATCTTGATTCGCAGCACTATCGGGATTTTTATCCGGGATATTTTCGACCGGCGATGACGGGGGAGGTGTTGTATGCGAGGTGGGGTTATACATCTTATCCGAGGGGGTTTGCGGCGATTGATCGGAAGACGGGTCGGTCGCTGTGGACGAATGAGAAGCCCTATCCGAATTACAATTCGAGAAGAGAACGGATGTTTCACGTGCCGGTGGGGGATGTTCGGATTGAGGGAGGGTTGATGTATTATCTGGAGTGGTCGAATCGACATGATTTGCGGCGGAATGTGGGGCGGCGGTTGAGTGTGGTTTGTTATGACCCTGCGAAGCGGGCGGAGTTATGGCGCGGCGTGATTGTGGAGGCGGGGCAGGCTTCGGATTTGAACCGGCGATTTGAGAGGTCGCGGTATCAGACGGCTATCTATGGGAACAAGGTGACATTGGATGGAGGGGCGATTTACAGTTGTTCGAATGCGGGGATTGTAGCGAGGAGCGATGTGCGTGACGGGCAGATGGAGTGGGTGCATTATTATGGATGGAGGGGATCAGCGGGGACGAGTAGTGTGGGCGCAGCTCCGATTGTGAAGGATGGGAGGGTGATATTCATGCCGCGTGATTCATCGCGTGTGTTTGCGCTGGATACGGAGACGGGGCGAGTGGTTTGGGAGAATGTATTGGTGCGGCCTTTGGAGTCGCTTGGGTTGAAGGGTGAGTTGCTGGTGTTGCGGGGGGAGACATCGCTGGTGGGGTTGGAGCATAAGACGGGGAAGATACGTTGGCATGTGGCGTTGGGTGAGCCTGCGCTGGCGCGAGCGCAGTTGATTGGGGATTCGGTTTATGTGGGATCAGCGAGTGGACTGGCAAGGTATGGGGTGAAAACGGGTCAATTGGTTGAGCGGATGGATTGGCCGACAAAGAAGGAAAGTGTGATGGGTTTTCGGATCGCCGGGGGGCGGGGATACCTGGTGACGGATTTGCCGGGTGAGGATGAGCGCCAGCCGGCGGGTGTGGCTTTGAATCCGGATGCATCGGGGAAGGGGACGGCGTTTGGGGTTTCGATGAAGCGTTCGTGGTCCTTGCCGCGACATGAGGCGCGTGTGGTGGTTCCCCCGCGCTCATCGGGGATCAAGGGGAGGGGGTTTGTGCTGAGTGACGGGATGCTGGAGTGTTTAAAGCTGACGGCGAAAGGTGGAATTACGTGGCGGCGTTTTGCGCGTTTTCGGGATGCGCAGTTTCATTTTTATGGCGGGTCAGTGATTTTGTATGAGCGCAATCGGAGGGTGACGCCATCGGTGAAAAGTCGTGTGGCGATGTTTGATTTGGGGAGCGGGCGCGTCAAGTGGCGGGCGAATTTGTCGGTTCGTTTAAACCAGGTGCAGCAGGTGGGGAAGGTGATGGTGTTTGGGGACGGGCAGGGGCGATATGCGGGGGTGGAATCGTCGACCGGAAAGTTGCTGTGGGAGCGACAGGCGAGCGTCGGGGCGGGATCGGGGATGCATGGTGTGGGGGCGACGTTGCATGCGTTTCATACCTCGTTGTACCGGGCACCGCGTCATGTGATGATGGATGTTGCCACGGGGGAGGTGAAGAAGGTGCAGGGGGTATCGCTTGACCCGATTGCCGGGATGGTTCATGCGAGATCGGTGACGGGTGGGTATCTGGAGGTGAGGATGAAAGAGGTGAAGGTGAGGTATGTTCGACTGGAGGCGGTATCTGAGGTGAATGGGATGGGGTGGGCATCGTGTGCGGAGTTGCAGGTGATCGGGGAGGATTTGAAGAACCTGAATCGGGATGCGTGGAAGGTGACTGCGAGTAATTGGGAGAAGAAGGCGAATGCGGGGCCGATGAATGTAGTGGATGGGGACCGGACGTCGTGGTGGCATTCGGAGTGGAAGGATCATATTCCGCGGCATCCGCATAGTTTGTATGTGGATATGGGGAAGAGCCAGGTTGTCAAGGGTATTCGGTATTTGCCGGCGAAGATTATTAACAGTAACGGAACGATTAAGGATTATCGACTGTATGTGAGTGAGGATGGTAAGAAATGGGGGCAGCCGGTGGCATCGGGGATGTTGGTGGCGCGGGTGCGTGTGCATAATCCGAGGTTTGCGGGTAAGTCGGTGTTTTTTGAATCGCATGACCAGCGGACGCGGACGAATAACGTGTATCGGTATGGTTTAGAGACAGGGCGTTCGGCATTGGTTTATCAGGATGCCCGGATCATGGCGGTGAAGGGACGTTATGTGGTGGTGTCGAAGCATAATCGGCCTAAGCCTGAGTCGATGGTTGTGTTGGATGGTGATGATGAGAAGTACGCGATGGAGATTTCGCCGCGTGTTCATTTTAATCCAGCGCGTGGATTCTATATTCGGGATGGGCGAATGGTGATCAGTGAGCGGGGCCTGATGGTGGTTGACCTGAAGAAGAAGAAGGTGCTCGTGCCTTACCTGAATAACAATCGGGATCAGAATCGGCATGGGACGAGTATGCTGGTGGGGAAGGATCATTTATTGAAGGTGATTCACGGCGGCGGGCATGGGCAGTATTTGTACCTGATTGATTTGCGGGATGGGAAGGTAACGTCATCGAGATGGAAGAGCCAGACGGAGCCATTGCGTGATGTGGTGAATCAGCATGCGACGGAGAAGGTGCAGGAGGCGGAAGAGACGTTGATTGTGTACGACGGCTGGAATGTGCAGGGATTGGTGGGGGAGGGCGCGGGTGATGGTGAGTGAGGTTGGACGCCGTGACGAATAGGATGACGTGTGTGGTGATTACACACGCGGAGTGTGCGTGGAGTGAGTTGGAGATCTGGAAAAAGCAGGGGGTTAGTTGTTGACCTGCTTGAGGATTTTTTTCCAGGCGGTGATGGAACGTTTGAGGTTGTTGCGTTTGTCGCCTTTGACTGCGTAGCACTGGATGCCGACGGCGCCTTTGAAGTTGATTGATTTGAGAGCTTTGAAAAGGCGGGTCTGATCGAACGTGCCTGAATCGAGGGGTTGGATGAGTTTATTCCAGTTCTTTCCGTTGGTGTCGGCGCCGCATGTGCTTGCGGCGAAGATTCTGGAGCCTGCGGTTTGGATGGTTTTTTCGAGATCGGCGGGGTTTTCGGATTTGAGGAAGTGGCAGAGGTTGAACATGACGCCGAGGTTGGGGTGGTTGACCTGTTTGATGAGTTTGAGAGCCTGGGGGATTTTGGCGATGGCGAAACCGGCGTGAGGGTAGAGGGCGACCCGGACTTTGGCTTTGCCGGCGGTGTCGGCAAGGTGTCGGATATCCTTGATCGTCTGGTCTGTGATTTTGCTTCGGACGGTGAGTTCGATTGTTCCGTTCTGTGATTTGATAAGGGGGATGGCCGCGATGATGTCCTTCATGCGGGAGATGTCGACGTAGATGGAGAATACTTTGAGGCCGGCGGTATTGTAGGCTTTGATGCGTTTTTCGAGGCCGTTGATGGGAGCGGAGCCGGCACCGTTGTAGCCGAGAGATTTGAGGACAATGGCTTCCTTGTCGAAGGAGCCGAATGCGAGGCCGTTCTTGAATGCGAAGAGGGGCGGGGCGAAAGTGGAGGCCTTGGGCTTGGCGGCGGGTGCGAGTTGGGCGGTAGTTAGAATGAGGAGTATGGTGAGAGCTAGTTTGGCGCGCATAGGTCGATTCCTGGTGTCGTTCGATTGCCTTGGTATGACGTATGTGTGGATGATCGTGGTTAGAGTTTTTTCCAGTCATCGCGCGATTCGCGTGCACGGAGTTTGTTGGCGGCGCTATCGTCGAAAGATTCGGTCTTGGGATCCCATTTGAGTTTTCGACCGAGTTCCATGGAGATGTTACCGATGTGCATGACGGTGCTGAGCCGGTGGAGGTCCTCGGCGGTATAGGTGGTGCGTTTGCGTGATTTGACACAGGCGAGGAAATCGCGGTGTTCGGATGTAGGTAGTGGCCAAAGTTTGTTGCCTTCGCGTGGGTACTTTTTGCGAAGGATGTCATCGGAGCTTGCCTTGAGGCGGCCGCGCCAGCCTTTGTTGCCTACCCAGCCGTCCGTGCCATCGAAGCGGATGGCGACGCCGCCGGATTTGACGTTCATGGTGACACCGTTGGCGTATTTGTAGTCGATGTTGTATTTGGTTGGGACGGTGGTCATGGCGTTTTTAGGTGTATGGCCTTTGCCGTGAACTTCGACGGGGCCTGAGAGTTCCGCGAAGTTTGCGACGTTCGCCGTGTCGATGAGGTGAGCGCCCCAGTCGGTGAGTTTGCCACCGGAGTAGTCGCGGATGTTTCGCCATTGTTGGGCGCCTGTTCTGGTGCGTGAGTAGGGGGCGTAAGGGGCTGGGCCCAGCCACATGGGATAGTTGAGGTCTGCGGGTGGTTTCTCGGGTTTTTCGTAGGCGAAGTTTTCACCGGCGGGTAGGGTGACGCTGATGGCCTTGAGTTTGCCGATGCCGCCGTTGCGGACAATCTCGGCCATCTTGTGGTAGTAGATGACGCTTCGGTCTTCTAGGCCGGTCTGAAAGATTGCGTTGTGCTTTTTGACCTTGTAGACAAGTTCGCGTCCTTCGGCGATGGTGAGGGTTGGTTTTTCGCAAAAGACATCCTTGCCTGCATCGAGGGCGAGGAGTGAGATGGGGACGTGCCAGTGGTCGGGTGTTGAGATGATGACGGCGTCGATGGACTTGTCTGCGAGGACGTTGCGGAAGTCGGGGATTTGGCGGCAGCCGTTTGATTTGTATTTTTTGTTGACTGCATCTGCGGCGCGTTTCATGCGTGATTTGAAGACATCGCAGACGGCGAGGACGCGACCGGCCTTGAGCTGGAGGAAGGAGCGGAGGTTGTAGCCGAATCCGTGTCCGCCGACGCCGATGCCGGCGAGGGTGATTTGGTTGGAGGGGGCATTCTTGCCGAGGAGTTCGGAGGCGATGACCATGGGGGCTGCGCCGGAGGCGATGATGCCGGCGAGGCCGGATTTGAGGGATTGGCGGCGCGTGATGGTTTGAGGTGAATTGGTGTGGCTTGAGGGCATGTGTCGCTCCTTGCGGGTTTGATTTTTCAGACGCGTATGATAGCGTAAATGTGGGGGTTATAGCGGAGGAATGAGAGAAGTTGGGGAGGCGCGGTTGTATGTTTGGGAGGATGGTTTTGATCGTGGGTGGGGATTCGGTAAGATGGGGCCGATGGGGGATTACAGAAAGGACGTGCCGCGATGACGGAATCGAATACGCCTGAGACGGAAGTGTCGCAGGAAACGGTGGAGGAAGAGAAGGAGCTGATGAAACCGATCATCGAGTACGATGATTTTGCGAAGATGGATTTGCGTGTGGGGACGGTGGTAGAGGCGGAGGCTCATCCAAATGCTGATAGGTTGTTGCGCTTGCAGATCGATTTGGGAGCTCTGGGCGTGCGTCAGATTTGTGCGGGTGTGAAGGCATTTTATCAGCCTGAAGAACTCGTGAATAAGCAGGTGGTGGTGATTGTGAATCTGGCTCCGCGTAAGATTCGGGGAGAGATGTCGAACGGGATGGTGCTGGCGGCAAGTGATCTGGATGGAGAGGAGTTGAAGGATGTGATCTTGCTTCAGCCATTCAAGGCGTTGGGCGCAGGGGCGCCAATCAGTTGAGATAGCTAAATGGGAATTAAGTCAAAACGCCCCGCTGAATTGGCATCGAGCGGGGCGTTTTTTATTTGTGATCGAGATTCTTATGGAAATGGATCAAAGTGGTTTTCTGGGTTTATTTTCACCCTGGAGGGAGTCGCCCGAGTCGTCGGCGTTGTTTGAGCCACGTGTAATTTCTTTGTAGCCGAGTCTTTTCTTGACGTTTTCGAAAGTAAGGGGGCTGTCGGTGTTATCCAATTGGCCCATTTCCTCCAAGCTAATGCCCAATTGAATGCGGGTGATTTCCTTGTCGAATGTCTCGCGGTCGATGGGATCGTATTTGGTGACTTTGACGACAAAGAGAGTGAGCCTGTTGTCTATTGGGATGGTGAGGAATCGATCGGCTGGAGTGCCTTTCTCGACATCTCCCTGGTTGGTGAATTTGCTGATGACACGTGCGAATATGGTGTCGACGAAGAGATTTGATCGACCAAGCGTGTTCAGTGTTGCCATGGCGGCTCGGTTGGAGGTAATGCCCGTAGCTTTCAGTACGGGAGCGTCGAACGCTGTTTCGAAGCGAGCGGAAGGCGTATTGCCCGGCTTGCTATAGGTTTCGCGACGGGCGAAGGGGTCGGTGGCAATGACGTTCATCTTGTAGGTCTGGGCGAGATCACTGAGTTTCTGGCCGGGGACGCCTTTTTCACCAACGACGCTTGTCAGGATCTTGTCCTTGCGTTTGAGTGCCTGCTTGTAGGCCTGGACGCGTTCCCAGTCTTTTACGACGGTTTCCTTAACTTCGTCGATGGATTTTGGCGCGTGGGCTTTCTGTGCGCCGGTGATACGGAAGATGAAGAGATCCTTACGGGGTTTATCGCCCGCGCCGAAGTCTTCCTGCTTCTCCATGAATACAGAGGGAAGTTTGACCTGTAGTCGCTTACCTTTGAAAACAGAATCGTATTTTGTTGGGGGCGAATCCGTGAATGCGGGGATGGATGCAACGTAGTCATGAAGAGAGATGGTCGAGCCGTTCTCCATTACGAGTTTGGCGCGAGCCAGATCGCCTGCAGGGTTGGCCTCGGGTGTTTCGAGATCTTTGACGTTGATCCAGCGTGCATCGAGCTTGGTGAAAGTGAGAAAGACGTTGAATTTCTTCTGTGCCTTGGCGATGTAAGTTTCGAGAGATGCGGGATTGAATTTGGAAAGGTCGTAGAGACCGTCTTTTCCTGGTTTTACATTTGCTTTGGTGAGTTCATCCTGAAGCTGATCCTGTAACCATTCGGTGATTTTGGCCTGACGGTCATCAAATTTGTCGCGCCGGAGTTTCTCAATGATCTGGTCTTTGACATCGTCAAAGGAACGAGGCTTGTTGGGTATGAGTTTCTTGGGAATGGGGAGGAGTTTTTTCAAAGGCTTGGCAAGTTTGTCTGGGAAGAGTGGGTCCAAGTCTTTGTTATTGTTCAGATTCTTGGGGTCGCTGGAATTCTTGTTATTGCCGGTCTTTTTGCCATCGCCGATTTTCAGGGCGTCGGGTATGGGGATGTCGCCGGTTGTGGGGGCCTTGCTGTCATCTTTTTTGTCATTCTTATCGTTGCCAAGGATGGATTTGACGGCATCGTCTTCACAATCGTTGGGTGTGGGTTTGGCGGGCGCTGGACTTTTCTTGTCCGCTTCGGTTGGCTTTTTGTTGGGAGGTGTTGTTTTTCCTGTGTCTTTGGCGTCGCTGTTGGCTGGACTTTTAGGATCCGTCCCGTTGTTTTTCGGATCGTCCTTTTTCTTGGGATCGGGTTTGCTTTTGGCATCATCTTTCTTGTCGGGGTTTTTCTTATCCGGATTCTTTTTGTCCGTTTTCTTATTGTCTTCTTCGAGGCTCTTTTTGATTTCCTCGTTGATTTTTTTGACGTCTTCGATTTCCTTCAGATTGGCTTGGATTTCCTGATCGGTAGGGATGAAGGTCTTTTTATTGTTGATGTAGTGGGTGTAAATTTCCTTGTCGGTGAGCTCGATGGAATTACTGATGTCTTTGATTTTGATTTGCAGGAATTCGAGCTTGACACGATCCGGGAATTTGTAGCCAAGACCGTAGGGTTTACCTTCACCTGCGAAGGCGTCCTTGTATTCCTGAAAGAGTTTTTCGAGTTGGGCATCCTTGTCCGCGGGTTTCTTATCAATATTGTCCATGAACGCGGAGGGATCGAGTGCTACGAGATCTACGGCCACTTTTGATCGGGTTTTCTGAGCGTGGTTGCGCAAACGGCTTGCTGAAATCGACGGTGCTGCGGTGAAAGGTTGCGGGAGTAATATCTGGATCATCTGTCCCATCTGACTGAAACGCGTAAACATCAGACGATCCGGATCCTGCAAGTCGATAAGTTGATAGACCATCGACAAATGCTGGACGGCCTTAACCACCTCCTTATCCGTCACGCCGTATTGCTTTTTGACTGAGCTGACCGGAAGTCCGGCTTCCGCGAGCCTTTGGAGGACATTTGCGGCCTGACCTGCACTGAAATAAATTCCGTTTTTCCGTGCTTCGGCCAACAGGAGGAGCCAGTGTGTACTGTCGCGCACAAGAGGTTCGCCGCTGATACCGGGAATACCGTCGGGTCTAAAGGCGATGTGCAGCGATCCGAGCATTTCCATTTCCCTGGCGGCGTATTGCGTTTCGCCAAGTGTGATATTGGTTCCATCTCCCAGTTCACCGACGACCTGCCCTTTGCCGCTGGGCATAAGAAGCTGTCCGCCGGCGGGGAGGAGGAAAATCACCATAAGGAGTGATCCACCGACGACGAGGATGATTTTCTGATATTTATCGAACCATTTAAGCATTGGATGGTTGCTCCAGGTGCGTGATTCAGGTCAATTTAAGGGCACAGATGCCGATCGGGAAGTATACGCGGGCTGAATGTGGCGGTAAAACGACGAAAAGGGCATTTACGGGGATTGAGTGGAGGATGCGGAGAAACGCGCGGTGATCAGATGTATCGGAAAAGGACGGAAGGAGTCTCTTATTTTTTGGGAGCGGGTATGTTTTTGAGTCGGTCCAGAACATTGACGCGGAATGCGGATTCATTGAGTACGAATTTCGGGTTGTTGAGGGCACCGGAGTATTGGGTCATGATGAGACGTTCGGTATCGGCGAATCTTCGAGCTGGGTCGGGATGGGTGGAGAGGATTTCGAGATTTCCGCCACCGGCTGCGGCGTCTCTAAGTACCTGAATGACGCCGAGCATGCCCCGCGGGTCGTATCCGGCACTGATGAGGTATTTGACGCCGTATGCATCGGATTCGGACTCTTGGCCGCGTCCGAATTTAAGGAGGTAGAGGTTGCCGCCGACGCCGCCGAGGATTTCGGCCCATCCTGATTCGGTAGCGGCTCCAAGGACACTCAGCCCGGTCTGAACCAAGGCTTGTTTCTGCATCTGTTTTCCGATGTGTTCGCCGACCACGTGGCCCACTTCATGGCCGAGCACACCGGCGAGCTCGGCTTCGTTTTTGAGTTTTTCGAGTAGCCCCCTGGAGATAAAAACCTTGCCTCCGGGGAGGGCGAAGGCATTGAGGATCTTTGAATTGAGTACATGAAATTCCCAAGGGAGTGATTTGCGTTCTTCGCTTTGGATCTGGGTGACGATCTTTCTTCCTATGGATGTGACGTAAGCATTGACAGTGGCATCCGGAAGTTTGCCGCCGCCTTCCTTGAGGAATCGGGGGCCGTGATGCTCGCCGAGTGCGATCTCCTGTTCGCGTGTGAGGGCGCTGCCGCAGCCGGTGAGGGGGATGGTGGTAGTGATGGCAAGTGTGAGAATACAGATGAATTGCGATAGTTTTTTGAGCATTTTGGTTGTCTCCTGATCGAAAAAACAACAGGGACATTATACCAATGGGAAGGCCCCCGGCGGTGAAGCCGGGGGCCCTATCATCAATCCCGCCTCGCCCTCCGAAGCGGTAGGACTCGGGCTCCATCAGAAGAAGGGCCTGGTCCAATAATTGAATCTGAATGTCTTCTTTTGGCGGATAGGTGAATAGCCCACCCTGAATATCAGCAAAAAAAGGGGAAATGCAAGGTTTTTAAGGAAACACCTTCCTCAATTCTCATGCATTGAGCTATCGAACCGATACTTTAGCGTATCAGATCAATGATCGCAAGGTCTTTTTTGTTAACGTGCCCGCTATTCCGGGGCCAAGTAATTGGCAAAATATCGAATGGCATGAACTTTGCGCAATTCGACCTTCGTTCGGATCATTCCAATAAGTGGAATGATGGATTTCTTTTATTACAAGGATAGACGCATGCTCGACTGGAAAGGGACACGAGTAGGAATCTTGACCGCATTTTTTGCCGCGGCCATGTTCTTGATTGAGGGATCATCGGTATTTGCGGGGCAAGCGGTGTCGGGATCGCCCGCGGGCGAAGAGAAGGGGGATTTCTTTGAAAGGTTAAAGCGCGTTCCACTTACGGATGACGGGAAGACTCATGTGAGCTTCGGTGGTCATTTGCGAGCTCGATTCGAGGCGTGGAATAACTTTGGATTCAGCGAAGGTAACGATGATGAGTTTCTGCTCGTCCGAGCACTGTTTCATGCAGATTTGCATGTCCATGAGAGCCTGCGTTTTTTTGTCGAGGGCAAGGCAGCACACTCGACCGACCGTGATCTGCCGGGTGGACGACGGGCTGCTTTGGATGTGGATTCGATAGACTTGCAGCAATTCTTTGCGGATATTAAGTTTAATGTTGGTGACGAATCGGTCTTGATTATTCGGCCGGGTCGCCGCATGTTGAATTTCGGTAAGCAGAGGTTGGTTTCGTCCCTGCCGTGGGCTAATAACCTGCGTGCATGGGATGGTATTTCTGCAATCCTGAAGACACATGGCTGGACGATTGAAGCGTTCTGGACGCAGTTTGTGCCGGTGCGGAAGTATTCGCCGAATAAGGCTGATGCGCATACCGAGTTTTATGGTGTGTATGCGACAGGTAAGGTTGCTGCTGTGAACGGAACGGTGGACCTGTATTTCCTTGGTCTGGACCGTGACGATACGCAGACCTTTAACGGGACAATGGGAGACGAGGAACGCTATACGGTGGGCGCCCGTGTGGCAGGGAAGATTGGGGAGACAAACTTTGACTATGAAGTTGAGGCGGCGTTCCAGTTTGGTGAAGTCGGATCAGCGGATATTGAGGCCTACATGGTGGCACTCGTGTTGGGCTATACGTTTGAGGGTGTTGAGTCCAAGCCACGCGTTTGGATTGGATATGACTACGCCTCCGGGGACAATTCTGCGGGTGGTGATGTAGAGACGTTCAACCAGTTGTTCCCATTGGGGCACGCCTATTTTGGCTTTATCGATATTGTGGGGCGGCAGAATGTGTCGGCCTT
>JANQQT010000198.1 GCA_028284925.1 Phycisphaeraceae bacterium | reverse complement strand
ATGTCAAGGTCGCCACCGATGGCTCACTCATCATTGCCGACTGGTACGACCCCGGCGTCGGCGGCCACAACATGCGCGACCTCGACCGCGGTCGACTCTTCCGCATCACCCCCAAAGGACACAAAGGCTACAAAACACCCAGGTTCGATTTCTCCACCGCCGCCGGCGCCGCCGAAGCCCTCAAAAACCCCAACTACGCCGTCCGCTACGTCGCATGGACCTCACTCCACCAAATGGGCGCCAAAGCCGAACCCGCCCTCCTCAAACTCTGGAAATCCTCCAACCCCCGCTACCGCGCCCGCGCCCTCTGGCTTCTCGGCAAAATCAAAAACCGCGGCCAACACTACGTCGACCTCGCCATCAAAGATGCCAACTCCGACATCCGCATCACAGGCCTCCGTCTCGCCCGCCAACTCAAATCCGTCGACGCCATCGACACCGCCGCCAAACTCGCCCGCGACAAATCCCCCCAGGTCCGTCGCGAAGTCGCCGTCGCCATCCGTCACGAAAAATCCGCACGCGGACCCAAAATCTGGGCCGAACTCGCACATCAACATAATGGCAAGGACCGCTGGTACCTCGAAGCCCTCGGCCTCGCCTCCGACCTCAACGCCGATGCCTGCTTCAAGGCATGGCTCGCCCAAGGCGGCAAATGGAACACACCCGCCGGACGCGACATCGTCTGGCGCGTCCGCTCCAAACACGCCCCCGCACTCATCGCCAAAATCCTCAAGGACCCCGCCACACCCAAAGAACAACACCCCAAATACATGCGAGCCTTCGACTTCCACAAAGGCCCCGAAAAAGACAAAGCCCTCCAAAGTCTCCTCGACCTCTAAAACCAAAACCCAAAACCTAACCACCTAACTCATCGTATTAACACAACACTCAAACCCCAAAAAGTGACCGCCCCCACAAAGGGCGGTCACTTCTAACAAACAATCTAACAACCAAGTGCTTCCAGACTCATGAAACTCCTTCTCCCCTTCATCACACTCCTCCTCTTCCTCACTCCCCCCCTCCGCGCCAACGACGCCCAGTCCCAAAAAGACAACCTCATCGTCCAGGCCCTCCTCCGACTCGAAAAATACAACCTCCACGCTAAGGAAAAAGCCCACGTCAAAGCCGCCGTCCTCCGCTACCTCAAGGCAAACCCCGCCACCGATGAATTCTTCACACTCATCGAAAAATTCAAAATCACCGAAGCCAACCTCCAACTCATCGGCATCGCTCTCGACAACCCCCGCAAGACGGAAGGCGTCCGCGCCGCCAAAATACTCCTCGCCTCCAAAAACACCACCCACATCAACAACATCCTCGCCGGCAAAAAAGCCCCGCCCGCCATCAGCCTCCTCACCGCCCTCGGCAATACCGCCGACCCTGCCGTCGTGCCCATAGCTCTCCCCATCGTCACCTCCAAACGCTCACTCCCCACCCGCACCGCCGCCGTCAACGCGCTCGGCAAATCCGCCAAAGGACAACGTGCCCTCCTCAAACTCACCACCACCAAAAAGCTCCCCACCGATCTCAAATTCACCACCGCCAACATCCTCCTCGCCTCACGCGATAAAAAAATCGCCACCGAAGCGGCCAAACACCTCAAACTCCCTGCCACCGCCGGCTCAAAACCCCTCCCCCCCATCGCCACCCTCGCCAAACTCACCGGCAACCCCGCAAAAGGCAAAGCCGTCTACACCCGAGCCTGCGCCATCTGCCACCTCCCCTCCGTCCTCAAAATCGACTTCGGCCCAAACCTCATCGAAATAGGCGACAAACTACCCAAATCCGCACTCTACACCGCCATCCTCGATCCCAACGCCGGCATCAACTTCGGCTTCGAAGGCTTCATCCTCAAAACCAAATCCGGCGCCGAACTCGCCGGATACATCCAGTCCAAAACAGACACCACCATCACCCTCAAAATCGCCGGCGGGATCGCCCAGAAATTCAAACGCGCCGACATCGCCAAAATCACCCCCATGAAGCAATCCCTCATGCCCGAAAACCTCCAGGCATCCATGAATAAGCAGGAACTTGTCGATCTCGTCCAGTATCTCACCACCCTCAAAAAGAAAAAATAACCCTCCTCTGTTCTTCTCCTCACTCCCTTTTCTCAAAAAACCTAACCCATACCCTTTCATCCCCGGCAATTCCGCCCCTCCGCGCCCCACATACGCCACATCACACCATCCTTGACACCAAAACCCGCCTAAAGTACGTTCACCGTCCGCAATGTGCGCGACAATCGACTTCTCAAAGGAGTAAACCATGTCATCACTCACTCTCGCTCTCGGAGGCGGAGTCATCGCCGCAATCGTCATCGGCGTAATCGTCCTCATCGTCATCTTCATGATCGTCGGCATCTACAACAATCTCACATCCCTCCGCGAACGATACAAAAACGGCTTCTCCCAGATCGAAGTCCAGCTCCAGCGACGATACGACCTCATCCCAAACCTCGTCGAAACCGCCAAAGGCTACATGGAGCATGAACGCGAAACACTCGAAGCCGTCATCTCCGCCAGAAACCAGGCTTCCGCCGCACTCAACACCGCATCACAAAACCCCGGCGACAACGCCGCCATCGGCGGACTTATCGGCGCTGAAGGCGCACTCGCCGGAGCAATGGGACGACTCAACGTCGTCATGGAAGCATACCCCGATCTCAAAGCCAATCAGAACATGATGCAGCTCTCCGAAGAGCTGACCACCACCGAAAACAAGGTCGCCTTCGCACGTCAGGCCTACAACGATGGCGTCACCATGTACAACATCGCCCGAAAGAAATTCCCCGCCGTCATGTTCGCCGGAATGGTCGGCCACTCCGAAGATGGCAAACTGCTCGAATTCGACTCCAAGAAGATCGAAGAAGCTCCCAAAGTTTCTTTCTAACCAGGCCGCGGTTCGCACGGCATGTGCAGCGAGACGCCACCCCCTCGCTCCATGCCGTGCTCCTTTTTATTCAACATAACCCCTTCACAACACCATCCATACCCCCACTCACGGAGACACTCCCATGGCGATGGACTTTTTCGGCTCGCAGGATGTCGCTAGAAAAAAAACCGGCAAGCTCGTCTTCCTCTTCATCCTCGCCGTCATCGCTATCATCATCACCACATACATCGCCGTCGTCACCATCCTCGGAGTCGCCGATGTCTCAGGCGATATCTGGAATCCCGCCCTCCTCGGCATCGTCTGCGGCGGAACCATCCTCATCGTCGGCGGCGGATCACTCTACAAAATCTCCCAATTCTCCCAGGGCGGCCAGGTTGTCGCCGAACACCTCGGCGGAATGCCCATCTCACCCGATACCAAAGACCCACTCGAAAGAAAAGTCCTCAACGTCGTCGAGGAAATGTCCATCGCATCCGGCGTCCCAACCCCGCCCGTCTACATCATGAACAACGAGCAGGGCATCAACGCATTCGCCGCCGGATACGCCACCGGCGACGCCGTCATCGGCGTCACACGCGGCTGCGTCGAACGACTCACACGCGACCAGCTACAGGGCGTCATCGCCCACGAATTCTCACACATCCTCAACGGCGACATGCGACTCAACATCCGACTCATCGGCGTCATCCACGGCATTCTCGTCATCGGCATGATCGGCTACTTCGTCTTCCGCATGGCTCTCTACTCCGGCCACGGCAGGTCACGCAGCCGCGACAAGGACTCCAATCCCGTCCCACTCCTCGCCCTCGGCGCAGCGCTCATGGCCATAGGCTTCCTCGGAACCCTCTTCGGCAACCTCATCAAAGCCGCCGTCTCCAGACAACGCGAGTTCCTCGCGGACGCCTCCGCCGTCCAGTTCACGCGCAACCCCGAAGGCATCGGCGGCGCACTCAAAGCCATCGGCGGATTCTCCGAAGGTTCAAAAATCGAATCACCCAACGCCCCCGAAGCAAGCCACATGTTCTTCGGCTCCGCAATCTCAGGCTTCGCAGCGCTCTTCGCCACACATCCACCACTCCCCGAAAGAATCAAGCGAATCTTCCCCTCATGGGACGGCTCCATGCCCGACACCGATGCCTACGTCGATCACGGCTCATACTCCGCCGCCTCAGGCTTCGCCCCCGGCGCCTCAGGCCTCGCTCCACAGACGTCAGGCTCGGCCCCACAGACATCAAACGTCGCGCCCGAATCTTCGGGCGGGCCACCTCCTCTACCCGAATCCCCCTCCGGCTCCGCCATCGCATCCATCGGTGAACCCACCATGGAACACCTCGCCTACGCCCAGCAACTCCTCGCCGAAATCAACCCCGCCATCACCCAGGTCGCCCACGAAACCTACGGCGCCCGCGCCCTCCTCTATGCCATGCTCATCAACGATGAAGCAGAACCCCGCCAATCCCAACTCGACTGCCTCGCCCAAAACGCTCACCCCGGCGTATTCGACCTCACCAAAAAACTCCTCCCCCTCGTCGACCGGCTCGACCCCAAAACCCGACTCCCCCTCATCGACATCGCCATCCCTGCACTCCGATCCATGTCCCCCCACCAGTACCACAACTTCGCCAACATCCTCACCGAACTCGTCAAGGCCGACAAAAAAATCGACATGTTCGAGTGGTGCCTCCAGCGCATTCTCACCCACCACCTCGAAGCCCACTTCTCCCGCAAACGTTCCGTCCACGCCCGCTACCGCTCACTCTCTCAGGTCTCTCCCTACGTTCAGCTACTCCTCTCCACGCTCGCCCACGTCGGCAACCGTGATCCCCAACAGGCCGACTCCGCCTTCAACGCCGCCGCCCGGGCCGCCAACCTCACAGGCCTCACCCTCCTCCAAAGATCCGACTGCAGCCTCACCCAACTCGCCAAATCACTCGATCAGCTCAACCAACTCTCACCCTCCGCCAAACGCGACCTCCTCCAGGCCGCCGCCACATGCATCGCCGCCGACAACGTCATCACCATTTCCGAAGCCGAACTCTTCCGCGCCATCGCAGACTCCCTCGACTGCCCCATGCCCCCCCTCCTCCCAGGCCAACCCTTAGTCTAATCCCACACCCCGCAAATCACTCAAAATTAACCTTGACAATCGCAGATTAGCCCCCAGCCCCCGTGCTGGGGGCCCGCCGCGGAAAACGAAACATTCGCGCGCAAGTTCAACCACCTACCACTTACCTAAACTCCCAATCAATCAACCTCTCCTCCTTCCAAAGTTCACATCCCACTCAAACACGCATATCGAGTATACTCCCCTTTACAACTTGACAGGTCCGTCAAATAAAACGAAGGTCTTCACAGCAACCATTCAAAAGGCATCATCATGCAAATAAAAACCGGGCAATGGTATATGAGGTTGATTGTTCTCGTGAGTGTGATGTTAGCGGCATCCTCACCCAACGCGCGGGCGGCGGAGTTTTATCAATTCAGGCATCTTCCCGGAGGAAACTCATACACCCTCGTAACAAATATCTCAGCCGATGGTTCCACGGCAGTCGGGTACAGCGGCGTCGAGGGCGGGGAAACAGCATATCACTGGGCCCGTGAAGCAGGCATGGTCGGTCTCGGCGACCTGCCTGGTGGATTGATAAACAGTCGAGCCCTTGGTGTATCTGCCGATGGCAAAGTAATGGTGGGTTACGGTCACGCGGAAGATTCGGTATTGGCATTTCGATGGACCGAAAGCAATGGCATGATAAGCCTCGGAGAGTTAGATCCGGAGCTTGGTGCCGTAGCAGAGGTTACATCACTGGACGGTTCAGTCGTTGCAGGCACAAGTGGGCGTTACGCATTCCTCTGGCGTCCCAATGAGGGCATGACCGAAATCGGTTCGTGGCGGCCCAGGGTTATGTCTGACGACGGCTCAACGATTTACGGGTATGCCACCGATGCGGGTGACGGCTACGAAGCCATCCGCTGGACCGCCGATACCGGCAGAGTCGGAATTGGAGGTCCTCAAGGGCGCGACTATAGGTCGCCCTGGCACCTGTCCGAAGATGGCGCCACGATTGCAACACGAAACACAAGGACAAACGAAGCGGTGGTCTGGACAAGTCAATCAGGCGTCGTTGGCCTCAGCGATTTGCCGGGTGGAAGGTTCTTCAGCAAGGCGAATGCAATTACGGCTGATGGATCAACGATCGTCGGTTCGAGCATCGGACATGCCGGAGAAGTGCCGTTTATTTGGGACAAGGTACATGGAATGCGGAGTCTCTTTGCGTTGATGATAAACCAGGGGCTGGGCGGTGAGTTTGCGGATTGGAGACTGGGCAATGCCAGAGCATGGGGGATTGCCGATGACGGACTGACGGTCGTTGCCGGCGCACTCGACGAAAACGGATTGGAAGTATCGTTTCTGGTGAAGCTCGATGACACGCCGATTATCGGCGATGCCGATTTTGATGGCGATGTGGATGGCTTTGACCTGATCCGCTGGCAGGCAAATCTCGGGATGATGCACAACCAGGGAGCTCCTTTTGGTGACTTCAATGCAGACGGAATAACCAATGAAAAAGATTACGAAGTTTGGCTGGAATCATTCGGAACCCGAAGACCCGGCCCCGAAGGATTGGCCGGCTTCGTACCCGTCCCCGAACCCGCAAGTGCAGGCCTGATCACATTAACGCTGGGGTTATTCAGTGTCATACGGAGGAAGGGAAGCGGTCGGGAAAATTTTCACGATTAAACGCAGTGGAATGAGGTCCGTTTAATAGCAACATTGCCGGGTGCCAAGCCAAATGAAGTGGAACCAATGAGTATCGCCACTTGCTTACAAGCCACCTGTTTCCCAAACCAATGCCCGTTCACAAACAAATGACCGCCCACATTCCATCGTCCATTCGCTGAACCTCAATCCCACCCCGCTTACCTCCACCACCCCATCCCCCTAAACTCTCCCAATGACCACCCCTCAAAAATTCATGTCGACCCCACCCCACAAATTCATGTCCCGCGCCATCACCCTCGCAAAACGCGGCATCGGCCACGTCGAACCCAACCCGCCCGTCGGCTGCGTCATCGTCAAAAACAACCGGATCGTCGGCGAAGGTTACCACCGGAAATTCGGCCAACCCCACGCCGAACCCAACGCCCTCGCCGACGCCGGAAACAAGGCAAAAAACGCTACCGCATACATCACACTCGAACCCTGCGCCACGCATGGCAAAACACCACCCTGCACACAGGCCCTCATCAACGCACAAATCAAACACGTCGTCATCGCTCAAGAAGACCCCACACCCTCGGCCAACTCCCGCGGCCTACGACAACTCAAAAAAGCAGGCATCACCTGCGAAACCGGACTCCTCCGCGACCAGGCCGCCCAACTCATCCAACCCTTCCTCCGTCGCACCACCCAAAATCTCCCCTGGATCATCACAAAATGGGCCGCCACGCTCGACGGCGCCATCGCCACACGCACCGGCGATTCCAAGTGGATCAGCAATCCCAAGTCACGCCACCACGTCCACCAGACCCGCGCCCGCGTCGACGGCATCGTCGTCGGCATACAAACCGCCATCACCGATAACGCAACACTCACCGCACGCAACGTCAAAATCAAACGTACCGCCGCCCGCATCATCATCGATCCCAACGCCCGCTTACCCCTCAACTCAAACCTAACTCAGGCTACCCACCCACCC
>JANQQT010000173.1 GCA_028284925.1 Phycisphaeraceae bacterium | reverse complement strand
GTTTCGGGGGGAAATTCCGGGGGTGAGACTGAGGCGCGGGTGAGTGTTTATGGAGGGCATGTTTTGAGTTATGGTGAGGCTGGCGGGCGGGATGTGTTGTGGGTGAGTGGGGAATCGAATTATGAAGAGGGAAAGGCGATACGCGGGGGTATTCCGATTTGCTGGCCGTGGTTTGCGGATCATCCGAGTGACGGGAGTAAGGGGGCGCATGGTTTTGCGCGGGTGAAGATGTGGAAGGTGGAGCATGTGAGTGTGCCGACGGCCGGGCGGACGGAATTGCACCTGGGGTTGACGAGTGATGAAGGGACGCGGGAGGTATGGCCTTATGACTTTGATCTGGAATTGATTGTGACGTTGCGTAAGCGGTTGCGTGTGGAGTTAAGAGTGATCAATGCGACGAATCGGCCGTTTGTGTTTACGGGGGCGTTGCACAGTTATTTTGCGGTGAGTGATATCAAGCGTGTGTCGGTGTGGGGTCTCAAGGGGGTGAAGTATATTGATAAGGTGGACGGGATGACGGAGAAGGATCAGGATGGGGCGGTGTTGTTTTCGGGTGAGACGGATCGGGTGTATCAGGAGACGGATGGGGATTGCATCATTGACGATCCGGTGTGGGGGAGGCGAATCCGCGTGGGGAAGACGGGGAGTCGGTCGACGGTGGTGTGGAATCCGTGGGAAGGGAAAGCGGGACGGATGACTGACTTTGGAGATGATGAGTGGAAGGGGATGCTGTGTGTGGAGACGGCGAATGCGGGCGAGGATGCGGTCGAGCTTGAGCCGGGTGAGGAGCATCGGCTGGTGACGATGATCGGGACGGAAAGCAGGGACTGAGATGGTGTAACCGGTATCCCTATGTTGCGCATCCAATGGATTGTGTTCTGAAAGGATGCGAGGTACTGATGAAGAAGCTTGAGGTTCTGATGAATGAGGTGAGGGGTTGTGAGATATGCGCCAACGATTTGGAGTTTGGGGTGCGGCCTGTGTTGAGTATTGGAGCGGGGGCGCGTGTATTGGTAATTGGACAGGCGCCGGGTCGCAAGGTCCATGAAAGCGGTGTTGCGTGGGATGATGCGAGTGGGAATCGGTTGAGGGGGTGGCTTGGGGTGGGTCGTGAGGCGTTTTATGATGAAGAGTTGTTTGCGTTGATGCCGATGGGGTTTTGTTATCCGGGTAAGGGGAAGAGTGGTGATCTGCCGCCACGTAAGGAGTGTGCGGAGGCGTGGCATGAGAGGTTGCTGGCGTGTATGCCTCGTGTGGAGTTGACGCTGCTGTTGAGCCGTTATGCGCATGAGCGGTATCTGGGGGAGCAAAGGAAGGGAACGGTGACGGAGACGGTGAGGGCTTGGAGGGAGTATTTGCCGGGGGTGGTTGCGCTGCCGCATCCGAGCGGGCGAAATAATATCTGGTTGAAGAAGAACGGGTGGTTTGAGGAGGAGGTGTTGCCCTATTTGAAGGAAAGGGTGAGGCAGGTGTTGGGAAAGGTGTAGAAGGGGATAGCGGGTTCAGCCAGGCGCGGCAAACGCGATCGATTCAAATTTGCAATTGGGTAAGGCATTCTGTAAAGCTTGGACTGCCGCCTTCGTAAGGCTGGTTTGTTCGATATCGATACGTTTAAGATTTATGAGTGGTTCGAGATGTTTGATCTGTGAATCGGGGATTGGGTTTTTGAGGAGACTGAGCCATTGGAGATTCTGAAGTTTTTTGATTTCGGGCGAAATGGCGGCCAGTCGATTTCGGGCGAGGTTTAAGCCTTCCAGATTGGTGAGTGCACCGATTTCTGAAGACAATTCGCTCATTTGATTTCCCATGAGTGAGAGGCGCGTCAAGTTTCTGAGGCGCCCGATGGTTGGTGGTAAGGATGCGAATTGGTTGTTATCCAAATCGAGGTATTTCAGTGATTGAATTTTGCCTATTTCCGAGGGGAGGTTTTCAAGTTGATTTCCGGCCAAGTCGAGTGTCTTGAGATTGTCGAGATTGCCCATCTGAGCGGGAATGGATTTCAATTGGTTGTTGCGTAAACGAAACAACGTGAGATTCTTCAGTTGACCGATTTCGGGAGGAAGGGAATCTATGTCGTTTCCCTGTATCGTGAGATGTGTAAGGTGCTTAAGCAAACCGATC
Organism: Phycisphaeraceae bacterium; assembly: GCA_028284925.1. Taxonomy (GTDB): domain Bacteria; phylum Planctomycetota; class Phycisphaerae; order Phycisphaerales; family Zrk34; genus JANQQT01. The sequence continues at coordinate 19,024 of JANQQT010000173.1, read as the reverse complement.
TCGGGGGGTATCTGTTTAATTTTTGGGTGACCGGGTTTGAGGTTGAATTGACCAAGCCTAAGTCTGGGATTGCGGCTTTGGGCGTTTTTTCGTAGTTCGATAAGGACATACTCCAGATTGGGGTCGGACGCCTTCTCGATTGCATCGTCAAAGGGCTGAAGAGGATTGGGTTTATCGTTACCGCAACCGGGTAAAAGCCATAATAAGAAAAGGATGCAGGGCCATAGGCCGTGGACGTGATGATCGCGGCGCGGGTTCATGTTGTGCTCCGGTTTCTTACGAAGTTGGGAAAGATTTTTCCGTTGACGTCGCTTTTGGCGAGGCGCGAAGAGTATGGGTTGGAAGTCAACGCGCGTTAGTCGAAAAGGGACTCGAGGCGTTTCTGATCCGAAAGGGTTAGGAGGTTAAGGAGGAGTAGGCTGGCGGCGATGGCGACGCCTTCGGGGAGCATGGTGATGTGGAAGGAGACGATGCCGAGGGTGATGGGTAACTGGAGGAGAGCGGCGGCAAAGCGTGTTTTGGGAATGAGGAGGGCGATGCCGACAAAGACGTGGCTTAAGGCGATGGGGTACATGAGGTTGCCATCGTTGATGGCCTGGAGAAGGAGGTGGCCTTCGGATTCACCTTCCTGTTTGATCTCGAAGAGGTTGAAAAATTTATTTGAGCCTAAGACGATGAGGGGAAGCGCCAGGAGCATGGCGGCGATGGTGCGTGTGGCGTGCATGGATTATTTACCTTTGAATAGACGGGTGATGTGAGGTTATGGCGTTTGGCGTCGAAAAGAACCGGGAGTTAAATTTGTCGGACGAGTTTAAGGGTGTCAAGAAAAATTCAGATCTTGTTGTATAATGCGTGTATGTTACATCATTTATCTTTGCCAGTGTCAGATTTGGGGAAATCGGGTCGATTTTATGATGCGGTGTTGGGCGCGTTGGGGTATCGACGTGTTTGGGAGATTGAAGGGGGTATTGGGTATGGGTGGGAGGATGAAAAGGATAAGCTGGCGATATTTGAGAAGGATGAGGCGAAGGCGGCAGGCGAGGGATTTCATGTGGCGTTTGCGGCGCATTCGCGTGCGGAGGTAGATTCGTTTTACGAGGCGGGGTTGGCTTGTGGGGGTAGGTGCAATGGGGCGCCGGGGTTAAGGGAGAATTATGGAGCAGATTACTATGCAACGTTTTTGCTGGACCCCGATGGGCATCGTTTGGAGGCGGTGTATAAGGGCAGGAGCTAGGGAGTCAGGGAGTTAGGATAGGGTTAAGGGAAGAGAATGGGGTTAAGGGAAAGTATGGTCAAAAAAACAGGGCGGCCAGAATCGTTGCGAAGCTGACCGCCCTTCCGGGGTCCAAAAGCGTAAGTATTATTACATACCTGGCGATGTACGTCAAGGGTGGAATGGGATGAATGTGGAAAACCTGGCGGTTATGCGCCAATTGATATGTGTAAATACATTTTAACTAAAAGAAAAAGGCGGTCTTTCTCGTTTGAGAAAGGCCGCCGAATCTGGTTCCCGGATGTTTGGAAGACACACGAGGGTTTTGGACGCTGGTCTGATGCGGCTCGTATTGGGCCGCATGCCCCAGAAGGTAGCCCGGAACTTTTTCGAGAAAAGCCTGGCTGGTTAATTACCCCGGAAGACGCCCCGGAAGATGACCCCGGAAGTTTCCCCGTAAGTCTCCCCGGAACAACCCCGGAACTGTCCCGGAAATCCCCTGGAAATTCGCCTGTGGAGTACACACCACAGGCTGCTTTTGGACCCCAAGAGCGTTTGGACCGCGGAAGGGTGTCGGTCGCTCGTAAGGTTAAAATAAATATCGACATGATTCGCAGGTGCGATTAGGGGAATGGAGGGCATTTGGAATAATTGACTTCGGCCCACAAACTAACGATGTGCGCAATAGCACATTCGTGCGATAATATGGCGTATCACGCCTGTGGATTCGACCCGACCGAAGGGAGGAAGGGTAAACGCATGTTGAAAATATTTTATGTTTCTCACGTGGGAAATAAGTTTGCCGGCAGAAAAACGCCGTTCAAGACAATTTGGCGTCGATGTAAAGATTCGGATTTACGGGTGGATGGAGCGAGGGGGATGATATGATTGTGCTCCGCAGCGCTATAGTGCTTGTGGTCCAAAGGTCTGTTTAACCAAGTTCATTCATGGAGTATTGGAAATGACGTTGAAGAAATTTTCTGGACAACTGATCAGCGTGACATATTCGGCAGTTATGGTATTGGTGTTTGGGGTTTTGGGTGTTTCAAAGGTGGATGCGTGTCCTTGCCATCAATATGTGGATGGAGCGTTGGAAGCGTGTGGGAGGAAAGGTAATAAGGAAGAGTTGAAGGCGAAGGCGATTGCGGATGCGAAAGCACGGAAGCATGTGAAGAAGATGGTGGAGGGCTGGACGGTGATGGTGGATTCGAAGTATTTCACCAAGGAACACAAGGCGAAGGGTGAGGAGGCTTTGCGAGTCCTGAAGTCTCAGTTGTACAAGATCACGCTGGTGCTGCCGCACCGGTTAGCGGATTTCCGCAAGGTGAAGATCTATATGGATATGGATCATCCGCTTACCGCATTGCAGTATCACCCGGGTGTGCAATGGTTAAAGAGTAAGGGTTATGATCCGAAACTGGTGAAGTGCGTGCATATACCGCAGGCGAGACGTCTGGTGGGGCTGGCGAAGTCGAATGGTCAGCCGTGGGTGATGCTGCATGAGCTGGCACATGCGTACCACGACCAGTTTTTGTCATTCAATGACAAGTCAATCATTGCGGCGTACCAGGCGGCGGTGAAAAGCAAGAAGTATGAGAGGGTGATGCACTTGCGGGGGCATAAGACGAGGCATTACGCCTTGACGAACCATAAGGAATACTTCGCGGAGATGACGGAGAGCTATATTGGGATGAACGATTTTTATCCGTTTGTCAAAGGAGAACTGAGGGAGTATGACGCGAAGTCGTATGAGTTGATGCGAAAGATCTGGGGGAAGAAGCGGCGTTGAGTTGCAGAGTTGTATTTAGAAAACGGATGGATGAAGTTACGCGGTATGGATGGTTTTGCGGCGTGTTGCACAGGCGAGGAGGGGGATGGCGAGGAGTACTACGGTGGTGGGTTCGGGGATGGGGGAGAAGATTTCGATGTCCCAGGGGCCGTCGCGGCCAAGGGTGTTGAGGGATAAGACGGGTCCGGAACCGTTTGCAGGTGCGCTGAATACGCCGGAGTTAGAGGTGTCCGTCCAGTACAGGGCGCCATTTCCAAGCGCCAGGCCGTGAGGTCGATCGAGTCCCTGTGCGACGGAATAGACTGTGGCGATGTTTCCTCCGGTGTCCAGATCGGCACGTCGGATGACGTTGTCATCGCGGTCGTTCCAATACATGGTGTTGTTATCGGGGTCGGCAACCATGTCGCGGAGTCGGTCGCCGAAGTTGACGAAAACCGAAAGGTTGTTTCCGCTTAGATTGCTGGAGAAGATGGCTGAGCTGTTAAATTGTGACCAGTAGAGGATGTTGTTGCTGGGGTCAACGTCGAGGTAATAGGGCTGGGTGGAGCTAATCAGCGTTTGGGGAGGAGCGATGCCGTCGAGAGAACCACGCCGAATGGTATTTGAATCGCGTTCAGCCCAGTAGATGTGGCCATTGGTTGTGTCGATTTCGATGTCAGAGGGAGCGCTAAGGCCGGAGTAGATGGTTTGGACGTTTGATCCGTCGAAATTGGAGGATCGGATGGAGTTTGTGCCCCAGTCGGAAAAGTAGAGAGTGTGTGTGAAGGGATCGATGGCGAGGCCGCGCGGGTCTGAGAGCGTCGGGGCGGAGAGGATGGTGGTTAAGCCGGAGCCATCGTGATTCATGCGGTGGATGGTGGCGGTATCCTTGTCGGAAAAGAAGAGTTGGTCGGCAGAGGCGAGGGGCGTTGGAAGAATCGCCAGAAGAACAGTAAAACCGGAAACGATAAGGAACTTCATTAGCCGTAAGGAGCGGGGCTTGATGGTCATCGGGAAAACTCCAGGTGTTGGGTGGGTGTTTTTTGTGGGCGGGTGGCAAGCATCAGCAAGACGAGAGTCGTGAGCGTGAGGGAGGCAGGTTCGGGGATGGGGTTGGTAATGACGAGTTCAATATCCCAGGGTCCATCACGACCGATGGCGTTGAGCGTTTGGATAGGGCCTGTTCCGTTGGCGGGGGCGCGGAAGACGCCGGCGTTTGCGCCGGTATCGGTCCAGTAGAGCCAGCCATTCATATTGTCGAGTGCGAGGCCGTGAGGTGTGCCCAGGCCGTCGCCGTCGGAATAAACGGAGCCGAGGAAATCGCCGGTATTGAGTTCGGAGAGATAGAGTTCCGAATCGTCGCGATCGTTCCAGTAGATGTGGTTATTGGGCGCGTCGACGACGAGGTCGCGAATACGGTCGCCGGACGTCACAGCGAAGACGGTCCCGGCGCCGTCGAAGTTCGTGCGGCGAATAACCGATTGATCGTTCTCGGCCCAATAGATGTGACCGTTGGGTATGTCCAGATCGAGGTAGTAGGGTTCGGTTGAGCTCATTCTAAGGACAGTGACCGCGGGCGTCGCGCCAGCAAGATCGCCGCGTTTGATTTCACCGGAATTGCGGTCGGCCCAGTAGAGGTGGCCGTTGGTAAGATCGATTTCGACATCGGAGGGCGTGCTGAGACCCGAATATAGCGTTTGAACGTTTGAACCGTCGAAGTTTGCCGATCGGATGGAGTGGGTGTCTGAATCGGCGAAGTAGAGCGTTTGAGTGAAAGGGTCGACGGCAAGGCCGCGTGGATCCTGAAGCGTGGGGGCGGAGAGAATCGTGGTAAAGCCGGAACCGTCAAGGTTCATACGGTGGATGGTTCGTGTGTCCTTGTCGGAAAAAAAGACCAGATCGGCCTGCAGTGAGGTGACGGGAAGCAAGAAAGATGCGAGGAACGCGAGGACCGCAAGAAAGCGCGAAATAGCATGTGAAACTGGGTTCGTTTTCATCCGATTCTCTCGGTGCACTACCGCATTGTAGAGGAGGATTCCTCGTGCCAAAAAACTAATATAGGGAATCCGGGCTCCAATGCAAGATATTTTTTGTAACGTTTTCTGTAAAGGGCGGATTGGGAGACAGATCAGGCGGTTTCGGGCATGAATGTAGGCATGATGACGCTCCCCCCGGAAGGAGAGGTGACAGGCGCCGCGTGAGGCGCCATGTCCGGGGGCATGGTGGATTGGGTGACGTGGATTTCGCAGTTTTTGGCGCCGAGTTGGTACATGGCGGCGGTGAGGTTGGGATGATCGGCGGGGATGAGGAAGACGGGGGAACGACCGGCGTTGTGCAGGAGTTGGGCGGTGATCAGAGCGATGGCGTCGGTATCGGTGAACATGGCGCCGGGGCCGAGCATGTTGGAGGCGGGATGAATGATGGAGGTGAGGTAGCCGGTGATTTGACCTTCGGGATTTTCAGTGATCAGGGTGTGCCAGATCTGATCCCTGTTTTGGATGAAGTACTCAAAGTCATTCTGACGTTGGATGCCGAAGAGTTGGCGTTCGAGTTTGGCCATGGCGGGTGCATCGGCGAGCGTCGCAGGGCGGACGGCAGGAAGATTCTTAAAGGCCGGGTTGTCGGTGGGGATGGCTGGGCCTTCGGATGGGATGGTGAGCGTCATGTCCTGGAAGAGAGCGAGAGGTTTGAATCCGTGCCGGTTGTACAGGGAGTAGGAGTCCAGATTCATTGCGGAAGAAACCAGACGGGTCGGGAGGTTTTGGGAGTGGGCGAGGTCGATGATGTGCGTGAGGAGCCTGGTGGCTATGGATTGGCCGAAGTACTCCGGGTGGACGTTCATGATGCCGAGTGAGACGTGGGTCGGGCGCGGGTGGTAGAAGCAAGAGCCGGCGATGCGGGAGTTTGCGACATCCTCGGCAAGAATGCAGCAACCCGGGTCGAGGTCGTGGTAGACGCTGGGAAAGAGCTGGACATCGGAGACGGGGCATGTGAAGACCTCGAAGCCGCGGTTTTGTTTGTACCATTGGTTGGTGGAGTCGCGAATGAGCCGGGCGACGGCGGGGAAGTCTGTGGGGAGAATGTTGCGAAGGACAATGTTGGAAGACGATTCGGTCATGGGGGTAAGTGATAGCAGAAAAGCGATGGTAGGAAAAGGGTTTACCCCCCTACCGCTTCCGGTCAACATAATTCGTTCCGCGGCGCAACGTGTTGGTCCGTGAATTGGCAGAGAGATGGATATACGTATACCGACTGGAAACTGGTGTAGGATGAGGTGCGTGCATTTGACGGTCAGGATGACGTGGCTAGGATAGTGGCGACCGAGTTTGAGACCTCGGTTGCGACAACCCGCCCCCATCGTCTAGCCAGGCCCAGGACGCCAGGTTCTCATCCTGGAAACAGGGGTTCAAATCCCCTTGGGGGTACTTGTATATGGAAAAAGCCCTTTGACGTTTTCGTCAAAGGGCTTTTTCATTGTGGAGATGCGTTACAGGTCGTCTAAGTTGAGGAAAGAATATCGGCATCCTCGTCGTAACAAAGCAATCTGCCGATCAAGCGAATTATGACGAAACGTTTTTCCTGAGGAATTTCCGAATCAGGCTCGCGATCTGTGCGCCATCCTCTTCCAGGGCGAAGTGCCCGGTATCGAAGAGATGGAATTCAAGGTTTTTGAGATCGCGTTTATAGGGATGAGCGCCGGCATCCGGGAAGATCGCATCGTTCTTGCCCCAAACGATCAGGGTCGGGGGCTGGTGCTTGCGGAGATACGCTTGCCATTTGGGATACAGCGGGGGATTGCTTCCGTAGCTGTAGAACAAGGCCAACTGAATCTCCTGATTGCCGGGGCGATCGAGGCGGGGTTGAACGTGGCCCCATGTGTCCGGACTGATTTTTTCAACATTGCGAACGCCGTGGGTGTACTGCCACTTGGTCGCATCCAGGGTAAGCAGAGATCGGAGAGCATCGCCCTGTTGTTTCGTGGGGTTGTTCCAGTAGGCCTTGATAGGTTCCCAGAATTTGTTGTCGATGCCTTCATCGTATGCGTTCCCGTTCTGTACGATTAGCGTCTCGACTCGCTCGGGATGTTTGACGGCTAAGCGGAAACCAACCGGGGCGCCGTAGTCCATGAGATAGATGGAGTACTTCCGCAATCCGATCTTCTCGGTGAATTTCTCGACCACGTTGGCAAGGTTGTCGAAGGTGTAGTCGAATTGATCGACGGGTGGTGCAGAGCTGTTTCCGAATCCGGGGTAGTCGGGGGCAACGACGTGATATTTGTCGGCCAATTTGGGAATCAGGTCGCGGAACATGTGCGAGGAGGTGGGGAATCCATGCAGCAGTAAAAGGGTGGGGGCGTCTTTTGAGCCGGCTTCTCTGTAGAAGATGTCGAGACCGTCGATTTTGACGGTACGGTGAAGAACCTGGGGCGCAGAGGATTTGGGATTTGCAGCCAGCGTGTTGGTTGGTTGGAGGTTGGCGGATTCGGGGTTGGTTTCACAGCCGATCAAGGCGATTGAGAGGAACAGGCCTGAGATGATCGTGAACACGTTTTTGTTTAGCGTTTTCATGATTTATTTTCCGTTCTTTTTGGGGTGAATGATGGTGATTGTTCTTTTTTGATTTCACATGGGTTGATTACGGGGGTTGCTTCAGGAGTTTCGAGGATTGGCGATCAGGGCGGCGCGCGTCCCTTGAGCTGGATTGGGTCGGGAGAAGGAACGGTGGTGTAAGGCTTGAAGGCATGGCCTTTGCCAGTGCCTTTGACGTTTATGAGATTGTTTGGTGGCGCTTGCGGCATTTTCTTTTTCCATAAATACAGACAGGTCTGTATACTTTAAGGCGAAAAAAAGGAAGAGCCTTACTTACGGCCCCTCGAATTCCCAGCAAGAAGCGTCATGGCGGCGTCCTTGGCGACATCGGCCGGATGCGGGGACTGTTCCATGACGGCGGAGACCATCGCCCCTTCGACCAGGAGCGATATCGCGGGCGCCGCCGAACGCGCCTTTTTTGCGCCCGCGACTTCGGCAACAATCTCATGAATCATTTGGTGAAACCTTTCCTTGTGCTGGGCGGAGAACTGTGAACCGGCGTGATCGGCATCCGCCAACTCGGCGCGAGCGTTGGTGAACATGCAGCCCCGAAAGCCGGAACTGCCGAACCAATCCTTCAGAGATGCGAAGAACGCTTCGAGCTTGTCCATGTCCGCATTCAGGTGGCGGTTCATCCACTTCTCGAAGATCTTGTCAAATTTTTCCTCGCGATACTGCAGGACGGCCAGGATCAATTCATCCTTGGAGCTGAAGTGGTTGTAGAGGGTCATCTTCGCGACTTCGGCTTCGGCGATGATGAGGTCGATGCCCACGGCCCGGACGCCATCGGCATAGAAAAGGCGTTCGGCCGTTTCGATGATTCGTTGTCGTGCATCGGATTGTCTGGTTTTTGTTTTACCCATGCCTGCACTATACAGACCTGTCTGTTTAAAGTCAACTGCCTGGCCGAAAAATTTTTTTTTTCACCTGGCGTCGGTGAATATTTACTGGACAAGCGACCGGGTAAGGCTGTGGCATAACATGCCCAACCTTCGCCTTTGCCTGGCTATTCGGACCCACCTATTCGAGCGACGGGATACTCACAGAGGGATGGTGCTCGTCTTTACCCTGGCGAGATCGCAAAATGAAACACCCCGGTCTTCACCCAACAGAACCATTCCGGTCAGGTTGTTTCAATAGAAAACTGCGTGAATCCCCGATTGCGTAATGACTACGCCAAAGTAGGTGTTTGGCGAGAAATCGCATCGAAACACCGCTTGATGCGGCGTTTCCTCTCAGGCGTGGAAAAGTTGTGGCTTTTGCCTGCGTAAAGCGTGTGATTTTGAGCGAAGAATGAGGATTTGACGCGTAAAAGGTGAGGAAAAGGGATGATTGAAACTGATGCATTGGCCCTAGCCAAGGAGGGTACGGATCGGCTAGAATATAGGGAGGAATGAGACCCCCTTTTTTTCCGAGTGGTTGTGAACTAATCGTATGACTATATCGAGGAATCGGCCCCAATGGATTTCAAAGCCGAACGAGTAAAGAAAATAAGTTGTGGCAAATGCGGCCAGGGGATGAACCCTGAATCGGTCAAGCCCCTTTCGCGTGTGCAATGCCCGCAGTGTGGCCATCGGTTTACGGTGCCGGCTCGGTTCGACCACTTCATTTTGAAGAAAATCCTGGGCAAGGGCGCATCGGGAATTGTCTGCAAGGCGTTTGATGAGCAACTGAATCGGGATGTCGCGCTGAAAATCCTGAATGATTCGGAGGATAACAGCGAATTGGTGGCGGCGTGCAAGGGTGAGGCGAGGGCGCTTGCGAGTTTGAACCACCCGCACGTGGTGCAGGTACACACGATTGGGGAGTATCGGGATCAGCCTTATATCGTGATGGAGATTCTGGATGGCGGGAGTGTGGAATCGGAGATGGTGGGGCAGCAGGTGGATGAGGGTAACGCACTGGAGATCGCGATCGACGTGGCCGAGGGATTGGAAGCGGCACACGACGCGGGGATGGTCCATATGGATGTGAAGCCGGCGAACATCCTGTTTGACAAGGACTTCAATGCGAAGCTGATTGATTTTGGTGTGGCACAGGCCGCTCGGACATCGAATGACCAGGTGGTCGGTACGCCTTATTACGTGGCGCCGGAGGTGGTGAAGGGCAATCCGGCGGATGCGCAGGCGGATATTTATTCGCTCGGCGCGACGCTGTTTCATCTGCTCGCGGGTCGCGTTCCGTTCCAGGGCAAGAACGCCACGGAAGTGATTACCAGGCGATTGCGTCATGAGGCGCCGTCGTTGCTTGAGATACGTGAGGAATTGCATCCGAGGACGGCTCAGGTCGTGGCGCGCATGCTGGAGGCGGACCCGGAAGATCGGTACGCGACTTATGGTGAACTCATTACGGAACTGAAGGACGCGCGGGGTAGAACGGATGAGCCGGAGCATGAGCGGGCGGCGGGCGGACTGGCCCTGGCGTCGCTCGAGACAACGAGTCGTTTTTCGGGTGATTCGCCGACGGTCCATGATGCTTCGGTGGACGAAGGGGAAGAAGCGGGAAATGGGAAACGGAATCTGATACTTGCGGCGGTGGCAGCGTTGATCGCGATTGGGGTGACGGTGGGTTTGATCGTCGGTGGCGGGAAGAAAGAGCCGGCAGACAATGGGGATAAGACGCTGGCGGACAATAAGGATGAGAAGGAAGACAAGAAACCGGGCCCGGTTGAGGTTAGACATACGCCTTATTTTATTCATGGAGGGTCCAAGTGGCGTCCGCTCAAGGTGGTGGATGTGCAACTGGAGAGTCGAAAGACGGTTTATCAGATGCAGGCCGACGGTTCGATCAAGCTGAGTGGGCCTTATGAGATAGACAAGGATACGGTGACGTTGACGATTTCGACGGATCTGAAAGAAATCACGGACTTTGGAATCGAATTGATTCCCGAGCGTGACCTTCCCAACGGCGGACCGGGGCGTGCGGAAAAAGGAGATGTGCGGATATCGGAGATTGAATTGTGGGCGGCCCCGTCGGACGACAAGGGAAATAGGCGCAAGCTTGAGCTGACCGATGCCCTGGGATCGTATACGGAGAAGTTGAAGTACAGCATGCCGGATGCGATTGATGGTGACCCGAAGACCTTCTGGTCTCTGCACCCGAATTATGGTGTGACGCATCATGCGCGGTTTACGGTTAAGGAAGGCGTGTTGGAACATAAGGGAAAAACGACACTGACAGTGGTGATTCGTCATCCTGAAAAGCAGCGTGCCTATCTGGGGCATTTTTCGTTGTGGGCCAAGGGCCATGAAACGATCACGGTGGTCAAGAAACCTGATCCGCCGAAGAAACCGGATCCCCCGAAGAAGAAGCCCGGCCCGAAGAAGCCCAAGCCGCCGAAACCTCCCGTGACGGTGGTCGCGACGAAGGGCAAGTTTGAGCCAATGTATGACACGAGTTCGGCGCTGGCGGATGAAGGCGGGTGGTATGTTCTGGATATCTCAGAGTACAGATCCGAGGGAGGCGCCAAGCTTAACAAGCACCCGCGGACAGGCGCGATTCTGGTGGGCGGTGGTTTGCATACCCAAGACCAGTATGATCTGACGATTGAAACAACGCTGAACGGGATTACAGGCATTCGGATCGACGCGATATCCAATAACAAGTTGCCTAAGAACGGGCCTGGGCGGGACGTGACGGGACAGTTTATCCTGACGGGATTGTCGATTTATCACGGCAAGACCAAGATTCCGTTCAAACCGAAAGTTCGAACGAGTTCAATTCGGAAAGGCCTGTCCGCAGAGAAGCTCGCAACAGATGACAAACGGGCGGGGTGGAGCCTTGCGGAGGACTCGGTGGGTTCGGGGAGTATTTCGATTCAGTTGGAGAAGCCGATCGAGCATAAGGGTAAGGCGACATTGTTGTTGAAGTTGAAGCAGCATTCGACGCGCGAGTATCAGACGCTGGGATCATTCAAGATCTCGGCAACCACGGCCAAGGACCCGTTCAAGGTCAGTACGTTTCCGGTGCGTCGACGGCCGGTGTATGAGGTGGATTTCGTGCCGCTGCCTCTGACAGAGGTGAAATCCAAAAATGGTCTCGAGGCGAAGATCGGCAAGGACGGGACGGTATTGATGTCGGGACGCGCCAAGGCGCGGGATATGTATGAGATTGCCCTGTCGACACCCGTGAAGAAGATACGGGCGTTGAAGTTCGAGATGCTTCCGGATGAGTCGTTTAAGCGAACCGGAGGTGGGCCGGGAATGTTTGCGGGCGGGAACTTTTCGCTGAATGAAATTACGATTCAGGCGCGTCCTCTGACCGGTGGGGAGGTGATGCGTCCCTATAAGATCGCACGAGCATCGGCGGACCTTTCCGCGGCGCGTCGCGAGGTTGAGAATGCGTTTGACGGCAGGCCTGCGACAGCCTGGGCCATTCAGAGACGCCCGGGCGAGAAGCGCACCGTGGTCTTTACGCTCGATGAGCCGATTATGAGTCCGCAGGGATCGCAACTTCTGATCACGATGTCGCAACAGTTGCCGATCGGGAAGTTCCGGATTCTGGCGACGGGCACGGAGAATAGCGAGAAGCTGATCGTGAAGCCGGCGGGTAAGCCGAAGCCTCAGAATAAAAGACCCGTGAAGCCGGTCAAGCAGACCATGCCCGAGGATGATCAGCAGTTCGTACGTCGTTACAACCTGGGCGGCGGCACGGCGAAGCTTGGGCCTCTTGAGTTTAAGGCCGCACCGAAATACAAAAAGGGAAGTGACGGATACGTAGGCGGTCGCAACGGCGGTGTTGCGACTGATCGGAAAATCTCCAAATACCCGGTACTCAAGAATCATCTTAAGGCTGTGGGTGAAAGCCCACTGACGTTTAAGATTACCGTGCCTCGAACGGACACGTATACCATCACGCTACACTTTGCGGATTATGATGCCGAGGCCGCGATGGCGCCGAACAAGCGCGTGTTTGATATCTTTCTCGACGGCAGAAGGAAGACGACGAGACGCGGTTTCGATGTGGTCTTGTCGACACGAAAAGGTTTTCCGAAAGGGTACTCGCGATGGACCATGAAACATAAGAAGGCCGTCGAGGGGGACAAGGGTGTGATTGAGATCCAGATCAAGAAGAACAAGAAGAACGGTCGTTCCGTGTTCCTGTCGGCGATTGAGATAAAGGGAACAAAGCAAAAATAACAGGATGTACGCGTATGGACGATTCAAGACGCGGACCCAGGCAATGTGAAAGGAAAGGGGCGGGTCTGGTAGGATCGGGGCGGCATGTCAACCGTGGTTTTTATCGGCAACTTAACCTGAAGGCGTTTCTCGTCGATCTGATATAGAGTATATGATGTACAAATGGTGCGGACGGCGTTCCTCCGTGCCCGCTGAAGGGAAGCACCCGAATGTCACGGATGGGGTATGGATCAGGAGTTTTGGATATGAAAGGCGTTATTCTTGCCGGCGGATTGGGTTCCCGATTGCGACCGCTGACATTGGTGACCAATAAACACCTCTTACCGGTTTATGACAAGCCGATGATCTATTACCCGATCGAGGCGATGGTGAACGCGGGGATACGCGAGATTCTGATCGTCACAGGTGGGGAGCATGCGGGGGATTTCCTGAAACTACTCAAGAACGGAAATCAGCTTGGGTTGAAGCACCTGGAATATGCCTATCAGGAAGGCGAAGGCGGGATTGCTGAGGCGTTGAAGCTGGCCGAGGACTTTGCGGACGGGCAAAAGATTTGCGTGATTCTGGGTGACAATATCATCGAGGGGAATTTGAAGAAGGCGGCGGGCGATTTCTTTACGCAAACCACCGGCGCGAAGATTCTTTTGAAGGAAGTGCCCGACCCCGAGCGGTTTGGCGTGGCGGAGATGTCGGGGAATCGTGTAACGGGGATTATTGAGAAGCCGAAAGACCCGCCGTCGAACCTGGCGGTGACGGGGATCTATTTCTACGACAACGATGTGTTTGATATCTGCCAGACGCTGAAGCCTTCGGACCGCGGTGAGCTTGAGATTACGGATGTGAACAACCACTACCTCGAGCGCGGCGATCTGACGCATGAAGTTCTGGAGGGCTGGTGGACGGATGCAGGGACGTTTGAGAGCCTGTATCGTGCAACACGCTATGTCGCGGAAGGCGGGGCGAATCATAAGGATTTGACAACACTGGCGCCGCCTTTGTTTTCGGCGAATGCTTAGTGCGTGATGGGTAGCGGGCCGGGTGTTGGGTTGTGGGAGAAAGATCGGGTATGTCCTGGCTGGCACTTGTACAGAATGGAAACTGGACGCCCCGGAACGGTGATCCGACAATTACCGGTTGGGTGACTGTCCTTGCGTATCTGGGCGTGGCAACGCTGGTGTGGTTTCTGGCGGCGCGGATGTTTGAAAGTAGACTGCGTGAGGTTAGGCGGGCGGCGATGTTGTGGGCGGGGATCGGGCTAGTCATGGTGGGGCTGGGGATTAACAAGCAACTGGATTTGCAGTCGGCGATGACGGAGTATGCCAAGGCCATGGCGATGGAGGATGGATGGTATGCGGATCGAAGGGTGGTGCAGCGGTGGTTTATCGTGGGGATAGGGGTGACGGGCGTGTTAGGTATTGGGGCGGTGTTGTATCTGGGAAGGCGCTACTGGAGGCAATTCGTTTTGGCGGGTTTGGGACTTGGGTTTCTGGCAGCGTTTGTAGTGATCCGAGCCGCTTCGTTTCACCATGTCGATGTATTCCTGAAATCCCCCGCGATGGGATGGGTGAATTACAACGTGGTTTTGGAGTTGGGGGGGATTGGCTTGATCGGCGTCGGGGCGTGGCGGGAGATGAGGAAGTGGAGGCGGGGACATGAAGCAATGATGGCGGCATAGTTTCGTCATGACGTGTATTGTTCTTCACGATCAATCACACTTCGATCAGATCGTTGCCATTTCAGCATAGAACATGCTGCGCCAATACCGCGAAAATTCATTGGTCAATTCGACGGCGCATCAAACACTATCTCAGTTAGTTGCAGGAGCATCGGTAAGTCGTGACGATCTGTCATCAAAAAAACCGCGACCCGGGGGGTCGCGGTGCACGCCGTTCTGCCTGATCCATGCCTACTCAGGCAACGAGATGTCCTTTGGCCGCGAGGTAGCGTTCAAGGGCATCGTGCCAGTTAGGAATGTCACCGATGAAAGCGGTGAGTTTGGTGTTATCCATGACGCTGTAAGCAGGCCGCTGGGCGGGGAGGGGGTATTCGGTAGCGGGTATCGGACTTACGGTCGCTTCCACACCGGAAAGTTCGATGATGGATTTGGCAAATTCATACCAGGAGGCATCACCGCTGTTAACTGCGTGGTACGTTCCTGCGGGGATATCGACCTCGATGGATTTAAGAATCATTTCGGCAAGATCCGCCGTGCTGGTGGGTGACATGCGCTGGTCGCTGATGACCTTGAGTTGGCCGCGCTCGGCACCGACGCGAATCATGGTTTCGACGAAGTTGCCACCCTTGCCGCTGGCGCCGGCGACACCGAAGAGTGAGGCGACGCGAAAGATGACGGTGTCCTGCCAGACGGCTCTTGCAAGCGATTCGCCGAGGGCTTTGGTGGCGCCGTAGACATTGAGGGGGCCGATCGAGTCTAGTTCGATGTAGGGTCGATCGTTCTGGCCGTCGAAGACGTAATCGGTGGAGATGTGGATGAAACGGGCCTTCTTCGTTTTGCAGGCCTCGGCTAGTCCCTTGACTGCGTGGGCGTTGACGGTGACGGCCTGGTCCGCATTGGATTCCACCTCATCGGTCTTGTGGTAACTCGTGCAGTTGATGAGGATATCGAACTCCTGCGTCCGGAGAACCTCACCGATGGATTCGACGTCGGTGACGTCCAGTTCATCCCGACCGAGGCCCTGGATGTGGAGATCGTGGTAGTTCGCCGCGGCAGCATGACGAATGTCCGTTCCGAGCTGGCCGTTCGGCCCCAATAGCAGAATTCGTTTCATAAATTCGCCCTTTACAAATCTTTTCCCTTGTCACCAATTCGTCCTGGCGGTAATCAAATCTTGACCATACCGCCGTACATCTCAACTTCATGGACCTTGTTATGCCAGAATTCCAGATCCTTATACCACTCAAGTGTGATGGTTCGGTTAGTTCGGTCCAGATCGCCGGAATCGAGTTTTTCACAAATCTCGGCCACGGCGAAGCGGGCATCGTGTTTGGCCTTCCAGCCGAGGGCTTCGATCTTGTCGAAATTGACCTGATAGGATCGATGATCCGGCTCGCCGTACCATTCGATTTCGACGTCGCGCGGCACGGCATCGGCGACAATCTCGGCAAGGGGATAGAGCTGATAGTTGTTTTCCTCCGAACCGACATTGAAGACTTGCCCGTTGATTTTGGAAGTATCTTCGTAACCGAGCATGAACATCTGTGCGGCCGCGGTATCGCGGACGTGGACCATGGGGCGCCACTGCTTGCCATCGCGCAGGAGCGGGAGCTTGCCGGTCTTCCATGCACCGTAGGTCATACCGTTGATGGCCAGGTCGAATCGCATGCGTGGTGAATAGCCGAATACTGTGGACTGGCGTAGGACGACGACGGTAAAGTCGCCATCGGCGAGAGGAAGGACATCATCCTCAGCCTTGCCGTTGGCCTTGGCGTAGGTCGTCAGGGGATTGATGGAGTGATCCTCCGCACAGACGACACCCGGCTCCTGGAAGCCATAGATGCTACAGGAGGAGGGCAGGACGTATCGCTTGACACCTGCGGACTTGGCAAGCTCGGCATGCTTGGCGCGGGCGACGTGATTGATTTCCCATGTGGCCTGCTGGAAGAGTTCCCCGCTAGGGTCATTGGAGATGGCAACAAGATCGATAACGTAATCGACATCCCTGAAGTGATCTGGATTGGCCTTGCGCGCATCATCCTGAATGCGTTCGAGATTCGGGTTATCACCGAGGAGGTCATCGCCGAAGAAAAATCGATCCAGCGCGCGAACGGCGTAGCCGGCCTCCAACAACATGGGCGTCAGCGTCGTTCCAATATATCCACCCGCTCCGGTTACCAGGACACGTTCCATCGTGTTTTCCTTTGCTAAAATCATTCAAAATGGTCCACCGCTTCACTGAAGCGAGGTTGTTTGAGATCCTTGTCGCTGAGAACGGCATCGTCAGCGGAAACAGGCCAGTCAATCCCAAGATCCGGATCATTCCAGAGGATGCCGCGATCATGTTCCGGGGCGTAGTAATTGGTGACCTTGTAGATCACGGCGGTATTTTCCTCAAGCGTCACAAACCCGTGGGCAAAACCGGCGGGCACAAGAATCTGGTTCCACTTTTCGGCATCGATGACGGCCGAGACGTGCTGCCCGTACGTAGGTGAACTTTTGCGGATATCGACGGCAACGTCGAGAATCGAGCCCTGAATGACGCGAACGAGCTTATCCTGGGCGAAGGGCGGCATCTGGAAATGCAAGCCGCGAACGACACCCTTTTCGACGCTTAGTGAGTGGTTGTCCTGAACAAAGTCCAGATCAATTCCTTGCCCGGCCAGAGCAGTCTTGTTGTATGTTTCGCTGAAAAATCCACGGTGATCACCGAACTTCTTCGGGGTGATGATCTTGATATCCGGGATGGCAAGTTCCTGAATTTCCAATTTCGTTCCTCCTACCTCGATGTTCGTTCGCCGCCAAACCGATTCATGGGCGACGCCTAACGACCAAACTCCTGATAACACCATACGATAGATATGGATTACTTACGAAAAGCCTCACGTAGAGCAAAGAGATTTTCCCGAATGTCCTTCTGCAGCAAACGGGGGATTTTCGCCTCGCGGTAAATTTCGATATCCTTTAACAAGTCCTTGGCCTTGGCCATGCTTTTCTCATCGCCCTTCTTGAGATAGATCGTGCCCTTGTTGATCTTCCATGCGACCTGACCGGGCTGAAGCCTGATCGCGCGATCGACGGCGGCCAGAGCGTCATCGTATCGCTTCAACATGGTTAGCAGGCTCGCGTAGGTATCGTGCAGATTGGCCTCACGCGGCCCTGCCTTAACGGCACGTTCAATATAACCCAGCCCTTCCTCCACCTTACCCTTATGCTCAGCCATAAGGATTGCCAGGTTATTGAGGGCGGTTAGATTGTCCTTCCCTTTAGCATCGCTCAGCACGAGCCTGTACGCCTTTTCCGCTTCGTCAAATGCACGCATCTGCATGGAAATAACGCCATATTGGAGTAGCGTCTGCAACTTCACCGTTTCGAGTTTCGAGATACGGGCAAAGATGCCTAGTGAGCGCATCTTCAGCTTCTCATTCTTATACCTTTGGGCAATCTCAAAATAGGTTGTCGCAATGTTGGCCCACTCGCGATCGGCATTGGCCGGGGTAACCTGCTCGGCGCGCTTCATCCACTGGAGAGCGGATGCCGGATCGGACTTGACGATGATTTCTCGAGCAAGGCGTACCCAGATCGCTCGCCAGTTTCGGGCATTGGAATTGCTGGCGCCGATGAGTGGTTTGAGATGGCGGGCGGCCTCATCCAGACGCTTGAGCTGGACAAGCCCCTCAAAGTAAAGCGATGCGACACGCGGCATTTTCTGCGGATTGTTGAGCATCGTGGGAATGTACGGTTTGAGCTGATCCAATGCTGCTTGCGGCCTTCGTTTGTGAAGATAGGCGTCGGCAATAATACGATCCGGCTCAAGGGGACGATTCAATGTTCGCAAACGCCATTTCTGGGCCAACTGAAGCACTTCATCCCAACGCCCCAACTGACGGAGCACAACGGCGGCCTGAGCGGCAGGCTGCGTATTGGTCGGGAAGCGTTGCATGGTGCGCTGGGCCAGGTCCGCGGCGTCTTCATAACGTTGCTGTGAGGCATAAAGATCAACCACATACGTCTGAAGCGACAACATGCCCAGATTCTGATCCGCAAGTCGTCGCAGCTTGTCGGTTGTATCCTTGACGGTGGACTTATCCTGGATCGCATTGTCAACGATGCGCAGCACTTCAATCGCGACCTCACGATAACGCGGGTCGGCGACGATGGTTCGTACGATGTTCATATAGCCGCGCTTGCGCGCCATCTTATTAAACAGCTCGCGGTTGTTTTCGATCGTTGAGAATACCACGTCGGCGGGAATAGCCTTGGCGGAATCTGCGATTAACGCCATTGCCCGATCGACCTTGTTGAGTTCGAGATAGTAATCGATCAACTGACGACGAATTCGCGCCTTGTCCGGTAACTCCTTGATCAAGGCGCGATAGTGTGCGGTGGCCCGATCCGAATCGCGATGTTTCCGGTAGTGACGCGCCAGGATGGCATTGCCCACGCCGGGATTCAGGTCCATGGTGCGCAACTTCGAAAGGACAGCATCGGCCTGCTTGGTTCGTCCGGTGGCTGCAAGGAAATCCGCAAACTCGCTGATATTCAGCACATTGGGATTCTTGATGAGTTGGCGATAAATCTTCTCCGCCTTCTCAATATCGTTTTGGTAAAAGTAAAGCTGGGCGAGAAGCCGATTCGGAG
>JANQQT010000233.1 GCA_028284925.1 Phycisphaeraceae bacterium | reverse complement strand
TGATTCAGGGGGCTCAGGCGTCGGCGGAGCGTATCCAGGGATTGCTGGATGCGGAGGTGACGATTAAGGATTCGGAGGAGGTTGAGCGGAGGATTGAGTCTCAGCGTGCGCTTCCGGGAGATGGCTCGGGTGCTACGTACGGTGGGAAAAGGGGCGTTTCTGAGTTTGAAAAGGCGATTGATGGGGGGGATGCGCGGATTGCGCGGATTGAATTTTGTGGGGTGAGGTTTACTTATGAAGGGGGTCAAACGGTGTTGGAGGAGTTTGATTTGGAGGTGGAGGCGGGCCAGACGATTGCGCTGGTCGGGCCGACGGGGGGTGGGAAGAGTACGATTGTATCGCTGGTGTGTCGGTT
Source organism: Phycisphaeraceae bacterium (assembly GCA_028284925.1). GTDB lineage: Bacteria > Planctomycetota > Phycisphaerae > Phycisphaerales > Zrk34 > JANQQT01. Next base: position 4,697 of record JANQQT010000233.1, on the reverse strand, counting down.
TTATGAGCCTAGTGAAGGGGAAGTGCGGATCAATGGTGTGGATTATCGGGAGCGGAGCCTGGATTGGCTGCAGAGTCAGTTGGGGATGGTGTTGCAGACGCCGCATCTGTTCAGTGGGACGGTGCGTGAGAATATTCGGTATGGGCGGTTGGAGGCGAGTGACGCGGAAGTGGAGGAGGCTGCGCAACTGGTTAACGCACATGAGTTTATATCGAATTTGAGTGAGGGTTATGAGACGGAGGTTGGGGAGGGTGGGAACCAGTTGTCGACGGGTCAGAAGCAACTGGTATCGCTGGCGCGGGCGATATTGGCGGACCCGCAGGTGCTGGTGATGGATGAGGCGACGAGTTCGGTGGATACGGAGACGGAGGGGCTGATCCAGAGGGGGGTTGAGAGGGCGTTGGAGGGGCGGATTGCGTTTGTGATTGCGCACCGGCTGTCGACGATACGCTCGGCGGATCGGATATTGGTGATTGAGGGTGGGCGGATCGTGGAGGACGGGGACCACGAGGGGGTGATGCGGTTGGGCGGGAGGTACTACCGGTTGTATACGAACCAGTTTGCGGAGGAGGCTGGGGAGGGGGTATTGGGTGGGAGGTAGGGGTTGAGGATGAGTTTGGTTAGGGTGTGCGCCCGCATTGGGTGGGTGGGCGCGGACAGGTTGTCAAGGTGAAATCGGGGCTTGAAACGTATCGAAACGGAAAAAATGGGGTGTGTTTTGGGGCGCAAACGGGGCGAAAGTGTGGTTTATGGTGTGTTTTTGTAGAGAATAACGACCCATTTGTGCGCCCCCGGAATTGGGATTCGGATGTTTGCGGGAGGTTGGCCGGAGGGAGGTAAAGGTTTGTGGGAAAAGGGGTTATGGGGTATCTTGAAAAAATGGCGAATAGGTTATGCGCACAGGATGTGCGCCCCCGGAATTATGGGTGTGTCAAGGTAAAAAGGGTGTGGGTTTGAGGTGCGTGTGTTGGGTCATTGGCGCGAGCGGCCGGCGAGCATAGCGAAGGCGTCGTGCGCACAGGCGTGTCAACAAGAGGGGGAGGATGTTTGTCGTGAGGGAACTGAGGCAGGAGAGCTGACGATGTTTGGGAGGGCTTTGAATTGATGGATTGGTGGCCGTGTGTCAAGTAAAATTGTGTGGCGTGTATCATGGTTGCAATGTTAGACATGTGGATGAGTTCGGGGTGGATGGGGGTATGCGGTTTGGGTGTGGGTTTGCTGTTGTTGTGGGGGGAGAGGCGATTGATGAAGAGTTGGGGTGGAGATGCGGAGGATGAAGTCGGGGGTGAGCTAAGTCGAAGAAGAAAGGAGCGGGGGGCCTGGAAGGTCGGGCACGCCGGGAAAGTTCAAGAGGGGCAGGTACAGAAGAAGGTGAACCGTGAGAGGGGCGGAGTGGCAGGTGTGGAGAGGGTGGTGCGTGTGATGTTGTGGCGAAAGCGGATGATGGTAATCGGAGTTTTGTTGGTGTTGATTTCACTGTTTAATCCAGCTCATCATGGAGGTGCGTGGTTACACAAGATGGGATTTCGAGAGCCTGCCGTTGATAGTCAGTTGGGTCAGGAGAAGCCGCATATCAATCCGTTTGGTCCAGGCAGGGGAAGTGGTCCGGCCAGGGGAGGAGGGGGTGGAGGTCGAGGGGGTATGGTTAGGCCGCGTTAATGTGATGACGTAGCATAAAAGACAAATCCCCCTGTCTGGGTGGAGGGGGATCTGCCCGCCCCAGAGGCGGGGCTAAGTGGGTAGTCGGTTTTGATCGAGCGAGGTGTGGTTGTTTACCGGGACTCGCCTGGTGGTGTTTGGGTGTGTTACTCCGAGAGGTTTTGGTCTGACCATTTGTAGACGGAGATGCCTTTGAGGTTTCGGATGAAGATTTGCCGGTCGGTGACGGCGATGTGTGCCCAGGTGTCGGTTTCGGTGACCTGAAGGCTTGTGATGAGGTCGAATTTTTCGGGGGTGGCGTTGAGGAGATAGAGGATGCCGCGTTGGTCGAGGGCGAGGATTTTGTTTCCCTGGGCGGCCATGGACCAGTATTTTCCGAAGCGTTGTTCGGTGACCCATTTGATTTGGCCGGTGTTGAGATCGACGCAGGCGAATCGCTGGTTGCGGAGGTGGAGGTAGGCGTGGTCCTTGATGATGATGGGTGTGCTCATGTAGCCCTGGAGTTTGTTTTGCCAGGCGGTTTCGGCTGTCAAGGTATTGTCTTTGGATTTGATATCGAGTTTGAGTGTTTTGCCACCGTATGCGCTGGTGAAGACGCCATTTTTATGGGCGATGGGTGTGAGGATGTTCATGCCCCGGAAGGCTTTGATGGGGTTTTTCCAGAGTACTTTTCCGGAATCGGGATCGACGGCGGCGAGGTGTGATCGTGTTTGAACGAGGATTTGTGTTTTGTTGTTGATGGATGCGACGGCGGGTGATGAGAATGCACTGCTCCACATTCCTCCGCCATCCTTGAGTGCGGTCCAGATGATCTTTCCGGATTTGGCGTTGACTTTGTGGAATGCTGCTCCGGCCTGGACGTAGACGTGATCTTTGTAGATAAGCGGTGAGCAGACGAAGCCGAAGGAGGGCAGGGGGGTTTTGAGTTGTTTGGGGAAGTCGATGCGCCAGATTTCCTTGCCATTGTTGGTGTTGATGGCGACGAGGACGTCCCTCATGCCGGCGACGTAGAGGGTATTGTTGTGATAGGCGGGTGTTGCACGAACCCATGAGCCGTTGCGGGCGGCAAAGAAGGGTACGGACATGGCGCCTTTCCAACTGTATTGCCAGAGTTGTTTTCCGGATTGGCGATCGAAGGCTCGGACGATTTCATCGGATTTGTCTTTGGTTTCGACGGTGAAGATTTTGCTTTTGGTGATGATGGGGCCGCTGTACCCGGGGCCGAGCGGTTTGGTCCATTGTTGTTTGAGGTTTTTGGTTGTGAGTGTGTTGGGCCAGGTTTTGGTAGCGTCGAACCCATCGCGGTTGGGGCCTCGCCATTGGGGCCAGGCGTGGAGGTTTTGATTTTTGGGAGAGGGTTTGTTGGTTTTCTCAGAAGGCGTTTTTGGTGGAGTTGTGGTGCGGTCGTTGGCAGGGATGAGGGATTGCTGTGGCTTGTCGAGGTTTGCGGAGCAAGCCGGGGGTGTCAAGAAGGCGAGCGTGAGGAGTGCGAAAAGTGTTTTGGGCGGTGTTCGCATGGTCCTGTCCTTTGCCGGGGTAAGTCCAGAGCTGGCAGTCATGGCCAGCAGTGAACGAATTGACCGTTTTAGTGCTTGAAGTATAGTATGGTTGAGTTCTTTTTCAACCTTTATTTTAATATAATAGGCAATATTACTTAATTCGGTTTAAATTTGACCGATATACATACTGAATGTTTTGAATGTTATTCATATGGGTCTCAAAAGCGAAAGGGATGATCATGTCGGAATCCGGACAGGTCGTTGTTTTTGGTGCAGGGGAAGAGGAATATTCAGGCGAGCCACGGGTATCGGGGGGTGAACTGGCAGGTTTGGTGGCGGTATTATTGATTTGTTATGCGCTGGGCGCTGTAGGGGGGATGGTGACGGGGCCTGAGATACCGGGTTGGTATGCGGGATTGGTGAATCCGGCCTGGACACCACCGGTTTGGGTGTTTGCGCCGGTTTGGGGTGTGTTGTGTCTGATGATTGTGGCGCCGGGTTGGTTGATCTGGCGTCGACTTGGTGAGGATGGTGTGGGCGGTGTGGTGGGTTTGCTTGGTGCGCAGTTGGCGTTGAACTGTCTTTGGTCGGTATTGTTTTTCAGGATGCAGAATCCGGGTCTTGCCGTGTTGGAGATTGCGGCGCTGTGGGGTGCGATCTGGGTGATGATGTTCCGGGGGCGATCCAGGTGGGCGGGTGCGTTGTTGATTCCTTATGTGTTGTGGGCGGGTTATCTGGCAGTTTTGAATATGAGGATATTGATGTTGAGTGGGTAGGGGATGTATGTAATGAGATGTTGGGGAGGGTTTGGTGATTCGTCCGAAGGTGATGCGGGTGCATTGGGAGCCGTTTTGTCGTGCCGAGGGGCGGCGCGTGTTTTTGACTGCCTTTGCCATGCCTTTTGTATTGAAGAGGCGGATTCGGGGTTGGCAGGTATGGCCCATGGTGGGCGAAATGGTCGTTTTATTTTCCGGTATGATATGGCGTGGTGTTTATTTCGTACTTTTGACCTAAGGGAGGGTGTGTCATTTTGTCCAGCTTAAATCAGGGCGATGTTTCCCGGGTGTTTTAAGCCTCTTATGTGTTGGGTTGCTTCGGCGAAAGGACCAGCCATGTCGGAACGTGGACAGGATGCTGATTTTGGAGCGGAGGGGGAGAAGCTTGTTCCGGCGCCATGGTTTGCCCGACGGGAATTGATGGGGTTGTTTGTGATTTTGTTGATTTGTTATTTGGTGGGAGGGATTGGTGGTATGGTGACGGGGCCTGAGATTGCGGGATGGTATGCGGGATTGGTGAAGCCGAGCTGGACGCCGCCGGGTTGGATTTTTGGGCCGGTCTGGGGTGTGTTGTATCTGATGATCGGTGTGTCGGGTTGGTTGATCTGGCGTCGTCGAAATGTGGAGGATGTGCGAGGGTTGTTGGTGTTGTTTGGTGTGCAGTTGGTGTTGAATTGTCTGTGGTCGGTGTTGTTTTTCGGGATGCGAAGTCCGGGACTGGCGTTGGCGGAGATTGTGGCGCTTTGGGGTGTGATCTGGATGA
>JANQQT010000151.1 GCA_028284925.1 Phycisphaeraceae bacterium | reverse complement strand
GGAGGGGGGAGTGGTGGATGTGCCTTATGTTTGTCGGGCGTGGACGGTGTATCGTGTGGATTGAAGGGTAATTGATTAATGATTGGGGTGTTTTAATCGAAGTGTCGTGACCATAGCGGTGTGAGGCGGGTGATTTCGGCGGGATCGATTTTGGATTTGTCGGACCAGATGCCGAGGGCGAGGGCATCGTGGGCGGGGGAGGGGTTTTGTTCGAGATGAGAAATGTTTTCGAGAGCGAGTTTGATGAGTTTGATGGCGTTTTCGGTGGCGTGGTTGACGTTGGCGATGATTTCCTGGAGGAGTTGGAACTTGTCGCCCTGGTGGGGTTTCCAGCAGTCGTAGTCGGTGGGGAGTGCGACGAGGGCGTAGGCGATTTCGGCTTCGCGTGCGAGTTTGGCTTCGGGCATGGCGGTCATACCGATGAGGTCACCACCCCATTGTCGATGGATGTTGGATTCGGCGATGGTGGAGAAAGCGGGGCCTTCCATGGCGATGTAAGTTCCTTCGGTGTGGGTTTTGACATTGGGGAGGTTTTGGGCGGCGTTGATGAGCCAGTTTCGCGTGACGGGGCAGAAGGGTTGGGCGAATTCGACGTGGACGGCGGCATGTTCGTAGAAGGTGTTGGGTCGTTTGTGTGTTTTGTCGATGATCTGGTCGGGGATGACGAGGTCGCGTGGGGCGATGTGTTCTCGTAGTGAGCCGGTGGCTCCGGAGGCGATGATGTGGGTGACGCCGAGTGATTTGAGGGCGAAGATGTTGGCGCGGTAGGGAACTGCGGTGGGGTTGTGGAGGTGTCCTGGTCCGTGGCGTTGGATGATGGCGACGGGGTGGTCGGAGATGTTGGCGTGGATGACTGGGCCTGAAGGTGGGCCGAAGGGAGTATTGATTTCGGTGCGTTCGCCTTCTTCGCCGCCGAGCGCCTGGCCGAGGCCTGAGCCGCCGATGAGTCCGAATTTGATTTGGGACATGTTGAATGCTCCGTGATGTTGGGGAGGGTTAATCTTTGGGGGGTTGGTCGGCGATGTCAGCGAGTGTGATGAGTTGTTGGACGGAGAGTTGTTCAGGTCGGGCTTTGGGGTCGATGTCGGTTGGGAACGGGAAGGATTTGGGGAGGATGGAAGCGAGTTGTTTGCGGCGTTTGGTGAAGAGGGTTTGGAGGAAGGCCGCAAGTTGCTTTGGTTTGGTGGTGAGGGGAGCGGGAAGGCGTGTGAGTTGGACGACGGAGGAGGCGATTTTGGGTTGGGGCCAGAAGCAGGAGGGGGAGAGGTTGGTGATGCGTGTGATGTGGTAGAGGGATTGGAGGAGGATGGTGATCGGGCCGTAGTCTTTGGAGTTGTGGTCGGCGATGAAGCGGTCGGCGACTTCCTTCTGGACCATGATGATGGCGAGTTCCATGGCGTGTGAGAAATCGGTGGCGAGTGTGGCGAGAAGGGGGGAGGCGATGTTGTAGGGGAGATTGGCGATGAGTTTGAAGGGTGTTGTGAAGTTTTGCGTTTGAGTCTGGAGCGTTTGGATGAGTGTGGGGTTGAGGGCGTGTTTGGAGGCTAGGGCGTCTTCGTTCAAGAGCGTGAACAGAGGTGATGTGACGGTTTCGGAGAGGAGTTGTGTGAGGTCACAGTCGATTTCGACGGCTATGAGTCTTGCGTTTTGGTCGAGGATGGCATGTGTGAGCGTGCCGGTTCCGGGGCCGACTTCGAGGACGAGATCGTTGGGTTGGATTTGTGCGGCTTGGAGGATTTGCCTTAGTTTGTTCTGGTCGTGTAGGAAGTTTTGACCGAATCGGTGTCGGGGTCGGAGGTTTCGTTCGGTGAGGAGTGATTTGATTTGCGAGAGGGTTTGCATGGGGATCGCCGGGTGGAGTGGTTATGGAGCGAGGTATGCGAAACCGGCGGGTTAGATTAGGGGACGCTGCGGGACGATCGACGGATGCGTGCCCCAAGGCGGGGGTGTTTAGAGGCCGACGATGTTGAAGCCGCCGTCGACGTGGATGACTTCACCGGTGACACCTGAGGAGAGGTCGCTGAGGAGGTAGACAGCGGTGTTGCCGACTTCATCACCGGTGATGTTTCTCTGGATGGGTGATTTCTTTGCCTGGTGTTCGAACATCTCATCGATTCCGCCGACGGCGGAGGCGGCGAGTGTCTTGAGTGGTCCGCCTGAGATGCTGTTGACACGGATATTTTTGGCGCCGAGTTCAGCGGCGAGATATCGGGTGGAGTGTTCGAGGGCGGCTTTGGCGATGCCCATGACGTTGTATCCGGGGATGACTTTTTCACCGCCGTAGTAGCTGAGGGAGATAATGGCTCCGCCTTCGGTCATGAGAGGTTGGGCGCGTTGTGCCATCGCGACGAGTGTAAAAGCAGAGATGTCGAGGGCCTGGGTGAAGGCTTGGCGTGTGGTGGTATGGAAATTGCCGATTTTGAGGAATTCCCGTTCGGCGAAGGCGATGGAGTGGACGATGAAATCGAGCTTGCCGAAATCCTGCTGGTATTTTTCGAATACGGCATCAAGGTCTTCATCCTTGCCTGCGTCGCATTCCATGAGCCAGGGATCGTCGTTGCCGAGTTCGCGGACGGCGTTTCGGACGCGTCGTTCCATTTTGCCGAATGGCAGGTAGGTGTAGCAGCATTCGGCGCCCTGTTCGAGAAGTTGCCTGGTGACCCACCATGCATAGCTTCTATCGTTGGCGATGCCGAAGACGAGTCCGCGTTTTCCGTCCATGAGTCCCATGGGGGTGTCTCCTTGAATGGTCTATGGCGAGTGTTTGAAGGGTGAAGATAGGTTGATCGTGTTGGTTCGTCCAGCGGGAGGAGCGTATGGGTATGCAGAATGGGCGTTTGAGAGGATTAGCGACGCGTTTGCTTGAGTTTGAGTGTTGAAATGGCGTGAATTTAGGGGGAAAGGTGTAAGTGGCGTGGTGTGTTGCTTGACAATTGGGGGCAATGGCCTAAAGTCCCTCCACGATGAATCATGAGAAAATAGTCGCCGAAGGTATTACATTTGATGACGTTCTGCTTGTGCCCGCCCGGAGTGATTTTCTGCCCGGAGATGCGGACACTTCCACCCAACTGACGAAGAGGATCCGGCTGAATATTCCGCTGTTGTCTGCGCCGATGGACACGGTGACGGAGGCGGCGTTGGCGATTGCGCTGGCGCAGCACGGCGGGCTGGGTGTGATTCACAAGAATATGAGTGTGGAGCAGCAGGCGCGGGAGGTGACGAAGGTGAAGCGTTCGGCGAACGGGATTATCCTGGATCCGCAGACGCTTGGGCCTGATTCGCCGATATCGGCGGCACGCCAGTTGATGCAGGAGCACAATATTTCGGGTGTGCCGATTACGGATAGCGGCGCGACGGGGAAAGTGGTGGGGATTCTGACGCGGCGGGATTTGAAGTTTCAGGAGGATGACGATCGACCGATTCGTGAGGTGATGACGAGTGAGAAGCTTGTGACGGCATCACCTGAAACGAGCCTGGAGCAGGCGGAGCGGATATTGAATGAGAATAAGGTGGAGAAGCTGCTGTTGGTGGATGGGGATATGCATCTGAAGGGGCTGATTACGATGCGGGACGTGGACATGATCCACCAGTTTCCGCGGGCTTGTCGTGACGGCCGGGGGCGGTTGAGGGTTGGGGCGGCGGTGGGTGTCATGCAGTTGGATCGTGTGGCGGAGTTGATTGAGGCCGAGGTTGATCTGGTGGTGGTGGATACGGCTCATGGTCACTCGGCGAATGTGATTGAGACGGTGCGGGAGATTAAGAAGCAGCATGATATTGACGTGATTGCCGGGAATATTGCGACGCGGAAGGGGGCTGAGCAGTTGATTGAGGCGGGGGCGGATGCGATCAAGGTGGGGATTGGGCCTGGGTCGATCTGTACGACGCGTGTGGTGAGCGGTGTGGGCGTTCCACAGATCTCGGCGGTGATGAACGCTTGTGAGGTGGCGGACGAGGCGGGTGTTCCGGTGATTGCGGATGGGGGAATTCGACAGTCGGGTGATATCACGAAGGCACTTGCTGCGGGAGCTTCGTGTGTGATGTTGGGGTCGTTGTTTGCGGGTCTGGATGAATCGCCGGGTGAGATGGTGATTCATATGGGGCGAAGGTATAAGACATATCGCGGGATGGGATCTGAGGGGGCGATGGTGCGTGGATCGGCTGATCGCTATGGTCAGAAGGGCGTTGAGACGCGTAAGTTTGTGCCTGAGGGTGTGGAAGGTCGTGTACCTTATCGAGGGCCCTTAGGCGACTATGTGTATCAGTTGGTGGGTGGTGTTCGTGCGGGGATGGGTTATTGCGGGACGCCGACGATCGAGGCGTTACGAGGGGAGGGGAGGTTTGTTCGAATCAGCGGCGCGAGCCTTGCGGAGAGTCATCCGCACGATATTACAATCACAAAAGAGAGCCCGAATTACTCAATTGAGTTCAAGTCGGATGAGTGATCTGGTGCTTTATTTATTGGGCGTTGGCATGTTTTTCGGTGTATTTTCGGGGATTTTGGGGAAAAGTTGGTTATAACTTTTTTTGTACGCCAACTTGACAAAAGCATTTTCTTGTGAGATTGTTTCGGGTAAAATAGCGGCACAGAAAATTTGAGCGCGCGTGCGTTCAATTAAATTTCGGATACCTGTGCATCTGGGTTCTCTTTTAAGGAGTGTGCAATGTCTTTAGCACGTTGGATCGTAACGGTAATGTTGGTTGGTACGCTTTCTGTTGGTATGGTTGGCTGTGGTAAGAAGGACGCCAAGAAGGAAGGCGACAAAAAGGAAGCCGCCAAGAAAGAAGGCGACAAAAAGGAAGCTGACAAAAAGGAAGCTGACAAGAAGGAAGCTGACAAGAAAGAAGCTGACAAGAAGGACAGCTAATTCGCCTTTTGTATGTTCGAAGATATCCGGCCCCCGATTCCCCGTAAGGAGATGCAATCTCCAAACGGGGCATCGGTAGGTCGGTTATTTTTTGCGCGGGTGTATTGGAATGATGGGTTTATTGGACGTGTGAGAGTGATGGGGCAGTGGTCGCGGGCGGGGCGTACGCGAACGAGGGAGATTGATGGTGAGTCTGTGAGTTCGGTTCATGATTCATTTGGAAAATCGACGGCTGCTGCATCGTAAACGCTAGCGTGGGGGCGGTTGTAGGGTTATGATGCCGTGTAATCGGGGGCGCAGTGGTTGGCTTACGGACGGGCTTGATTGATTGGAAACGGATTTATGATCGCGGCATTACTGCTTGGTCGGAAGGGGAGCGTGGGGTTTCCGAATAAGAATTTGCATGAGGTGATGGGGCGTCCGCTGGCGTGGTATCCATTGCGCGCGGCCTTGGAGGCAAAAGGGGTGGATCGGGTGTACATGTCAACGGATGATGAGCGGTTGATGGAGCTGGCGCGGCAAGGAGGAGCTGAGGTCATTGAGAGGCCGGCTTATTTGTGTACGAAACAGGCGCTGGGGGAGGATGCATATAAGCATGGGTATGAGGAGATTTGCAAGCGTGAAGGGGAGAAGCCCGAGTTGGTGGTGTTGCTGTTCTGCAATGCGGCAACGGTGAATGCACAGACGATTGACCGGGGGATTGATGTGTTAAGGGCGAACGAGAGTTATGACTCGGCGGTGACGGTGTCGTGTTTCAATATGTACAGTCCGGTGCGGGCGAGGCGGATTAATCAGGAGGGGTTGTTGGATCCGTTTCTGCCGCTGGATGTGTTTGAAGATCAGTTTGTGGTGAGTTGTGATCGGAATTGTCAGGGGGATGTGTGGTTTGCGGATTGTGCTTTGAGTGTGGTTCGGCCTCATTGCCTTGAGGAGTTGGATGCGGGTGCGCCGCCTCAGAAGTGGATGGGGAAGCGGATTTATCCGTTGCAGCAGGAGGCGGGGTGTGATGTGGATGATGAGTGGCAGATTCCGATGGTGGAGTGGTGGTTGAAACGTTACTGGCATGAGGAGGGGATGGCGTGACTCAGGCTGCGATGTATGTGAAGCACCAGAGTTTTAACACGTTTGTGTCGAATATCGGTGCATCGATTGAGCAGCAGAGGCGAAGAATGATTGAGGCGGTGGAGGGGTATCTGGAGGGTGATGACAAAAGGGAGGATGTGTCGGGGAATTACGAGGAAGTTCTGGGGAAGGCGTTAGCGGATTTGCGGGCGGAAGAGGCAGGGTTGGATGTGGGTGAGCGAGAGTTTAGGTTTAAGGTGAATCAATATGTGGCGGATGAGGTGTCGCGGCTGGGTGATAGTGTCAAGGATTTAGTGGCGTATGCGTATCATCGGTATCGGTACGATATTTATCCGGCTGATTGTTTGCTGGATGATTATCCGCCTTATATTCAGATTGAACCTTCGAGTGCGTGCAATTACCGTTGCGTGTTTTGTTTTCAGACGGATAAGACGTTTTCGGGGAAGTCGAGTGGGCATATGGGGAAGATGTCGCTGGAACGGTATAAGCAGGCGGTGGATTGGGTGGAGGGTAAGGTGGCGTTTGGTAGCCTTGCATCGCGGGGTGAGCCATTGTTAAACAAGGACATTGGCGAGGTGCTGGCGTATTCGCGCGGCAAGTTTTTGGGTTTGAAGATGAATACGAATGCGAGTTTGTTGACGGAGGAGAAGGCGCATGCGATTTTGAGTGGAGGATTGGGGACGGTGGTGTTTTCGGCGGATGCGGCGAAGGAGCCGGATTATTCGAGGTTTCGGGTTTATGGAAAGCTGGATCGGGTATTGGAGAATATCAATCGGTTTAATCAGATTCGGGCGCGGGATTATCCGGAGTCAAGATTAATAACGCGTGTCTCGGGTGTGATGTATGACCCGACGGTTCAGAATATGGAAGAGATGGTTAAGTTGTGGGGTGGGCTGGTGGAGCAGGTGTGTTTCGTGAAATATGCGCCCTGGGAGAATGTTTATGAGGCGGAGCCTGTGGCGGTGGAGAAGCCCTGTACGGAGTTGTATCGGCGGATGTATGTTTGGCATGACGGGCGTGTGAATCCTTGTGAGACGGATTACAAGTCGATGTTGAGCGTCGGGTCGATGGAGGATGGGAGTCTGAGGGATCTGTGGCGATCCGCGGGGTATGAGGCGTTGCGGGCGGCGCATCAGGGAAAGGGGGATTTGGGGAGGGATGACGTAGAGCCGTGTGCGCGGTGTATGTTTACTTAGAGGGGGTGGGATGTGAGGCTTGCGCTATCGAATATTGCATGGGGCAGAGTACTGGATGGGGCGATGTTGGCGTGGTTGAGGGATAGAGGTGTGGAAGGTTTGGAGCTGGCGCCGGGGTTGTTGGATGAAAGGGAGATGGAGAGGGGGGGAAGGGAGTTGCGGGGAATGCTTGAAGATGCGGATGTGCGTTGTGTGGGATTTCATTCGTTGTTTTTTGGGATGGAGGGGTTGTCGCTGGTGGAGGAGGAGGGGTTTGGGAGGTTGTGTGCGGTTTATAAGTGGTTAGCGGGTTGGTGTGCGGGGTTGGGGGGTGAGTTGATGACGCTTGGGTCGCCGGTTGTGAGGAGGTGCGAGGGGTTAGCGAGGGAGGAGGCGGAAAGGGTGTTGGTGGAGCGGTTTGGGGTGTTGGCGGGGATGTCGGCGCGGTGTGGTGTGAGGTTGCTGATTGAACCATTGGCGCAGGCGGAGTTGGTGAGGGACTGGTGTGAAGGTTTGGCGCTGGTGGAGGCGGTGGGGCATGGGAGTTTTGGTTTGCAGATGGATACGAGGACGATG
>JANQQT010000147.1 GCA_028284925.1 Phycisphaeraceae bacterium | reverse complement strand
CAACCGTTTCACAAACTCTTCACGTCGTTCGTCACTCATCGCACAACCTCCCCACCTTCCATTACCGCCTGCAACGCATCCACCCCATACCGATACCGCGACTGCGCTGTACGCTGCGGAATCTCCAACGCCTCCCCAATCTCCTTAAACGTTAACTCACCCCATACGTGCATCACCACCACCTCACGCTGTTCCCCCGGCAGCCTCTCCAGCGATCGCTCCAACATCTCCCGCGTCTCAACATCCTCCGCTGCCCCGCCCACCTCTCCAAACATCGCCTCCTTCTTCGCAGCCGCCCCCTCATGCCGCGCTCTCCGGGATGTCGATCGATAAAAATTCATCGCAGTCGTTCTCACGCATTGATACAGGTAAGCAACCTCTCGGCGCACACGATCCCTGTTCTGCCAGAAACGGATAAACGCGTCCTGCACCACGTCTTCCGCATCCCCATGACAGTTAACCCACTGACGTGCCAGCAACACCAGGCTCCCACCATGCCGCGCAAGCCAGTCCTCATATCGATCAGGTGCGTACTCCAATTTGTGCTCTCACAGATAGGACCCCGCCCAAACCCGTAATGATCTAAATCAACCCGAATATTATCAAAATTAACCCAACCCCTCGCCTTACCTCGCGTTTACCGCCCAATATCGGGCATTCTTCCGGAAAACCCCCAACCCGATTCGGCCGATAAACATTCAGACAACAACCCAATTACGCCCACACACCATACGAGCCATCCAAATGGAATCCTCCAATCCAACATCCTCTCCCGAACCCTCACCCCCGCGCCGACGCCGTGTCCGTCCAGCCCACCTCATCACCCTCATCCTCGCCGCCGCCTTCGTCATCATCGCCGCCTACATCACCCAGCCCAGATTCGCCTCCGCCGTCGATGCCACCCTCTACCAATACGGCCTCATCAACCAACACCCCGACACCAATACCCGGAACCTCATCATCACACTCAACGCAGTCAACGACGCCCTCCAAAAATACCACCGGCAACACAAGGGCAGATACCCCACACTCAAACAAATGAAAACACACTGGAGCGTCCTCATCACCAACACCAACGCCGACGGAAATATCTTCCATGAAGGCGCTACGCCCACCGACTTTCCCCTCGGCCCATACCTCCCCAACCCCGCCATGAACATTTTCACCGGCAGCACACTCGTCATCAGCCCCAACGAAAAACCCACCCGGCACGACGGCTGGATCTACAACCCCGACACCGGCCACATCAAACCCGTCGGTTTCAACCTCAAGACTTACACCTTCAAAATGCCCGGCGATTAAACATACATCCTCCCAATGAGCAACCCAATCCAAACGTCGGTAGGGGGAACCCGATTCCTCGCCATACCCCCTTCACCTCTTAAGGGCGTTTTTTCTTACCTGGCTCTGATTTCTCCCGGCTCGGTCCCATTCGTCAGAAAAGCGGACGACCTCGTTTATCCCCGAATCATTCGATAGTGGGCGTTCAGATTCGCACCCAGTCCCGCAACTGCTCGTGCTCGAAAATCATCGTACTTTGAATCTTCAAATCCTGGCCCATACCCGCTTCCAACGCCCGGTCGTACATCGCAAGCGCGATCCCAATGTCGGTAAACGCCAGACCTACCGCATTGAAATAGATGATTTCGTCGTCACGCTCACGACCGGGCTTCTCACCAGCAACAATATCCACCAGATTGCCGTGGACGTCCGAGTCGGTCAACTCACCATCCTTATACATGCGACTAAGTGTCTGGGTACGATGCTTGACCGTTTCCCAGTCATCGCAAACGATCTTGCTGCACGCTTTCGCGACCGCGTATTCGTCCTCCCAGCCGCCCACATGACTGTAAAACGCGCCGGGCTTGACCCAATCCGCCTTAAGCAGAGGCGCCTGCGCGCTGGTAGCCGTGACGATAACATCAGCGCCGTCCACTGCCCGCTGCAGATCGGTTCCTGCTCCGGCGATCTCCATTTCGGGTAGGATCGCAGACATCTCCTGCACAAATTGGGCTTCTTCTTCCTCCGTCTTCGCACCGACACAGCAACGTTTTAGCGATGGAACAGCAGTCTTCATTGCGATAAGGTGCATCTTGGCCTGTTCACCGGAACCAATGAATCCGATAGCCTCCGAATCCTGTCGTGCCAGGTGACGTGCCGCCAATCCCCCCATCGCCCCCACTCTCATGTTCGAGCAAAGCGTGCCTTCCATAATGGCTATGGGAAACCCATGTTCGATTTCCGAAAGAATCACCACCGCCGACAGGTTCTGGATGCCATGCACAACCGGATTGGGAGGAAACACCGACACCCATTTCACACCGCAGACCTTTCGATTGAGGAAAGTCGCCGGCAGACAGTTGATTCGTTCCTGGGTTTCATCGTTGAAGATCTGGACGATCTTCTCCGGGAACAGCACCTCACCGCCACGATGATCGAGCATCGCATTCTTGGCGGCCTCCATCGCCAGCTTCATATCCAGACAGCCGCCCCCGAGTAGGTCTTCCTGCGAAAAATAATGGCAGTGAATTTCATGTTGCTTGTTCATATTCATGATGTCATCCATTCACGGTTCAAGAGAGTCAACATTTCCAATGGCCATCGAGCGATATGTCCCATATGGACCCCGTCCGGCAACGCTACCGGACTCCTGAACGATAATTCCTTCACAATTCGCATTCTCATTAGCCTAACTCTCTCTTTGCGATGAATCGCGTCCGGATCACCTCGGCAAGATGTAAAGCCGTTGCGCTAGGGATACAACTCAGCAGCCTTGCCCATAACGACAGCTTTATCGCGTCACGTTCATTTGATTTACGATGCCCCATATCCATCATGTCGACGCCGCCCTCGGAATCATCCACTCCGGTTGGACCACCACCAGCCTGATCGATTTCAAACTCCCCGCCTTAAACGGCATCGGCCCCTGTGTTTTCACCCTCGGATTCCTCCTCAGTCTCCTTCACCACATCCACGACAAAAAAAGACCCGTGCGTCTTCGCACGGGTCTCTCAATAGTTCAATACTTATCAATCCTTACCCCAGCTTCGCCAATTCCTCCTTCGCCTTCGTCGCCGCTTCCGTATCCGGGTACTGGTCCACAATCCTCTTAAGCGTCTTCTTCACAAGGTCCGTCAAATTCGCCTTGCGATAACTCTCCGCCGATCGCAGCATCGCCTCAGCCTTCGATTCAGCCGCCGCCAGCTTATATCCCTTCATAAACGCCGCGCTCTTCTCATACTCCAGGATCCGATCCGCCGCCGTCGATGCCGCCTCCGTCACAGAGAAAATCTTCGCAATCTTCTTATACTCATCATAAGCCTTAAAGTGGTCCCCCGCGTCACGCAACTTATTCGCCGCATCAAGCTTACGATTTGCAATCGCTTCCTTATCAATCCCGCCGCTCGACTTATTCCCGCTCTTACTCGCCTGTTTCGGGTTCAACGATGTTCGCAACATCGTCATCGCCGTACGCTGCAACACCTGCAATTTGCGACGCACCTTCGGATAGCGTTCCATCGATCGCTCAATCTGCTTCGGCTTATCTTTCATCGCCATCTGAATATGCAACAACACACTCGTTGCCTTAGGCAACAACTTCGGGTTCTTAAACGACTTATCCGGAATCTTCGACAACGCTTCCATCGCCTTCGAAAACTCACCTTCCGTCTTCAGCGCCGCAATCGCGTCATCCAGATACTGCACCGCCACATCCGCATTCCGAATCACACTGCCCTTACTGCCCGCCGCCTTATCGATCGACTGCAATTCCTTCTCAAGTTTCGCATCAACCTGCTTCGAATTGCCCGCCCACGTAAACGAGACACCCTTCACCATGATCTGTGCAAACGGCGTATCCGCTTCCGTCACACGCAACGACTGCGCGACAGGCCCCGCCCCCGCCGAAACCGAAAGATTGAACATCTGCGACCGAATCCGCTTCGCATTAATTTCCTTCGGCGGAAACTTAATCCGCTTGTCCAATCCCAGCCCGCGAAGAACACGCGTCGCAGCCGTGTTGTCATTCTTCATGTTAAAAAGGATCACCACCAGCTTTGATCGGTGATACTTCTTATACACATCCTTCATACGCTTTAATTCTTCAACCGACTCCTTTCGGTCCGGATGCCAGAAAAACCACAACACCACATGATCCTTAAAGTCTGCAAAGTCATGACCCACCCCTTCCGTGTCCCTCACCTTCGGCGCCTGTCCGAATGAAGCCCCGGCAACACCCGCCCCAAACGTATCTGACGAATAACAGCCCAACAACACGACAAGTCCTGTAACGATCGCTATTTGACGCATGGTCAACTCCTCTGGGGACGCACCTAACACACGCCCCGTGTAGATACCCACATTGTACCGCCTTCTCCCAACCCGTGACAAGCCGATTGCCCCCTCGCACCCACAACTTTACACACCGATTTGGGCCTCACGCCCTCAAATAACCGATTGTTACATAAAGATTCACCATGACCGATACGCCTCCCGTCATCTCGCTCAACAACGTCGTCAAATCCTTCGACGGCCGAACCGTCCTCTCAGGTGTCACCTTCGACGTACAACCCGGCCAGACCATCGTCATCATGGGCGGCAGCGGCTGCGGCAAAAGCACACTCCTCCGCATGATCATCGGCTCCATCCAGCCCGACTCAGGCTCCATCAAACTCTGGCAAAACGAAATCACAACCCTCTATGAAAGCCAACTCAACGATGTCCGAAAAAAATTCGGAATCCTCTTCCAATCCGGCGCCCTCTTCAACTCCATGTCCATCGCACAAAACGTCGCCCTCCCCCTCCAGGAACACACCGACCTCCCCAACGAAACCGTCGACATCATGGTCAAAATCAAACTCGAACTCGTCGGCCTCCGTGAACACGCCGACAAATTCCCTTCCCAGATCAGCGGCGGAATGAAAAAACGCGCAGGACTCGCCCGCGCACTAGCGCTCGATCCACAAATGCTCTTCTACGATGAACCCTCCGCCGGCCTCGACCCCGTCACCAGCGCCGAGATAGACCAGCTCATGATCGACCTCTCCAAAAAACTCAACGTCACCAGCGTCGTCGTCACCCACGAAATGGATTCCGCCTTCGCCATCGCCGACCGAATGGTCATGCTCGACAAGGGACGCGTCCTCGCCCATGAAGAACGCCAATGGTTCGAAAACCTCCGCGACTCCACCGAAAATCTCGACGAAACACAATCCCTCATCCGACAATTCCTCCGCGGCGATGCCATCGGACCCATCACCGAAAGAAAACACACCACCAACTACGCCGAAGACCTCCTCGGCGAAGACCTCCAGGCCCCACGCGTCATCAAACCCAGTGTCGTCGCCACACGAAACACCTGACCAAACACACACTCCTAACACCGACATCGCACCCAACAGACCCGCGCCCGAAAGGATCAACCATGCAGTCCCAACGAAACAACCTCAAAGCCGGGCTCTTCGTCGTCTCAGGTCTCACCCTCCTCTTCGCATGTGTCATCATCTTCGCCGACCTCGACAAGTGGATCATCTCCTACCAGCAATGCACCGTCCGCTTCAGCCTCGACGAAGGCATCGCGGGTCTCAAAAGCGGTTCACCCGTTACGGTAGGGGGGCAACCCGTCGGCAAAGTCACCAGAGTCTACGACCAGATCTCCGAAGGCGTCGTCCGCGCAAAACTTGTCAACTTCCAGATCCCCGATGATCTCACGATTTACGAAACCGCCGTCATCGAACTCAACGCACCCCCACTCGGCTCCGGAGCCGTCCTCAACATCGTCAGCTTCGGCGCACCACTCGAAAACGCTAAACAAGTCACCTCATCAGGCTCATCCTGGCTCTATGAACACGGTACCGACCCGCCCCTCAAAGGCGGAGCCGCCACCAGCCCCATCGTCAAAAGCTTCGCCAAACAACTCGGCATCGAAAACGAACAACAACTACAGATCCAAAACAGCATCAAGGCGCTGGAACAACTCATGACCGCACTCGGCGCCGAATCCACCTCCCTCGCAGAAGCCCTCAGAGATATCAAAACCATTACCTCCGCCGTCGCCAAACGCACACCCTCCATCATGAAAAACGTCGATCAAACCACCGGCAAGATCGACGCCATCACCGGCAACGCCCAAAAAGACTACAAAACATGGGCCGCCAGCATCGGCACGTTCCTCAACAAAGCCAACGAAACCCTCGCCAAACTCGACAAAGCCGTCCAGACCGTCCAGACCGTCCTCGACGAAAACAAACCCGTCGTCGCCGCCGCCCTCAAAGACGCCCGCCTCGCCATGGAACACGCCAGGGCCGTCATGAAAACCGCACGTGAGCAATGGGTCACACGCATCACCGATCTCATCAACGATGCAAACGATTCCATGAAATCCGTCAAACGAACCGCCGCCGATCTCGAAAACCTTCTCACCACCGAACGCCCCAATCTTGAAAGAACACTCGCCAACCTTCGTATCCTCAGCGACCAGCTCAAACTCACCGGCATCGAAATTCGACGAGCGCCCTGGCGTCTGCTCTATGAACCCGATGAAAAGGAACTCGAAACCGACAACCTCTACGACGCCGCACGCAGCTTCGCCACCGCCGCCGCTTCACTCAACGCAGCCAACGCATCGCTCGAAGCGCTCATCAACAAGAAAGGCGGCGACAAGAACCTGCGCGACAAACGCATCGAACAACTCAAAGCCAAACTCGAAGAGTCCATAAAACGGTTCACCGAAGCGGAAGAAAAATTCTTCAAAGAACTGAAAAAGCGCAATTAACGGATACCATATACAAGCCACAATTTTCCAGGCGACAATATCGTGCGAAGCTTTCACCAGCTTCAACGCACGATTGACCCCGCGGACAACGCGCCACGTGTTCCCGGGGTTATTTTTTTAACATCACTTTTCACAACACAACCCGGGCCTTCCTCTCCCTGGTGTCTCGTCGACTATTCACATACGAGATTCTCCCCGCAACCTGTTGAGTCCTACCCGTGTCATCTTTTTCTAACGCATACTCACAGATAACTTCGCATCCCATGTCCAGAGATTACAAGCGCCTTAGTTCCAGAAAAACTGCCTAATTCAATTGGGAAAAATTCCGGGGGGGGTTAGTAGTGGGGCATGTCGTCGGGATAATTGTCTTCGTCACCTCCGTCATACTCGCCCGTCTCTTCTCCCACAGATTCCTGCCACGCCGCCTCATACTTCAACTCCGACCCTCGCCCACCCGTCACTTCATCTTCTCCTGCATCCTTTCTTCCGTGCGCCAACACAACCTCCAGAAACACCTTCCCATACTTCTGCAACTTCGTCCTCCCCACGCCCGACACCGTCCCAAACTTTGATAGGCTCCCCGGCTTCACCGTCACAATCTCCGCCAACGTCGAATTATGAAAAATCACATAAGGCGGAATCCCCTGTTCCTTCGCCAAGTCATTCCGCGTCTGACGCAATGCTTCATACAACGCCTCATCCCCCTTGTCCGCAAACGTCACCGATTGCTTCCCTCGCCCGTCCTTCTTACGACTCTTCACCACCCGTTCCGGCTCATCCCTTAACCTCACTTCCACCTTGCCCTGCAACACCGCCTTCGATTCCCCCGTCAATTTCAACGACCCATGCGCCGCATCCACCCGTGCAAACCCCTGCGCCACAAGCTGCCTGAAAATACTCGACCACTTCCGTTTGCTGAACTCCCTCCCGATCCCATACGTCGACAGTCGCTTATGCCCAAAGTCGTTGATCTTCTGCGTATCCATTCCCCGCAACACATCCGCCAGATGCCCCGCCCCAAACACTTGGTCCGTACGGTAAATACACGATAACGCCTTCCGCGCCGCTTCCGTCCCGTCCCACGTCCTCACAGGTGCCAGGCACGTATCACAATTCCCGCAATCTTTCTCCAATTCGTCCCCAAAATACTCCAGCAACACACGCCGCCTGCAACGCGTCGTCTCGCAATAACCCAACAACGCATTCAACTTCTCCTTCTCAATCCGCTTCTGCTCCTCCCGCGCGCCTGATTCATCTATAAACCGCATCACCCGCGCCACATCGTTATACCCATACGTCATCCACGCCTGCGACGCCAATCCGTCCCGCCCCGCGCGACCCGTCTCCTGGTAATACGCTTCCATCGACTTCGGCAAATCCAGATGCGCCACAAACCTCACATCCGGCTTGTCAATCCCCATCCCAAACGCAATCGTCGCCGTAATAATCAAATGCTCCTCCCGCAAAAACCGCTGCTGATGCTCCTCCCGCACATGTGTCTCCAGCCCCGCATGATACGGAATCGCCGGAAAGCCGTTCTTACACAAGAACTCCGCCGTCTCCTCCACACCTTTCCTCGACATGCAATAAACTATCCCCGAATCCTCCGGATGCTCACTCTGCAAAAACGCCAGCAACTGTTCACGTGGCTTCGTCCGTTCCACAATCCGATACCGGATATTCGGCCGATCAAACCCCGCCAGAAACAAATCCTCCTCACCCAAATCCAAACGCGACAAAATATCCTTCCGCGTCGGCTCATCAGCCGTCGCCGTCAACGCAATACGAGGCACATCCGGAAAACGATCATGCAACACCGATAGCTGCAAATACTCCGGACGAAAATCATGACCCCATTGCGATACACAATGCGCCTCATCAATCGCAAACAAACCCAGCTTCGTCCGACTCAGCAAATCCAGAAACCGCCCCGTCACCAACCGCTCAGGAGCAACATAGACCAAATCAAACTCACCCGCCGTCATAAGCTGCTCCGCCTCCCACGCCTCGCCCATCCCCAGCGTCGAGTTGATATAAGCAGCCCTGATCCCCAACTCCCTCAGCGCATCCACTTGGTCCTTCATCAACGCAATCAAAGGCGACACCACGATCCCCGTCCCCTCCCTCATCAGCGCCGGAATCTGATAACACAGCGATTTCCCCCCGCCCGTCGGCATGATCACCAACGCATCATGCCCACCCACAACACGCGAAATAATCGCGCCCTGCTCACCGCGAAATGATGCATACCCAAACGTGTCCTTGAGAATCTCGGTTGCCCGGTCACTCATGCACGGAGTTTAGCCTCTCTCACCCACCTTGTGGCCCGTTTCACACCCAATTCCAACACTTTTTGCTGGCAACCAAACCGCCGTCTGGTTATCCTTATGAATAACACCGCCGTCCGGAACACCACCAGATCACACGGGGAAAACCAGCATTCGACTCCACACGCCGTCCATGCGCACGAGACTCGAAAACATGCCCTATCTCTCCTGCACAGTCTGCCTCACCGCCCTCACCCTTTTCCTCTTCACCATCCCTGCCTCTGCAATTGACGTCTCACCCAAACCCTTCCTCCAATGGTTCGACGGCTCTTTCTCCACCATCGAACGACGAACCGGCGACATCTTCGCCGCAGGCTACGGCTCCGTCTGGCTGCCCCCTCCCGGTCGCGCCGATTCCGGAAACTTCTCCGTCGGTTACGATGTCTACGACCGATTCGACCTCGGCTCTCCCCGTAACCCCACACTCTACGGCACGGAAACCGGACTCAAATCCCTCGCCAACCACTTCCACCGCGCCGGAATCATGCTCCACATCGACGCCGTCGTAAACCACAACGGCTTCTCCGACCTCAACACATTTGGCTTCACCCAATCCGGCGGATACCCCGGCTTCCTCCTGCAGGATCCCGATGGCGGCTCCGACCCCTTCGGTATCCCCGGTACCGATGGCGATTTCCACTCACCCTTCGACTCCGGCGACATCAAGGGCCGTCTCGCCGGACTCATCGACATCAACCACTCCAAAAACTTCCGTTTCATCAGACACCCCGTCCCCGGCTTCAACCCCTCACCCGGCGACCACGGTGGCAACCTTCCCGCAGGCACAACCCCCGACCCCGCCGGTCGCCTCGCCAACACCCCCCTCGAATCCAACCGCCGCTTCTACCCCGATCGAAACCTCGACCCCATCATGGTCTTCGATCCCTCCACCGGCGAACAGAACATCGCCGTCTACCCCTACAACCTCCAAAACCCAACCGCCGGAGACCCCGTCGGTGAAAACGCCACCGGCTACCTCATGCGTTACCTCCAGTGGATGGTTCAGGAAGTCGGCGTCGACGGCTATCGCATCGACGCCGCCAAACACATCGAGCAATTCGCCTTCAACTTCTTCGACCGCGCGGTCTACCGCGCCAACCCACGTAAAAACCTCGACGGCTCAACCAACCACGTCTTCTCATACCTCGAAGTCTTCGTCGGCTCCAAATCCTTCCAGCAATCCTTCATCCGAAAGGACATCAACCCCAACGATCCCGGACGCATCGGCGGCAACCGCGATGTCCTCGACTTCCCCCTCAACTTCGCCCTCCGTGACAACCTCACCGGCAACGGCTTCCAGAACGACTGGCGCGATGTCGTCATCGCATCCATGGACTTCCACGATGACGGACAACTCAACGGCTCACAAGGCGTCATGTTCGCCCAGTCCCACGATGAATCCGCTCCAAACCTCGGCAACGTCGCCAACGCCTACGTCCTCATGCACCCCGGCAACGCCGTCGTCTACTTCAACGGCAAGGAATTCGGCGACAACCGCGACTTCCCCAAAGATGGTCGCGGCGATGCCCTCGGCGGCGTCTTCGGAAACACCATCCAGAAACTCGTCCAGGTCCGAAACACACACGGCCGCGGAAACTACCGCCAACGCTGGCTCGATAAGGAACTCTACGCCTTCGAACGCTCAGGCTCCGCACTCGTCCTCCTCTCCAATCGCCTGGATTCCGGCTTCGACTCCCGAACACTCGACGTCGACTTCCCCTTCGGCACGTGGCTCGTCGAACTCACCGGCAACGCCGATGACCCCAACATCGATCCATTCGACGACATCCCCTCCGCCATTCAGGTCTTCGATGACTGCTTCGGCTGCCAGACCAGGGTCAACGTCCGTTTCCCCCGAAACACCGCCGCCGACAACGACTTCCACGGCAAAGGCTATCTCGTCTACGGCCTCCCCACACCCTCCGCCCCCGATGGCATCCAGCTTACCAACGTCGATTCCATCCTCGATGACCCTTCCCCCGATCCCAACGGCTTCTCCAACGGCACAACCAAACTCAAATCCTGGCGCGTCATCAAATCCGACACTTTCGACATCTCCCTCCAAACCCAGCCCGTCTTCATCCTCGGCCAGTTCCGCGACCAACAGGCCGATGGCGACAACGCACTCCTCAAAATCGACGGCGGCATCGACCTCAACAACAACGGCAGCGTCGACTTCACCACACCCGGCTCCGCAACCTACGGCTTCGAAACCTTCCAAACCAAACATTCCGACCTCTGGACCGGCGGCGATGGCGAGTTCCGCCAAACCATAGACGCCACCAAACTCTCCGAAGGCCAACACTTTGTCGAAGTCATCGCCTTCCGACACCGCGATGACGGTGGCCCTGCCGTCTACTCTCGATTCACACGCGTGCTCTACATCGACCGCCTCCCTCCCGATTCCGAACCTCATTCCTTCGAACCCTTCGACCCCGCCCAACCCCAGAACCGCGACCTCATCATCCAATCCAACGACCAGACCGCCGACAACATCCACGTCTTCCTCAACCTCCCCGCCGCAGTCACCAACCAGCAAATCCTCGACATGGCATCCGCCGGCGATGGCCTCACCGATCAAATCGATCGCGACCTCTTCGTCTTCGGCTTCTTCAATCTCCCCGAAGGCAACCACACCGCAACCATCGTCACCTTCGAACCCACCGGCACATCCAACGTCCAACGTTACACCGGAATCTCAATCACCAACGCACTCGGCCTCGGCCTCGCCGACATCAATGCCGACAACAACCTCACCCCCTCC
>JANQQT010000138.1 GCA_028284925.1 Phycisphaeraceae bacterium | reverse complement strand
CCGATCACCTCCCCCGCATGAATTACGAAATCGAACTCGAAGCCCAACGCGTCGATGGCAATGACTTTTTCTGCGGCCTCACCTTCCCCGTCGCCAAATCCTATTGCTCTCTCATCTGCGGCGGATGGGGCGGCGGCGTCACCGGCCTCTCCAACCTCGATAATTTCGATGCCGCCAACAACGAAACCTCCCAATGGATCAATTACACCAACAAAAAATGGTACACCATTCGCCTCCGCGTCACCGCCAAACGCATCGAAGCCTTCCTCGACAACAAACGCGTCGTCGATGCCGACACCGATGGCCGTAAGATCGGCATTCGCCCCGAAGTCGAAAAGTCCATCCCGCTCGGCATAGCCACATGGACCACCACCGGCGCCGTCCGATCTATCAAAGTACGAAAACTCACCCCCGAAGAACTCAAACCCTACCAATCCAAAAAATAGTCCAACTTACCTCGAAGAAAAGGTGGCACTGACAACTTACCTGAGTAGCTTACGGGCCAATATTTTAACGATGGGCCTGTTGCGGTGGGGGGGTGTCTTCGTCGATTTGAACGCCGATGGTGACGCCGCGTCCTGCTTCCTTTGCCGCATACAGATACTCATCCGCCCGATGCAGCAACTCCTGTCCATCCTTCGCACCATCCCGCCTCAACGATGACATCCCGCATGAAATCCCCACCGGTATACCAGAGGTGATCACCGTCCTTGCGTGTTGGTTAAACAGTGACCGAATATGCTCCATCACCTCGCCCGCACGTTCAATCTCACAATTCGGCATCAATACTACAAACTCATCTCCGCCCAACCGAATCGCCAGATCCTCATGCCGTATCGATCCTCGTATCAGATGCGCTAGGAATGTCAGCAAACGGTCCCCCGTCGCGTGCCCCAGCGTATCGTTCACCGTTTTGAACTTATCCATGTCGATCGCAATACAGATCAAATCCGTTCCCGAAGTCCGACACGACTCCACCAGCGTATCAAAGTTATCATCCAGGTGCCTTCGATTCCCCAACTCCGTTAACGGGTCTCGTGATGCCAGTTTCTCCAACTGCTTCGTCGCTTGCTTCGTCGCCTTATCGACCCGGTCGTCGATCGTTCTGCGCATATGATTCGCTGCCGTCGATCCCTGGTGAGCGTTAACTGACAAATCCTTGATCAACCGTGCCAAACGTCCAATATGATCCTTTCGCTCCAGCAACTCGTCGGGTACGGAAACCGGTCGCCCCTGGCTCATCGCCTGTCGCGTCGTCATCACAAGTCGTAACATCGGATCATGAATTGATCTTCCCAGTGTTCTCGAGACCATCCAGATCACCATCACCAACCCGATCACCAATGGCCAGATCTTCGAGCCTGAATGCACCTCAATAATTCCAACGAATGTACCACCCAACGTCGCCATCACCACTGCCCACCACAGCTTGGCGCGAATTGAAAGTGTCGATGCGGGCGAAGTTTGCTTATCGGTCTCAGACGTTGAATTGTTCTTTTGTCCCTCGCCACTCTCCCCCTCCTCCGTCTGCTCTTTGTGGGCCTTCTCCGCTTCCTTCCTGGCCTTCTCCTTTTCGCGCAACTTCGTCAAAGGTGAACGCCTCGCCACGATAGATTGTTTCTCCTCCAGAATCACAAGCCTCATATCGGAAAAATACCTACTTCAATTTGGTTCAACCGTTGTAAAATGCCGGGTTATTTTGTAACTAGGAGTGACCTTGATGTCCAATAATCCCACGGCCGAAGCTCCCGTTCCCGCCAGTTTTCCCTATGTCGACCTCCAGGTCAACGGCTACGCCGGCGTTGATTTCAACGACCCTAAGGTAACGCCCGACCAGTTCCACGCAGCCTGCCGACATCTCCAGTCAGATGGCGTCACCCAAATCCTCGCCACAATTATCACCGACACGCCTGAACACATGGCCCGCTGCCTCGCCAACATCGCCCAATTCCGCGAAGCCGATCCTCTCGCCCAACAGATCATTGCCGGCATCCACATTGAAGGCCCCTTCATCAGCCCCGAAGATGGTTACCGCGGTGCACATCCCCTTGATGCCGTTACCCCCGCCAATCTCGATCTCATGAACCGGCTCCTCGACGCTGCCGCCGGCCTCACCAGGCTCGTCACCCTTGCCCCGGAATCCGACCCCCATAACCTCCTCACCAAACACCTTACCCACCAATCCATCACCGTCGCCGCAGGTCACACCAACGCAACCGTCGATCAACTTCGTTCAGCCATCGATGCCGGTCTCACCATGTTCACACACCTCGGCAACGGGTGCCCCATGTTTCCCCATCGCCACGACAACATCATCCAACGGGTCCTCTACCTGGCTGACCAACTCTTCATTTCCTTCATTGCAGACGGTGTCCACGTCCCCTTCACCGCACTTGCCAATTACCTCAAATTCGCCTCCCTCGACCACTGCCTCATCGTCACAGATGCTATTGCCCCCGCCGGTCTGGGCCCCGGCCAATACACACTTGCTCGATGGAATCTCAACATCGGTCCCGACATGGTCGCCCGCGCCCCCGATGGCTCACATCTGGTAGGCGCAGCCATAACCATGAACCAATCCGCACAAAACCTTGCGCAACATCTCAACCTCACCGCAGATCAACTGACGCAACTTCTCGTCGACAACCCACGCCGCGCCATCAATTTATGATCAGAATCACCACCGCCCGCGAATTCACAGAATCACCCTATTCACTCTTCTTCCTCGATGCCAAAATCGCATCCACCAAACCCTCCGGCATCTTCTCCCGTTTCTCCGCCTCATCATCACAGCACTTCCTCGCCGCATCAATCGTGTCCTTGTAACTCTCCATATACCGAACGCATGGAGGACACAAATTCACATGCGCTTCAAACGCTGCACGCTCATCCTCACTCAGATTCCCATCAATGTAATCCATTAGAAATTGGTGTAATTTCTTACAGTTGATCATACCGACGCCTCCCCACGCATCAGCGGATCCAGCAGCTCACGCAACGCCTGCCGCGCACGGTGTAGCCGCGTCTTTACTGCCCCGGGCTTGATCCCAAGCACCTCCGCCGTCTCCTGCGTATCCATCTGCTCAATATCACGCAACATCACCACTTCCCGATAATCCGCCGGCAACTCTTCTATGTAAGTTCGCACCAACTGTCGATGCTCCTCACTTGTTGCCAATTCCTCCGCCGTCACCGTCCAAGCCGGACCGGCGTCATGACGATGACCATCATCCTGATACCGTGGCATCAAATCCTCAATGGATCGTTCATGTCGCCGTTTCTGCTTACGCATTTTCATCAATGTGGCATTAACCACGATTCGATGCAGCCATGTACTCAACTTACTCTGCCCTTCAAAGCGATCAATCGCCTTAAATGCTTGCAGAAATGCATCCTGCACCGCATCTTGCGCCTCATCTTCCTTGCCCAGCATACGTCGCGCTACCGCCAGCATCCGCCCGCCATAGTCACGCACCAGCGTTTCATACGCCGTGTCTTCCCCTCGTCGAAGCGCATCCACAAACGCGACTTCCCCGGCCCCCGGCAAACTTTCATTGGCTTGCCCTTCCTGATACATGCTTGCAGCGTAACCGGGTTTGCCTCTCTTCGCCACCTCTTGACGATTTTCCTCACGAACTTCACGGCATCGACCGCTCTTCTTACGCGACGAACACTTTTCCGCTTTCCTACTCCAGCATCGCTCCTTTTCCCCTCCGCCACAAAACCCCCACCAGAAAAATCCTCGCACACAATCACATAACATCGCCGACCCCTCCTTCCACACCGTGATGAAAAAGCGTCATAATCGTCACATCATCATCTGATTCCTCCACGCCCCCAAAACCACGCACCGCCTCCACCAGTCGATGACTGAATTCATCCGGTGCTCCAACATCCAGCGTCGCCGCAATCTCCAACAAACCCTCCTCACCCAAGTGCCTTCCATTTTCCCCGGTCGTCTCGATCAACGAATCCGTATACATTACCACCACATCACCATCCCCAAGTTCCACCGCCATCTGGAAATACTCTGTCCCTTCAATAATCCCCAACGGCAAATTCATCATCTTGGAACGGCAATGCGGGCAGTCCTCCCGAATCAAATGCCACGCATCTTCCTCCGCCCGATACCACAACGGCCTCGGGTGTCCCGCATTGCATACCGCCATCTGCTTCAAAGGTGCGATGTAACTCGCCACCAATGCCGTCACAAACTTCCCGGAAGACGCCGTCGCCTCCACCAGCACGTCATTCAAATCGCGCGCAAAAACCGACACATTCGGCTCGTTCATATTCTCCCGCAGCATCCGCTTCAAATGCGTCGCGCAGTTCGACACCGCCGAACCATGCCCCGCCACATCCGCCACCGCAAATCGCGAGTGCGCCCCAGCGCCGCACAATCCCATATAGTGAATATCCCCTCCCGATTCATCACCGCCATACGGTCGACTGTATACCCACGCATCAATTCCAGGAATCGCAACCCCGTTGTCCGCCGCCTCGTTGTCGCACCATATTTCCGTGCATCCCAATTGCCTTACATCAGGTCGATCCAGTTCCAGTACCGCCATCGTCCAAACCTTTCAATACATCCCAGGCCCATATCATCACCCTACACCACCTGGATTTCGATGCACGTTACGCCAATCGGTTACCCATTCGCCCGGTTTTCTTTTCCCCAATTGAATCACGCTTTACGCCAACCCCAAAATCAGGCTATCATCCGTTCAATGATATTGCGAAGCCGAAAATCACACTCTCTTGCTCGCCATAGCTTTTTTTTGCTCTTGATCGTCTGTATTTTTCTCCCTGCCTGTACTTCTGACATTAAAATCCCGCTCGTCACCTCCCCAAGACCCAACAACTTTGATGCCGCCTTCCATATCGACAAACCCGACGCCCACGCCGGCCAGTGGCATCTCGAGTTCCCGCAAGTTCCATCCAACGAAAAACATCGCCCCAAAGTTGCCCGCTACTGTGCGTCGAAACTTCACCAGGGACTCTTTTCTCCCTTTCGCCTCCACGCCGTTTACACCCACCCTCAGGTTCAAAACATCGAGTATTACGTGTTTTACCACACCAAACGTCCCAACGACCATCACTTTGTTTTCATGTACAACATCCGATCCGGAACGGTCTCTCGCGCATTCCGCCGAATCGCCCGGAACTGACCATCTCTCCTTGGTCAATCGACCCCGTTACCACAAATTTCCCGCCCCCACCCCACGATTCATTCCCCTACCCTGTCTATGATCGCCGATGATGGCTGATTCCACACACCAGGCCCAGCCCGCGTGGCGCGATGAAGACCTACGTGATAACCCCCACGAGACCGCCGACAAAGCCAAGCGCGTCCGTGAAATGTTCGCCGCCATCGCTCGATCCTACGACATCAACAACCGTGTCCACTCCCTCTGGCGCGACCAGGCCTGGAGAAAAAAAGCCGTCAAACTCACCGAGCCGAAACCTGCCGAGACCGTGCTCGATATCGCATGCGGCACGGGCGACCTCACCCTCGCCTTTGCCAGGCAGTCCCCCGCACGCGTCATCGGCCTCGACTTCACGCACCAAATGACCGTCATCGCCAACGACAAAAAACAACTCTGGCAATCCGCTCATCCAAGTATCAAGACGCCTATTTCCTTCGGCGACGGCGACGCCACACAGCTCCCTCTTCCCGATCAGTCCGTCGACATCGTCTCCATCGCATTCGGCATCCGCAACGTCGCCAAACCCGAACAGGCCATCGCAGAGTTCTATCGCATTCTCCGGCCCGGCGGCAGAGTCTGTATCCTCGAATTCTCCCTCCCCAGAAACCCCATCCTCCGAGCCGGGTACAACTTCTACTTCAAACACATCATGCCCCGAACAGCCGCCCTTATCGCTCGCGATCGTTCCGGCGCATACAAGTATCTTCCCCGATCCGTCAATACCTTCCTTGGTCGCGAACAGATGGTCACGATGCTCAACGAAGCAGGTTTCTGTAACATCACTCAAAAACCCATGACTTTCGGGATCGCCGTCGCCTACATCGGCCAAAAGAAGTAGTTTCCTAGCCTCTTCCATTTCACCGTGTCTAAAGACAATGCCAAAACATCCAACCACACCGCCCATCTACATTCGCACACCCACCCTTGACGACAGCGCTGAATTCCTCGCCTCTCTCAAGAGTCCAAACACCAGGCAATTCTTCCGAAATGTAGGTATGCCACCCTCCAATCCCGCCGCCTACAAAAAATACATCGCACGCATCAGCACGGATCGTCACGAAGGCTTCTTCGTCTGCCACAAAAAAACACACCAGATCCTCGGCGTCATCAACCTCAACGAAATCGTTCGAGGAGTCTTCCAGTCCACCTTCCTCGGCTATTACATCCTTCCCCAACACACTGGTCACGGCTATCTCACCCAGGGCCTCCGCCTCGTCGCCCGTCGCGCCTTCAGCCAACTCAAACTCCACCGCCTGGAAGCAAACATCATGCCCGACAACAAGCCTTCCCTCGCGGTCGTCAAGCGATGCGCCTTCCACTACGAAGGACTCGCACGTCGCTACCTCAAAATGGTCGGCCGATGGCGTGACCACAAACGATTCGCACTTATCAGGGAAGACTGGCTCCAACACCGATGCAATCCGGGCAAAATCGCCTGAATTTCATCATTTTTTCTCACATCACTTATACCACGTGAACGTAGCCATGCTCCCATGCGTCAAATATAATATTCCAACGTACCCCGCCATAGGCCGAGAGCTCAGCGGCGCCAATTTCTGATACCCCATATTCAGAATTCACCACACCCCACTTCGCCATGAAGCGACTCGCCGCCGTCATGTGGTTACTCCATCACCACACCCACCTGCTCAGGAGGATTCCCATGGCAAAAGCCGTTGCCGACCCCGCCGAACTCAGACGTTTCGCCCGCGACCTCAATCGATTCAATGGCGAACTTCAAGGCCTCCTCTCAAATCTCCACTCCCGCCTCCATGCTCTGGAAAAAACCTGGCGCGACCAGGAACAGAAAAAATTCTCCGATGAATTTACCCAGACCACTAAAGTCCTTAACCGGTTCGTCGATTCCTCCAATCAGCATTCCGCTTTCCTACTCCGCAAGGCACAACAAATCGAAGCTTACCTCAACCAGCGCTGAAACCCACACACCACAATCCAACCTCAACCGTCGCCATCATGCAAAGAGCACGCATCAACTCGATAGAAGTCATCGCCGAACTCAAAGGCGCACTACGCCAATTCGCGCAGACCGCGTCCACCGCTCTTAACGAAACCGAAGCCGAAATCCAACACACACTTAATTGGCTTGAATCCGACCAGAAGAACCATTGGCAGCGACAGGTCCGTCGTTTCGCCGAACGGGTCCATCAGGCCAAAGAAGCCCTCCGCTCCAAAAAACTCCTTCAACCGGACCACCATTCTCGCTTCTCTACCGCCGAAGAGGAGAAGAATCTCGCTCGTGCCAAACGTGCGCTTGATGAAGCAGAACGAAAACTCCAGATCACCCGTCGCTGGGCCATCGATCTCAAAAAACACGCAGTCGAATGCAAGGGTCGTCTCCAACCCCTCGTCCGCCTCATTGAAGCCCTCATACCCAAAGCGTCTATAAGGCTCGACAACCTCACCAAATCCCTCGATGCTTACCTGGCCGTCAACCCGCCTCCCACGGTTGCTTCGACGGAATCAGTCTCTTCTACCGTTACCGACACCCCAACCGCCGCCAACACCAATATAGAAGACGCCCCATCCATGGCCCGGGTCAAGGATGATCCCCTTGATGACGAGGAGCTCGGTGACATCGCTTCCCAATCCCAGGAGAACAAGCCATGAGTGCTTCCGTCGCTATCGCCAAACTCAATCGCGCCCTCAAGGACCTAAACCTTCACTGGCAAAATACCAGCACTGTCTGGCACGACTCCGCCAGCACATCTTTCAAAAATGATGTCATTGATGAAATCGATCCCGCCGTTCGCCATACCCTCTCCGCCATGAACAGCATGGCCGAACTCATCCAACGCATCAAGTCCGATTGCACCTGAACCAGAAGCACCCACTCCGGAGAATGAGTACCATGAAAATGGAACACGATAACTCTGCTGCCCAATGTTTCCATTCGACCGACCTCGGCAACGAACGCCCGACCGGCAACGATCACCTCATCGCCCTTCGCTCCTTACTCTCCCTTGCCAACCATACTGCGAAGGAAGAAACATCTCTCCAGTCCACACACGCCGAGTTCACCCGTTCCGCCAATGCTGAATTCTCCCGAAACCTCAAGTCCCACGAAGAAACCCGCGACATCGCCCTCCGGCAAGCCGAGAAAACCCGCCTTGAACACATTGATGCCGTGAACGAAGGCTTCGAGGAACGCCTCCAGAAAACCAGGAAAAAATTCGACGCCGAACACGAAAAAGTAATCGAACAGTCCTCAAAGACCATCCGGGATACCGAAGACGCCCTCGAACAGGCCGTCTTTCTCGCCGATTCCGTTCTCGAAGGCCACCGCCAGCGCCTCTCCAAAGGCTCCGATGAACTGATCAAAAGCGTCGAATCACAACTCCAGGCCATCGATCATCTTCAGATCGAGAACGATAATCTTGTCCGTCGATACCTCCCCGAACCACCCGCGCTCTCCAATTTCTCCTCCGATTACAAACCCCTTACATCCGACCGCGATCAGGAACCCCAGGTCCGCATCGATCTCGCCCGAAACGATATCGACACTCTCGAGAAATCCACTACCACCCGTCTCTTCTCAGGTCGTCGTCCCCTCGCTCTCCTCTTCATCGTTACCGCGGCCCCTATCTATCCCCTCATCCACTTCACTCAACTTGAATCCACCATCGCCGCCGCACTCGGCGCCGTCGCCGGCCTAACCCTGGCCACACTATTCGCCCTCCTCTGCGCCGCACGCGTCAAATCACGCATCATCAGGAACTACATTCCTCTCTCCGAAGATCTCCACCGTGCTCGTCGGGCCGCCAACAAACGCCTCAAAGGCGCCCAAAACCAGTGGCAGGCCGCCAAAGCCCCATACCAGAAAAAACGTGATGATGAAATCATCTCCGCTAGGGAAAAGTTCAAACCCCTCCTTGTCAAAGCCCGTCGTCGCCTCTCCCATTCAGTCCAGCGACTCGAAAACGCACAGCGCCTCGTTCAGGAACAGGTTGAAGAAGCGCGCGACAATGATCTCAAGAAAATAGAAGACCACTACACCACCACCGTCGACAAAATCAACGCCCAATTCAACGTCGCCGAATCCGAAGCGCGAATCCCCCACGAACACAAACTGGATCAACATAACGCCGAATTCCAATCCAAATGGGATACCCTCAAAGACGCCTGGCTCACCCAGTCCACCTCCGCCTATCAGATCATGGACCACGCCACCGCCGCATGCAACCAAACCTTCCATCCCTGGTCCTCTCCTGTTTGGCGGGAATGGGCGCCCCCGGAATCCTCCACCAGCATCGTCCAGTTCGGTCGTCTCCAGATCGACCTCGACCATACCACTTCACCCACGCCCGAAGACCCCTCCCTTCGGCAAAATCATCCCACCACATTCACCGTCCCCGCCTCTCTCTCCTTCCCCAACCACGGCTCACTCCTCATCAAATCTCCACGCGAAGGACGAGACACCGCCATCCAGATCCTCCAAACCGTTATGACACGCCTTATGACCGCCTTCGAACCCGGTCGCGTCCACTTCACACTCATCGACCCCGTAGGCCTCGGTCAGACCTTCGCCGGTTTCATGCACCTCGCCGATCATGAAAAACCTCTTGTCGGTAAACGTATCTGGACCGAAACCCACCACATTGAACAACAGCTCGCCAATCTCACCGAGCATATGGAAAACGTCATTCAGAAGTACCTCCGAAACGAATTCGATACCATCGATGACTACAACGCTCAAGCCGGCGTCCTCGCCGAACCCTACCGTTTCCTCGTCATTGCGGATTTCCCCGGCAACTTCTCCGAAGAAGCCATGCGACGCCTCGCCTCCATCGTCTCCAGCGGCGCACGATGCGGTGTATACACACTCATCGCGATGGACACCCGCCAACCCCTCCCACCGGGCTTCGATGCTAAAGACTTCTCAGGCCACGGTGTTACCCTCAAATATCACGAAGATCAGTTTCGCTTCGCAGACCCCACTCTCTCCCAGTTCCCCATCGATCTCGACCCGGCTCCACCCGAAGACCTCCTCTCCTCCACACTCCGTAAAGTCGGCCGCGAAGCCCAGAACCGAAACCGAATCGAAGTCGACTTCCACGTCATCGCCCCCGATGTCGACCAGATCTGGTCACGCGACGCGGCCGAAGATGTCTACGTTCCCATCGGTCGCGCAGGCGCAACACGCCTTCAAAACTTCTCCTTGGGCAAAGGCGTCGCCCAGCATGCCCTCATCGCTGGAAAAACCGGCTCCGGTAAATCAACACTCCTCCACGTCCTCATCACCAACCTCGCCATGTGGTATAGCCCCGAGGACGTCCAGTTCTACCTCGTCGATTTCAAAAAAGGCGTCGAATTCAAAACCTATGCCACACACAAACTCCCTCATGCCAGGGCCGTCGCCATCGAATCCGATCGCGAGTTCGGCCTGAGCGTCCTTCAACGCCTCGATGCCGAAATGCAAAGACGCGGCGACCTCTTCCGTGATCTCGGCGTACAGTCTCTCGCCGCCTATCGCAAGGAGTCAAACGAACCCCTCGCCCGCACCCTCCTCATCATCGATGAATTCCAGGAATTCTTCTCCGATGATGACAAGGTCGCCCAGGACGCCATGCTCCTCCTCGACCGACTCGTCCGTCAGGGCCGCGCCTTCGGAATCCACGTCCTCCTCGGCTCTCAAACCCTCGCCGGAACCTACTCCCTCAACCGCTCCACCATTGGTCAGATGGCCGTCCGCGTTGCCCTCCAATCCACCGAAGCCGACTCCGAACTCATCCTCTCCGAAACCAACGCTGCCGCACGACTCCTCTCCCGACCCGGCGAAGCCATCTACAACGACGCCGGCGGACTCGTCGAAGGCAACAGCCCCTTCCAGGTCGCCTGGCTCCCGGATGAACGCCTCGACCAGGCTCTCTCCACAATCGCCGACATCGCCGATCAAAGATTCGGCCCCGACCGCGATGCCCCCATCGTCTTCGAAGGCAACATACCCGCCAACCTCAACGCCAACCAACCCCTCAAACGCCTCCTCACCTCCCCATCCTTCCCCAACGACCCCGCCGCCGCGTCTGAAGCCTACTTGGGCGATCCCGTCGCCATCAAAAACCCCACCGCATTCACCCTCCGAAGACACAACGGCGCCAACCTCCTCATCGTCGGCCAGCGCGATGAACCCGCCTTGGCGATGCTCACCTCCTCCGCCATCTCTCTCGCCGCACAGTTCCCTAAAGACAACGCCGTCTTCCACCTCATGGATGGCGCGCCCGCCGATTCAACACTCGCCGCCTATCTTCCCAAAATCACCAACGTCATCCCCCACCAAACCCACGACATCCAGTGGCGAGATGTCGAATCCTCCATCGCCAACCTCCATACCGAACTCCTCCGACGTCAAACCGATGACCTCTCCCAAGCCCCATCCCACTTCCTCATCATCTACGGCATGCAACGCTACCGCATGCTCCGTCAAAAAGAAGACGACTTCAGCTTCTCCATGGATGAAACCGACTCCGCACCCGCTCCCGAAAAACAATTCGCCGACATTCTCCGCGATGGTCCCCCCCTCGGCATCCACACACTCCTCTGGTGCGATACCCTTGCCTCCGTCAACCGCATCTTCGATCGCCAGTCCCTACGCGAATTCGAAACACGTATCCTCTTCCAGATGTCCGCCAACGATTCCACCACACTCATCGACACACCCGACGCCTCCAGACTCGGCCTCCACCGCGCCATCCTCCACAGCGAAGAACTTGGCCTCACCGAAAAATTCCGACCCTACGCCATCCCCCCACAGCACGACCTCGACCACTACCAATCCCTCCTCACTCAAAAAAACCAATCCTTCCACTAAGCTTCTCCACCAATCCGCCAACTTCACTCGCTCTCCTCCCCCATACCCCTTAAAATCCCATCCTCAACGCGCCGCGCGCACACCATAATCCACCCTCCCCCCATTGGAGTTCCACGCATGTCATCCCGCCTCATTTCGCTCGTCCTCCTCACCGCAACCCTCACCGGCTGCCAGACCGACACCCTCCACAAGGCCCGACCCCTCACCCACGCCCACCTCTTCACCAGGGAAATCGAAGGCCCCGCCTGCGACAAGGATGGCAACATCTACCTCGTCAGCTTCTCCACCAAACGCACCATCGGAAAAGTAAACCCCGTTGGCAAGGCCGAACTCTTCCTCAACCTCCCCGATGACTTCACCGGCAACGGCATCCGCTTCAACCAACAGGGTATCATGTTCGTTGCCGATTACGTCGGCCATAACATCCTCCGCATCGACCCCGCCACCAAACAGATCGACGTTCACGCCCACAACGACAAATTCAACCAACCCAACGATCTCGCCATCAGCCCCGATGGCACGCTCTGGGCCTCCGACCCCAACTGGGAAGCAGGAACCGGCCAAATCTGGCGCATCGACAAAGATGGCAAAGCCACACGCGTCGCCACAAACATGGGAACCACCAACGGCATCGAAGTCAGCCCCGATGGCAAAACCCTATACGTCAACGAATCAGTCCAACGCAACGTCTGGGCCTTCCATATCAACCCCGACAAATCTCTCTCCGGCAAACGGCTCCTCAAACACTTCGATGACAAATTCAGCTTCGATGGCATGCGATGCGACATCCTCGGCAACCTCTACATCACACGACACGGCAAGGGAACCGTCATCAAACTCTCCCCCTCAGGCGTCATCCTCGCCGAAATCGACGTCCTCGGCTCCCGACCCTCCAACCTCTGCTTCGGCGGAAAAGATGGCAAAACCGTCTACGTTACCGAAGTCGACCACGGCCGAATTGTCTCCTTCCGCGTCAACACCCCAGGCCTCGCATGGCAACGCTGGCAATCCATAAAAAAGTAAT
Organism: Phycisphaeraceae bacterium; assembly: GCA_028284925.1. GTDB lineage: Bacteria > Planctomycetota > Phycisphaerae > Phycisphaerales > Zrk34 > JANQQT01. The sequence goes on along the minus strand of JANQQT010000138.1, from coordinate 16,827 downwards.
CCTCTCTCTAATCCAAATGCGACAACGTCCAAAATAGAAAACACCCGGCCAAAATAACCGGGTGTTCTCTCCCTTAGCATGTAATCTAAGAATCTTACATTAACACACCCTCCCAATACACCCCCCTCACTACGCCGCCGCCGTCTTCGCCGACCTCCGTCGACGACCCACTGTCCGCTGATCCGCCGACGCGCGACGCTCCGGCTCCGCCGTCATCGCACTCACCAATTCACCAGGCGTCTTCGCCCACAAATCAGCACCAATTTCCTCAGCCAATCCTTCCGCTCGGTTGAACACACCACCACCCACAACGATCTGCGTGTCCGGGCACGTCCCGATCTCACGCAACTCATCGATCAGCTGACGAATATAAGGCAGGTCCTGTGGCGTCGACCCATACATCACCAACGCATGAGGCTCCAGCTCACCAATCTGATTTACAATTTCATCGTTCGCAACACCACCTCCCGCGAAATAAACATCATACCCGTCCGCTTCCAGCGCATCCGCCGCCAATTGCCCTTGCAACTCATCATGCTCATTCGGCCCGCAAACAAGCAACACACTCTGACCGCGCCGCTCACGCTGCTCCAACCGCAACTGCATCTGATCCGCCAGCATCCGCAACAGACGCGTCGCATAATGATGACTCACCATCGACAACTGATCCGCGCGATACACCGTGTGAATCATTTCAATCGCAGGCCAGAATAGCTTGTCAACTATTTTTTCTGCCGAATGATTCTTCGCGAAACATTCCTCAACAATCCCTCGAGCCGCAAATCGATGACCACTGATCAGGGTCTCAAAAAAGCGCTCGACCAACACTTGTTTGCTCATGACATTCGCTCCTGTCACGCTTCCATCTGGCCGAGCCTGTACCTCTCAGCCTTCCAACCTGTTTCCCGCGCTCCGACCTACTTCAGCCGAACACGCACACCCTCGCATCCCCCGTCTTACCACCACACTTTTTACATCGCCAAACTGCTTGCCATGTACCCCCAATCCATCGGGACACCACGCGCATTTTCTGCACCTCCACGCAGAAATTTCCCATCTTAACACCCATCCTCGGTTTTCAGCCAAAAACAACGCTTTTATACCCGTCCAATAAACACAAACGTCCAATATCTCACAGCCGATCTTGCGCAAAATTTCTTCAGAAATTCACAACTCAACCATTGACAAAATACTACCGAGGTAATACTATCGCGGTAGTTGTAAGTCAGCCTTCCCGAAAACAGGCCAGATAAACATGTCTAAATCCCACGAACTCGGTGATCTTCAACTCGCAATCATGCGTGTCCTCTGGGACAACGGCCACGCCTCCGTCGCCCACGTCCACGAGACACTCCTCCCCACCAGAGGACTCGCATTAACCACCATTGCCACCATGCTTCGAAAAATGGAGTCCAAAGGCATCGTCACGCACGAAACACGCGGAAGGCAATTCATCTACAAACCCACCGTCTCCGAAAAATCAATCTCCAAATCCATGGTCGCCCGCCTCACCGAAAAACTCTTCGCAGGAGATACCTCCGCCATGGTCTCCCATCTCCTCACCGAACAGCAGATCGACCCCGATGAACTGACGCAACTCAAACAGCTCATCGAGCAAAAGGAAAAAGAGCTGGGAGATTCCAATGACCATTAATCTCCTTAACAACATCGTCGCCTTTGCCGCCAACTACTTCATCCACTCCACCCTCCTTCTGACCTTTGCCCTACTTCTCACACGCAAATTCCCACCTCACCTCGACGCTGCCCGCGAAACCTGCCTCCGACTCGCCTTCTTTGCACCCATCCTCACTGCCTTCCTCCAGACCACCTGCCTTGCCGCGCCTCCCTGGTCCGTCGCGCTAAGTCCCGCCGCACCCACCGTCGACCAGTTTGCTTCCCGCTCACAAGCTTCAACATTCCTTGAAAACCGCTCATCCAATCAACCGCGACCGGGCAAACATGATGGCGGCAAAGCCTCCACTGATGATGACCTAAACGAAAATCGTGACGAACGCCCGGAAAGCGATCATCCCCCGGCATCACATGATGCCGATCAGCCTGGCCATATCGCAACCACACCCGCTTTACCCCTCCCTTCAGATCGTCAACCACCCAACGCGCCTCTCTCATCTCTTGCTGACACTTCCACACCAGTCGGTCCGTCTACCAACAACCTCCTCTCCTTACGCAATCCCTTCGTCATCACACTCATCACCCTCACCACACTTTCCCTCATCACCCTGTTTGTCCGTCGCCGACACCTCTTCCATCACCTCGCCAACCGTACCTTCATCCCCAAAGGCCCTGTGCACGCCATCCTCGCCGATCTCGCCGCCCAAACCCGCTTACCCAGCCTCAAATCCATTCGCCTCACCTCCTCCAAATCGCTTCGATCTCCCATCGCGCTCGCCGTCCCCAGACCTGAAATCTGCATTCCCATCCATCTGATTGAAAACATGCCCCCAGATCGCCTCCGTGCCATTCTTGCGCACGAAATCGCCCACCTCCGCAGGCACGACCCCTTCTTCATGACACTCACCCACGTCGTCCAATACCTTTTCTGGTTTCAGCCACTCAACATCCTCGCCCGTCGCCAGCTCATCCAACTTGCCGAATATCAATGCGACCGCTTCGCCGCCACGCACACCGCCTCACCCTTCTCCGTCGCCCATTGCCTCACTGATCTAGCCGAACATATCACCGCCGACCATCTCCCTATCCGCGCTGTCATACCCACGATGGTCGCCGGAAAATCCACCCTTGCCCATCGCATCCACCGCCTCGTCAACATCACCCCTCGCGCCCGCCGCCTTCTTTCAACGTCCGTCATCGCACTCGCCTTCTCACTCATTACACTTGTCGCCTTCTTCGCCCCCGCCATCCACGCAGATGCTCCCCGCAAACCCGCCAAACCCAATCCTTCCTCGGAACAAAAACCCGGCGAATCAAAGACCTTCAAATTCGTAGACGATCCTCGCTTCGCCATTCAACTTCTGAACAAGGAAATAACCCAACTCTCCGCAGAACTCACGCGACTCATAACAGCTCTTGATAACACAGATCTTCCCAATGCCCGGAAAAGACAGATCCGTTTCGTACTCGAAGCGAAACTCAAATCCATCAAAGCCCGAAAAGCATACCTCCAGCGCCTCGTACGCAAACAACACCCCTGATTGACCGAATAAACCCGATACCCAAACCGCAGCACAGGAGCAACAACATGGCACGCAAACTACTGGCTTTCTACATCCTCGCCGCAATCGCGACACTCGCACTCTCCTCCAACATCGTCGCGGAAGAGAATGGTGATCGCGAACGCGGGACCAAGGACGAAGACAGACGCGAACATCGCGGAGAACGCGGAGAACGCGAACACCGGCGCGAAGGTGACCGCGAACATCGTGAACGCGATATCAAACGCGACCGCGCCCATGCCGAACTTCGCAAACTCCATGCGCACGCCAAAGAACTCCAACAAAATCTCAAAAACCTCGCCCGTGCAGGCAAGCGTGACGAAGCCGAGAAAACCGAACGAAAACTCCACGACATCCGAAGAAAAATCGAAGCCTGCGAACGCGAACTCAAACACGATGACGACCGACGACACAAAGACGACCGCGACCGCGAATTCAACCGCGATCGCGCACACGCACAACTCCGCGAACTCAATATTCTCGCCAAAGAACTACACATACACCACGCCAGACTCACCAAGGCGGGTAAACGCGATGAAGCCGAGAAGGCCGAACGCAAACTCTTCGAAGTTAAAAAGGCAATGGAATTCATCTCTCATGAACTCAAACGCGATGACGACCGCCGACACAAAGACGACCGTCGCCGCGAAGGTGATCGCGAGCACCGCGAACGCCAGATCCATCGTGATCGCGCTCACGCCGAATTACGCGAGCTCCACAAACACGCCGGAGAGCTCCATCAACTCCTCATCAAGTACGACAAGGCCGGCAAACGCGAACACGCCGCCCAAACCGAAAGAAAGCTCAACCACGTCAAGAAGGAAATAGAGATTCTCACACGCAAGCTTAAGCGCGACCACGATCGCCGGCCTGAGGGCGACCGTGACCGTGAACATCGACGTGACCACGATCGTGAGCGCCGGGAAGGTGATCGCCGTCACGAAGGCGAGCGTCGACGTGAATCCGACCGTGAACACAGGGAACGTGAGCACCGTGACGAAGGTGACCGGGAACACCGTGAACGCGAGCACCACCGCGAAATCGAACGCGATCGACGCAATGTCGCCCGACACCACGCCGAACTTGCCCGTACCGTCCACGAGCTCCGCAACGAAGTACGCGAACTCTCTCGCATCGTCCGCCATCTCCACGAACGCATCAACCACCTCTCACGCGACAAAGTCCCGAATCGCGAACGAAGGACCGAACGTGCTCGCCGAGACGACGAAAGACGCTTTCGTGATCGTCGTGACGGACCTTACTCTAAACGTGACCGTGAAACAGACCGCAAGCCGGAACGCGACCACCGAAATGAAGATGGTTCCGACATACGTGACGATGAGGCTGACCGCAAACGCGACCGTGAATCGGAGCGCAAATCCAAACGCGACCGAAAGGAACGCGACTAACTTCAGCCCACTCTCCACAACAAACCAAAACGCGTGACCTCAACAGTCACGCGTTTTCTTGTTTTACCGCATATCCGATCCACCCACCGCCCGGGAAACTTTCCCCAATGCCACCATCACACCCATCTCACCTCCGTCACTTCTCACGTTCCACCACGCGCACGTTCACCCGTTCATCATTCCCACCCGCGACACCAATCCCACCCCCGCCAATCCCCAACAGTTCCATCACCCGACTGACCAACGACAAAATGACCAGTGAAATCAAAAACACCCCGATCCCCGCTAGCACCACCACAATCATTGGAATGAATACCACCAGAAAGGTTATGAACATCGACCACCGCATCACCCACGATCGTTTGCCCCCAAATCGTGCCGACAAACCCGCAAACCGCTCCCCCATCCCGAACATACGCATATCCACATGCTGCTGATCCATGCCGCGATCCCTTACCAATAACCCGCCGATCTATTCTATGCGTCCCGCCTATCCTCCCAAAATCACCCGTCGATTCCTCACTCACTTCCCCTGCTCATGCCTGAACACACTCGGCGGAACACCCACATGTTTACGAAACACAACAGACAGATATTCTGCATGCTTAAACCCCGTACGCGCCGCAACCACACTCAAAGGCAACTCCGTCTCCACCAGTAACTCCCGCACGCGATCCAGTTGCACCCGCAATATCTCCTCATGCGGCGTCCTCCCGATCAACTTCCGAAACCGCGTTTCCAATACCCGCCTCGACAATGGAACCTCCCGCAACACATCCCCTACGTTGACTCCATCACACGCATGTTCCCGAATAAACCGCACAGCCCTCGACACATCCCGATCCTCGATCGCCAACACATCCGTCGACTCGCGCGTTGCCACACCCAATGGTTCAATCCGCCTCCCCGCATTCGATACCTTCTTCCCACTCATCACCTGGTCCAGCAACGCCGCAGCCTCATAACCCGTCTTATGCGTATTCGGCACCACGCTCGTCAAGGGCGGATCACTCAAATCACACAACAACTCATCATTGTCAACCCCAATCACCGCCACACCATCCGGAACTGCCAACTCCATCCGACGACACGCCTCCAACACTTCCTGCGCCCGTATGTCATAACAAGCCATCACCCCAACCGGTCGCCCCAGTCCTCCCATCCATTTCATTAGCGACTCCTGCTCACCCTCCCAACCTCGCCCTCGCCCCTTCCTCTTATAGATATCACATTCATAACCCGCCTGATGCACGCGCTCAATAAACGAATCCCTTCGCCAGTCCGACCAGTTAAACCGTGAATCCCCCACATACCCAAACTGCTCAAACCCCCGGTCAAGCAAATGCTCCGCTCCCATCCGCCCGATCGCCGCATCATCCGTCTCCACCCACGGCAACTCCTCCACCAACCTCGCCGCACTCACATCCACCGTCGGCAGTTTCGCCGCCTTCACCGCCTTCGCAATCGCCGTATTCTCAATCCGCGCAATAATCCCGTCACCACGCCAGCGCTTCAACCAGTTCGGCGGCGCATCCCCTCGACCATGCTCTGCCAGATAAATCGACCACGGACGATGCTCACGCACATAACTCACCACCCCGTGCAGCAATCCACGCGCGTAAGCATTCGACGTCTCAATCAACAACGCCACGTCTTTTCGATCCTTCCTGGCCATCTCATTTAATTCTAGGCCCAAACCACAGGTAAAATTTCTCAAATCACCATATCCCCGCCACACGCGTTTTCCGCGTTATTCGCACGTTTCTTACCAATCATCGCAAAACAAGGCCTGCAAAATCCCTTATCCCATATGCGCAAATTCACATTCCTCTCCCATACCCCTCTGATAAAATTCACCATTCATCATTCCCTTCTCGAGGCCGACCATGTCATTTAAACTCAAATCCACCGTCTCGCTCATCCTCTGCGGCTTGCTTACCATCGCCGCACTCTCCTTCTTCACCAACACGCAGGCCATCAAGGCAGACCAGCCACGTCGCATCAAAGTCCTCTTCCTCGGCGACCGCGGCCACCATCGACCCGCCGACCGCGCCAAACAGCTCATCCCCGTCCTCGCCAAACGCGGTATCGATGTCTTCTACACCGAAGACCACAACCAACTCACCCCCTCCAACCTCAACCTTTTCGACGCCCTCCTCGTCTACGCCAACATCTCCTCCATCAAGCCCGAACACGAAAAATCCATCCTCGATTTCGTCGCATCCGGCAAAGGCTTCGTCCCCATCCATTGCGCCTCCTACTGCTTCCACAACTCTCCCAAACTGATCGCGCTCACCGGCGCACAATTCAAATCCCACGGCACAGGCGTCATGACCACCACCACCGTCAAACCCGATCACCCCGCCATCAAAGGTCTTAAGGACATCACTTCATGGGATGAAACCTACCGCCACCACAAGCACAACGAAAAACGCAGAACCGTTCTACAGGTCCACAAGGAAAAAAATCACACCGAACCCTGGACCTGGGTCCGAACACACGGCAAAGGACGCGTCTTCTACACTGCATGGGGCCACGACCAGCGCACCTGGTCTAAACCCGGCTTCCACAGACTCGTCGAACGCGGCATCCGATGGGCATCCGGTGACTGGGCACTCAAACTCGCCCCACCCAAACTCAAACCCTTCGAATATAAACCCGCCAGGTTTCCCAACTACATCCCCGGCAAACGTTGGGGCGCTCAGGGTGACCCCAACGGCCAAATGCAACTCCCTCTCCCAGCCGAGGAATCCATCAAACACATGATCCTACCCCCCGGCTTCAAGATCCAACTCTTCGCCGCCGAACCCTTCATCGGTAAACCTATCTGTATGGCATGGGACCACCGCGGCCGACTCTGGATCGCCGAAACCGTCGACTACCCCAATGACATCAAAAAAGAAGGCGAAGGCCGCGACCGCATCCGCATCCTCGAAGATACCAACAACGATGGCCGCGCCGACAAATCCATCATCTTCGCCAAAAAACTCTCCATCCCCACTAGCCTCACCTTCGCCAACGGCGGCGTCATCGTCCACCAGGCCCCACACACCCTCTTCCTCAAAGACTCCAACGGCGATGACAAAGCCGATGTCCGCAAAAAACTCTTCTCCGGCTGGTCCACCGGCGACACACACGCCGGCCCCTCAAACCTCCGCTACGGACTCGACAACCACATCTGGGGTATGCAGGGCTACGCCGGCTTCAACGGAAAGGTCGGCGACAAATCCCACCGTTTTCGACAGGGCTTCTACCGCTTCACCCCCGATGCCTCCTCCCTCGAATTCGTCCGCTCAACCAACAACAACACCTGGGGACTCGGCTTCTCCGAAGAAGGCATCATCTTCGGCTCCACCGCCAACAACAATCCCTCAACCTACATGCCCATCCCCAACCGCTACTACGAAAGTGTCCGCGGTTGGTCACCCTCCAACATCGGAACCATCGCCGACACCGCCAAATTTAACCCCATCACCGACAAAGTCCGCCAGGTCGATGTCCACGGTGGATACACCGCCGCCGCAGGTCACGCCCTTTACACCGCCAGACTCTTCCCTCGCTTCTATTGGAACCGCACCGCCTTCGTCAACGGCCCCACCGGCCACCTCACCGGCGTATTCACCCTCCATAAACAGGGTTCACACTTCAAATCCACCAACCCCTTCAACATCGTCGCCTCCGATGACGAATGGACCGCCCCCATCATGGCCGAGGTCGGCCCCGATGGCGCCCTCTGGTTCATCGACTGGTACAACTTCATTATCCAGCACAACCCCACACCCCGTGGCTTCAAAAACGGTCGCGGCAATGCATACGTCACCGACCTTCGCGATAAAAAACACGGTCGAATCTACCGCATCCTCCCCACCAACGCCAAACTCCCCAAACCCATCACCCTCCACAAAGCCACCCCCACCAAACTCGTCCAAACCCTAACCAATGACAACATGCTCTGGCGCCTCCACGCCCAACGCCTCCTCGTCGAACAAAAACAAACCAAAGTCATCCCTCAACTTATCCAACTTATCAATAACCCTGCCGTCGACGCCATAGGTCTCAACACTGCCGCCATACACGCCCTCTGGACCCTCCACGGCCTGACCGCCCTTGACGGCTCCAACTCCTCCGCCAACAACGCAGCATTCTCAGCGCTAACCCATCCCTCCGCAGGTGTTCGACGCAACGCCGTCCAGGTTCTCCCTCCAACCCAGGATGCCATATCCGCCATCCTCGCCGCAAAACTCCTTGACGATCCCGACCCTCAGGTCCGCCTCATGACCCTCCTCGCCCTCGCCGATCTCCCTCCCTCTGACACTGCTGGCGCCGCCGTCTATGCCATGATCAAAAGACCCGCAAACGCCTCCGACCGCTGGATCCCCGAGGCCGCTATCGCCGCCGCCGCCAAGCATGATGCCGGTTTCCTCAAGGCAACCCTCGGAGCCACCGAAAACAAAACCGACCCCAAAAACATCAACGCTCCTAAAAAGAAGGAATACAAAAACCTCATCCCCAACCCCTCCTTCGAAAAGCACACCGACAAGAAGCCCGCCTCATGGTCCGTCCGAACCTACGCCGGCCAGGCCCAGCACGCCCTCGTCGAAGGGGGCCGCACCGGCAAATACGCCGTACAGATAACCTCCAAATCCGGCACGGACACAAGCTGGTTCGTCAGCGTCCCCGTAAAACCCAACACCAACTACCGTCTCTCCGCATGGATCAAGACCAGGGGCGTCCGTAACGTCGCCGGCGGTTTCGGCGCATTGCTCAACGTTCATGAACTCCAGGGCCCCGTTAACGTCAGAACACAACCCCTCAAAGCAACCAATGACTGGAAGAAGGTCTCCATCACCTTCAACTCGCGTGGACGTCGCCTCATCAGCATCAACTGTCTCTTTGGCGGATGGGGCAGAGCCGCCGGTACCGCATGGTACGATGATCTCGAACTCATCCAACTCGACCCCGGCCAAACCCAAACCGGCCTCTCCGGAGCACTCGGTAAAGTCGTCCGCGCCGTCACCACACACTACGCCCAACGCGGACCAACCGATTCCGTCGTCGCAACACTTTCCGCACTGCGAGGCGCCGATCCTCAACTCTCCGCCGCCATCCTCGATGGCCTCACCAGCGGCTGGCCCCGCGATGCATCACCCAGACTCAGTCCCAACGAACGGGCACAACTCTCCGTCCTCATCAAGTCCCTCCCGGACTCCCTCAAAAACCGACTCATCTCACTCGCCAAAAAATGGAACCGTGGCGATGTCTTTTCCGCTCAACTCGGTACCGTCATCGCCCAACTCAAATCAACCCTCACCAACACCTCCCTCACGGCCAAACAACGCATCGCCGCCGCTCAGGGACTCATCAGCATCAAAGACACCCCCGCCCATGTTTCCCTCATCGTCAAACAAATTTCACCCACTTCCCCGCCCGCCCTCTCCGCAGGACTCCTCAACGCTCTCACCCAGTCGCGCCAAAAATCAACCGGCGCCACAATCATCGCCCACTTCCCCACCATGACCCCCGCCGCCCAGTCCGCCGCTACCAACGTCCTCACACGCCGCGCCCCCTGGACACTCGCCCTACTCCACGCCATCCAGGCCAAAAAACTCAACATAGGCGTCCTCACCCAGCAACAACTCCACCAGCTCTCCCTACACAACAATAAGGAGGTTGCTTCCCTCGCCAAAGCCGTCGGCAAAGCTCGACTCTCAAACCCCGACATGGAAAAACTCATCAAGCAATACCTCCCTGTCGTCCAAAAAGCCGGTAACGCCAAACGCGGCGAAATCGTCTACAACAAATTCTGCTCCGTCTGCCACGAATTCAACGGCAAAGGCGGCAAAGTCGGCCCAACACTCACCGGTATCGCAGCCAAACCACGCGAAGACATCCTCATCGACATCGTCGACCCCAATCGCTCCGTCGAAGGAACCTACCGACAGTTCATCGTCACCAAAAAAGATGGCCAGGCCCTCTTCGGTCGCCTCGCCCTTGAAACCAAAACCTCCATCCAGATCCTGGACGCCCTCGGCAAACAGCACATCATCCAACGCGACCAGATCAAATCACTCACCGCCGCCCCCGTCTCCATCATGCCCCCGGGCCTCGTCCTCGGCATGAAAAAACAGGAACTTACCGACCTCTTCCAGTATCTCACCGCAACACCACACCATAAATAGTAAGATACGCACAGGCACGCTAACCCCATTCACCACACACAAGAGGCCAACCAAATGCGAATTTTCTCCACCACCCTCGCAATTCTCCTGGTCGTCATTTCACATACTCCCTCCGCCCAGGCCGTTGACGCCCACTACCTCGTCAACTTTCAACGTCTCAAACTCACCGGGACCTTCTACGCCGAAGGCGCTCACTTCGCCGACTTCAACAAAGACGGCCATAGCGACATCGTCTCCGGCCCATACATCTACCTCGGCCCAACCTTCAAATCCAAACTCGAAATCTACCCCGTCAAAGCCTACCAACCCAAAGCATACTCCGAAAACTTCCTCACCTACACCGGTGACATCGACAGCGATTCCTACATCGATGTCATCGTCATGCCCTGGCCCGGCAAGACCGTCAAGTGGTACAAAAATCCCGGCAAGTCCGTCACCGCCGATCCTAAAAAACACTGGACCGAATACAAAATCATCGACGGCGCTGACAACGAATCCCCAACCTTCCTCGACATAGACGGTGACGGCCGCCCCGATGTTGTCTGTCACCAGGCCGGTTACTTCGGCTACGCCACCCCAGGCCCCGACCCCACCAAACCCTGGACATTCAACCGCATCTCCCCCAAGGTCGCCGGCGGACGATACACCCACGGACTCGGCGTCGGCGATGTTAACGGCGATGGCAAAATGGACCTGCTCGAAAAAAACGGCTGGTGGGAGCAACCCAAATCAAACCCGGCAAAGACAAAGTGGAAGTTCCACAAGGTCTCCTTCGGCCCCGGCGGCGCACAAATGTACGCCTACGATGTCGATGGCGATGGTGACAACGACATCATCACCTCCATCCACGCCCACGCCTATGGTCTCGCATGGTTCGAAAACAAAACCGACGCCTCAGGGAACATCACTTTCACCCATCGCGTCATCATCGACCGCAAACCTTCAGACAACCCCTACGGCGTCTGCTTCACTCAAATGCACGGCATTGACCTCGTCGACATCAATGGCGATGGCCTCAAGGACATTATCACCGGCAAACGATACTTCGCCCATGGTGGTCGCGACCCCGAGGGTAAAAAACCTGCCGTCCTCTATTGGTTCCAACTCACACGCCCCGCCAAAGGCAAAGCCGAATTCGTCCCCCGCAAGGTCGATGACGATTCAGGCGTCGGCACACAGATCACCGCCGGCGACATCTCCGGTAATAACATGCCCGACATTCTCGTAGGCAACAAAAAAGGGACATACATTTTCTTTCAATCCCGCGTCAAGGTCTCAAAGAAAGCATACGACGCCGCACAACCTAAGAAAGTAAAACCCAAAACCGGCGAATAGCCGCCCGCAAGAATATCGCGGATCACACCGCACAAGAACCGGTAGGGGGGTGTCTCCTGCAAGTCATGCCAAATGTCAACACATTTAACCGGGCAACTCATACACGCTCATCGGAGTGAAAAATCATGTCACGCATTCATGTCAACATCGGTCTTTCCTTCATCATCCTATTCTCAATCTCACTCATTCACCTCTTCTCTCAAACGGCAAGCTCCCATTCCCCCACGGCCTCCGAACATGCCAGGCAACACTTCATCCATCACTTCAAACGTGTCCGCCTCGACAAACTCTTCTACTCCGAGGGAGCCTCCTTCGGCGACTTCAACAAAGACGGTCACAAAGACATCGTCTCCGGCCCTTTCTGGTACGCCGGTCCCGATTTCAAAAAACGCCACACCTACTACAACCAAAAACCCTTCAACCCCAAAGGCTACTCCAATAACTTCTTCGCCTTCGTCGAGGATATTTCGGGTGATGGGTACGACGACATCATGATCTACGGTTTCCCCGGCAAGGATGCCTCTTGGTTCCAGAATCCCGGCAAGAGCGCCAAACCAAACCAACCCTGGAAACGACACCTCGTCCTCAAGGTCGTCGACAACGAGTCCCCCACCTACATCGACATCAACAACGACAACCTCCCCGACATCGTTTCCCAATCCAACGGATTCTTCGGCTACGCCACACGTGACCCCAAAAACCCCGAAAAACCCTGGACCTTCCACAAAATCTCCAAACCCAACACCGGTGGCCGATTCACACACGGCCTGGGTGTCGGCGATGTCAACGGCGACGGCCGACTCGACATTCTCTGGAAGAAAGGCTGGTTCGAACAACCCAAATCACTCAAGGGCGACCCCGTCTGGAAACACCACTCCATCCCCTTTGCCCCATCCCAGGGCGGCGCGCAGATGTACGCCTACGACTTCGATGGCGACGGTGACAACGATGTCCTTACCTCCCTCCAGGCACACGGCCACGGCCTCGCCCTCTACGAACAAGTCAAACTCAACGGCAAGATCACCTTCAATAAACACATCATCATCGGTAACAAACCTGCCGATTCACGATACGGCCTCCACTTCACACAAATGCACGCCATCGACCTCGTCGACATGGATGGCGATGGCATCAAAGACATCATCACAGGCAAACGCTGGTGGGCACACGGTGGCAACGACCCCGGCGGCAAAAACCAGCCCGTCACGTACTGGCTAAAGACCGTCCGAAACGGAAAACCCAAAACCGCCGAAGACGAGACCGGCCTCGACTTCGTCCCCCACTTCATCGATGACGACACCGGTGTCGGCACACAGGTCGTCGCAGGTGACGTCAACAACGACAACCTCCCCGACATCATCGTCGGTAACAAAAAAGGCACCACCGTCCTCATCCACGTCAAACAAAGAGTATCCGCCAAAGCCTGGCATGACGCCCAACCCAAAGTACGCTTCCCCGCCAAGCAACCCGCCAAACCCGTCGCAAAATCCAAAGGCGTCCTCCCCCTCGGTGATGATGGCCAACCTCTCAACCTCAACTTCGAAACCGGCACACTCAAGGACTGGACCGCCACCGGCACGGCCTTCGCCAGACAACCCGTCAAAGGCGACACCGTCGCCGCACGGCGCAACGACATGAAATCAAATCACGCCGGCAAATACTGGATCGGCGGCTACGAAATCAATGGCGACAAACCCACCGGCACACTTACCTCCAAACCCTTCAAAGTTACTCACCCCTACGCGCGCTTCCTCGCCAACGGTGGCCCCGACATAAAACTCCGCGTCGAAATCGTCCTTGCCGACTCCCAAAAAGTCATCCACACCGCCCGCGGTAAAGAAAGCGAAAACCTTATTCCCCACACAGTCGACCTTCGCCCCCACCTCAACAAAAAAATCTTCATCCGTATCGTCGATGAACACACAGGCGGTTGGGGCCACATTAACTTCGATGACTTTACCTTCCACAAGTCCCGCCCTTCCTCCAAACCCACTGTCACCAAAGCCGAGTCACTACCCGATGTCGCCGGCCTACAACCCGAGGAAGCCGCCAAAGCCATGACCGCTCCCCCCGGCTTCCGCGTAACGCTCGCCGCCGGTGAACCCCTCGTCCATCAACCCGTCGCCTTCACCATCGACCACCGAGGTCGCCTGTGGGTCGCCGAAGCCTATACCTACCCCCGCCGCGCGCCCGGCAAACGCACCGTCGGCGATGGCAAGGACCGCATCATCATCCTCGAAGATAAGGACAAGGATGGTCGCTTCGAATCCCGCAAAACCTTCATCGAAGGGCTAAATCTCGTTTCAGGCTTGGAAGTAGGCTTCGGCGGCGTATGGGTCGGCGCCGCCCCATACCTCATGTTCATCCCCGACAAAAACCTTGACGACAAACCCGATGGCCCGCCCACCGTCCTCCTCGATGGTTTCGGCTACCAGGACACCCACGAAACACTCAACGCGTTCATTTGGGGTCCCGATGGTTGGCTCTACGGATGCCACGGCGTCTTCACACACTCCAAAGTTGGCAAACCCGGCACCCCCGACAACCAGCGCATCCCCATGAACTGTGCCGTCTGGCGATACCACCCCACCAAACACAAATTCGAAATCTTCGCCCACGGAACCTCGAATCCCTGGGGCGTCGACTTCAACGACCACGGCCAGGCATTCATCACCGCATGCGTCATCCCACACCTCTACCACGTCATTCAGGGCGCCCGCTACCAACGCCAGGGCGGTCAACACTTCAACCCCCACACCTACGATGACATCAAAACCATCGCCGACCACCTCCACTACGCCGGCAACATCCGCGACCACGCATGGTGGGGACGCAATGCCCCTGTCGGACACTCCAGCACCGACGCCGCAGGCGGCGGCCACGCTCACGCCGGCGCCATGATCTATCTCGCCGACAACTGGCCCCAACGATTCCGAAACCGCCTCTTCATGGCAAACATCCACGGCAACCGAATCAACCAGGAAGTCCTCGTACGCAAAGGCTCCGGCTACGTCGGCAGTCACGCACACGACATGGTCTTTGCCAACGATCGATGGTTCCGTGGCATCAACCTCAAATACGGCCCCGATGGCTCCGTCTTCATCATCGACTGGTACGACAAAAACGCCTGCCACCGCGGCAACCCGGAAGTCTGGGACCGCACCAACGGCCGTATCTACAAAGTCACCTACAAATATCCCAAACCCGTCACCGTCAACCTCGAAAACAAATCCTCACGAGAACTCGCCGAGCTTCACCTCCACCCCAACGACTGGTACGTCCGCACCGCCCGCCGCATCCTGCAACACCGCGCCGCCCAAAACAAAAACATCACCCCCGCCATCTCCATCCTCTCCGACATTCTCGCCAACCACAAATCCACACCACGACGTCTCCGCGCTCTCTGGACCCTTCACGCCGTAGGTCACACCCAACGCCGGAACGAATCCCTCCTCACCTCCCTTCTCGCCGACAAGAACGAATACCTCCGCGCCTGGGCTATTCAGCTCCTCGCCGAAGATGGCAAACTCCCCTCCGAAGCCCTCTCCCGCCTCGCCCAATCCGATCCCTCCCCCGTCGTACGCCTCTACATCGCCTCAGCCCTCCAGCGAATCCCCCACGCCCAACGCTGGCCCATCCTCACCAAACTCCTCACCTACGCCCAAGACACCAAAGACCACAACCTCCCCCTCATGCTCTGGTATGCCGCCGAACCCCTCGTCCCCACGGATATCTCTCGCGCCATGTCCCTCGCCTCCACTTCCAAAATCCCTCTCATCCGCCAATACATCCTCCGCCGCGCCGCTTCGGACAAAAACCTCATTGGCTCCATCATCGCAGCGCTCGGCAAAACCGCCAACACCAACACGCAAATCCTCATGCTCGACCAGGTCATCTCCGCCCTTCAGGGCCGGGCCAACGTCAAAATGCCCAGGGAATGGCCTCCCGTCTCCGATGCCCTCCTCGCAAGCAAATCATCCGTCGTCAAGAAAAAAGCTGAATTCCTCGCCGTACGCTTCGGCGACAAACGCATCTTCCCCCTCATGCGCCAAACCCTCGCCAACTCCAAAGCCCCCATCGCCGACCGATCCCGCGCACTCAAAATCCTCGCCAGCGGAAAAGACAAACGCTCCATCCCCGTCTACCAGGCTGTCCTAAACAACCCAGCCCTTGTCTCCCCCGCACTCCGCGCCCTCGCCCAATACGATGACCCCAAAACGCCCGTCGCCATCCTCGATCGCTACCCCACCTTTACCCCTGCCCAACGTGCAGACGCTATCGCAACCCTCGCCTCCCGCCCCGCCTGGGCACACGCCCTCCTCGATGCAATGGGCAAGAAAATGGTCCCCCAACAGGATCTCCCCGCATTCACCGTCCGCCAGATCCTCAAATTCAACGATGACCAGATCACCGCCAAACTCAAGAAAGTCTGGGGAGCCGTCCGTTCCACCTCAGCCGACAAAAAGAAACAACTCGAAAAATACAAAAAGCTCCTCACACCCCAAACCCTCGCCAAAGCCAATCTCCCCAACGGCCGCGTCCTATTCAACCGAACCTGCGCCATCTGCCACAAACTCTTCGGCGAAGGCAAACACATCGGTCCCGACATCACAGGCTCAAACCGCGCCAATCTCGACTACATCCTCGAAAACATCCTCGATCCCTCCGCAACAATCGGCCGAGATTACCAGCTCACCATTTTTACCCTCA
>JANQQT010000117.1 GCA_028284925.1 Phycisphaeraceae bacterium | reverse complement strand
TAGGTTACTTTGTAGACAGAGCCCTGGGTTCCGCGGCCGCCGATGGCGATGTAGAGTTCGCCTTGTTTTCCGACGGCGAGGTCTACGGGAGCGAAGCCGACGTGACCTGTAGTTTGCATGAAGGTTTCAACTTTTGCTTTGTAGGAGGATTGGTGTGGGGTCATGGGGAAGAAGTAGACTTTGCCGAGTGTCCAGCAGAGGGAGAAGACGCCGTTGTGGTATTTTTTGGGGAAGGTGTTGTGTTGGTATGTGGCGAGGCCTGTGGGTGAGCCGCGTCCGGTTTCGGCGAGGCGGGGCATGGAGTCGAAGAAGTAGGCGGGTCTGTTCCAGGAGCGTTTCCAACCTTTGATGACCCAGCCGTGGTGGAGGCCGATGCCGATGTCGAAGAGTCGGTTGGGGGCGTACCAGGGGAGGTGGTGGTCACGTTCGCCATCGGCGTCGACGGTGAAGAGGTGTCCCTGGGCGTTGAAGGTGAGGTCGTAGGGGTTGCGGAAGCCGTGTGCGAGGACTTCGGATTTTTTGCCATCGGGTGTGAAGCGGATGACGGTTCCCATGGAGGGATTTTTGATGGGCGAGGTTGGGAGTGTGACGTGTTTGGTGGATGTGCCGGCATCGTTGCCGCAGATGAGGTAGAAGGCTCCATCGGGGCCCTTGATGATTCCGTTGGCGCCGTGTTCGGGGTGGCGGAGTTTGGTGAAGATGGTGGGTTGGCCGTCTGCCTTTCCATCGTTGTTGGCATCTGAGAGTCGCATGACGGAGTTGTCGCCGGTTGCGATGAGGTTGGGGCCGTCGAAGACCATGCCGTGGGCGCCGGAGCGTGGGATGGAGGAGAAGAGGGTGGCTTTGTCGGCGATGCCATCGTTGTCGGTGTCGTGGAGGGTTTTGACGTAACCGGGGCCTGCGACGACGACGCGGCCGTGGGCATCGAGGGTCATGGAGTAGATGTTGTGGGCGAGAGTATCGGTGGCGTAGTGAGTGACTTTGAAGCCTGGGGGGACTTTGAAGGGGGGTGGGTCGGCGGCGAGGGTAGCGGTAGGGAGGATTAGGAGTGTTGCGAGAAGGAGCGGGGTTGGGTTGTGCATGGTTATGCCTTTTGCGCTAGGAGGAGCCAGTCCCAGGGGTAGGGTTCGTTGAGCCAGGGGGGTGGTTCGGTGAATTCGGATGTCCAGGGGTATTGTACTTTTTTTATGTCGATGGGATTGAGGGAATGATCAGTTGCGAGGTGGTGGAGTTCTTCGGCGAGGTAGTGTTTGGTGGGGATGGAGTCGATGGGGATGATGCCTTTGAGGAGGTCGGTGGAGGCGTTTGGGGAGAGGTTTAGGGTTTCAGCGCGGGCGGATTTGCCGCGCAAGCCCGCGGCGTGGTTCCATTTGAGGAGGATGTGGTTGGTGTAGAGGGTGGATTCGACGGAGGGGACGAGGATGAGGAGGTGGGCTTTGGGTTTGAGATGGGTGATGGCGGTTTGGAGGATTCTGGTACGTGTGGATTGGTGGTGGGAGATGAGGACGTTGGTGAGGGTGGCGAAGTTTGCTTTTCGTATGCTTTTGGACCTGGCCTTTGGCCCCTTCTTTTCCTCAACCTTAGGGTTAGCCAGATTCGCTCTGATGTATTGGATGTTGTTGTGGGAGGCGGCGTGGGATTTGGCGAGGTTGAGAAGTTTTTGGGAGTGGTCGATGGCGGTGACGAATTTGAAGGCGGCGGCGAGGTACGGGAGGTATTTGCCTGGGCCGCAGCCGAGGTCGAGGGCGTGGTGGGAGGGGTTGGCGTATTTTTTGATTGTCCTGCGGATGAGGTTGTTTTTGTCGGTGTGGATGGAGTCGTGGATTTGGGTGTTGTAGTTCTGGGCGATGTTGTTCCAATAAGATTGTTTCATGGTGGGGGTGTTTTAGCAGGTTTTTGGGATTGATGTAGATGATGGGGAGGAGCTTTTTTCAGTGATCGATGTCATATCGCGTGAAATTCATATGTGGTTCAGAGACGGGCGTACAGGGCAAAACGAGTGGACGCAAAAAGTGCGGTAGCCGCTATGAAGGGAGATGAAGCCATGGCGGCAGAAAGGATACAAAGAGCGGTAAAGGCGAGGAGGATAAAACGGATCACACTTGTCGTCGTTTGATTATTCATCCCAAGAGCTTAGTCCAAACGACAGACTTGACCAGTATTCCAAATACAACGCCATAAATGCTGGAAACATGTCAGTTGCGTTACAGAAACTCCGGCAAACAAGGTAATTGAAATGCAATGTGGATCCGTGTTAAATCACACGAAAGTAGATTGTGTGAGTGAGGCGAGGGCGTGGGGGATGGGGGTTTGGGTGGGGGTGCGGTTGATGAAGTGGGTGGTGTGGGTGTAGCCGACTTGTTGGAGGAGGGTGTAGGCTTGTTCGAAGTTTGCGGAGACGCGTTTGGGGGTGTGGGCGTCGGCGCCGAGGACTATTGGGATGTTGCGGATTTGCATCTCCCTGAGCATGACGGGAAAGGGATTCATTTCGGCGACGGGTTTGTTGAGTCCTGAGGTGTTGAGTTCCATGGCGACGCCGGTCTTGGCGATGCGGTCGAGGGTGTGTTTGATGGTGTCGAGAAGGGCAACGGGGTTCCAGTGATGTCGGGTGTGGTTTTTGATGAGGTCGGGGTGAGCGATGGTGTCGAAGAGTTTTGTTTCGGCGGCGTCGGCGAGTTGATTGAAGTAGGTGGTTTGGGTTTGGAGGGGGTCGTCGGAGAAGAATTGAGCACGCCATTTGGGGAGTTGGGGGTGGATGGAG
>JANQQT010000116.1 GCA_028284925.1 Phycisphaeraceae bacterium | reverse complement strand
TTGGGCGGCGGCGGGGGAGGATCGTTGAAGATGACTTCGATGATCCATGCGCCGCGTGCGATGGGGTGGGTTCTTTTAGGGCCTGATGTCATGCTGAGCATCGCTGCGTTAGTGATGATGCCGCCGAACCGGGGGTCGGAGGTGGGGACGCGTTTGAATGTGCGGGAGCGCATTTTTGCGCGGATTTCGTTTTCATAGAGTTTGGTTTGGGCTTGTTGGCGTTTGCGGATGTCGACGGGCGGTGGGACTTGTTTGAGGTCGCGTTTGGCTTGTTCGATGGCTTTGGTGATGGATTGCTTTTGTGAGAGTTGGGCTGGGGACATTGCGGTGGCGAGTTGTTTGTCGGTGATGTAGAGGTTGATGCCACCACTGGAGGATGAGACTTCTTCGGGGGTCAGGGCGCGGTCGTAGAGTCGTGCTTTGTCGATAGTGACGTTGAGGTATCTGTTACCGCCCGCGGGTAGATGTCTTAAGCCGAAGATGACGGAGGAGCGGTTTTTGGGGAACGTATCGCGGCCTTTTCGGAATGGACGGGCGTAGGGTTGACCGTTTCGGTAAAGGGTGGTTGTGCCATCGTCTGCGTAGACCATGGTGAGGTGGAGCATTTGGTTGGCTTTGGTTTCGGGTTTTGAGCCGGGGAAGTCATCGGTGCGGGCGAAGCGGTTGCTGCCTGAGATCCAGTGTCGTGGTTTGCGTTCGCCGATGACGATGGTATCGAAGAAGTCGCCTGGTCCCTGAATTCCCATGAGGCCGCCGCCTCTTTGATCGAGGTTCGGGATCTTGAACCAGACTTCAAGCGTTTTGGCCTTTAGATTGATGGGAAGTTTTTTACTGAGGAGGTAGGCGCGATTTAGGATGACCATACCGTTTTCAAATTTGATATTACCGTGGGCGGTGAGGTCGAGCGATCGGATGGATTCCTGGAGATTGCCATTAAATTCCCATGCGGCGTAGGGTTTGAGGTCGACGACTTTCCTGCCCGGCGACTGTTTTTTTCGGGCAGCGACGATTTTCGCCTTGATGGGAGCAGTGAGGGCGGCGCGTTTTGATTCGAGGGATTTGATTTGGACGGTGAGGTTTTGGCGTCGCTGGTCGTTGAGTTTGTTGCGTGCGATCAGCTTGCTGGTGTCCAGCTTGGGGACTTTGAGGTCGGAGGTATACCATGTTTTGAGGAATTCGCTCTGGTAGGTGAATTTGGGTGAGATGAGTTCGATGATGTTGCGATTTTCGACAAATACGGTATCGAAAAGGAGGAGGGGTTCGAGGATCATTTGCAGGCTAGCGGGGTGGGATTTGTCCAGGCTGAATAGTTTGTAGATTTTCGGGTCGGGTGTTGCGGCGAGGGCGTTTTCGAGTTGCATCCATTGTGCGGGAAAGGTGTCGAGGAAACGCTCGATTTTGGGATCGGCGATCATGCGGGCGATGGTTTTTTTGAGCGTATCGGGTTTGGCGAGTTGGCCGCGTTCGGCGAGGAGGAGGAGTTGGTCATCGGGGCAGCTTGCCCAGAGGAAGTAGGAGAGTTTGGAGGCGAGTTGGTATTGAGATTCGGTTTTGTTGTCGTAGCCAGAGCGGAAGAGGAAGAGGGGGGAGGAGAGCGCGGCGGAGGCGACTTTTTTTATGGCGGCGGTGAAGGGGAGGCCCGTTTTGATTTTTGCGAGGGCGTAGGCGGTGTAGCGGTTGAGGATGTCATTAGGGACAGGGCGGCGAAAGGTGCGTTTGAGGAACCAGGCAAGTCGATTGCGGATTTCGGTAGGTAAGTCTGTTCCGGGTTTGGGTTGTTTGAATAGCTTGTTCCATACGCCGACAGTGGATGGGTTGAAATCGGGGCTATCGAGGATGGAGACGCTGAGTCGGAGGAAGGAGTCGAGGAGGAGTGGGGAGAGCGTGAGTTGATTGGCCTGGTTGTCGTAGCCGTGTGAGGCGCGGAGGTCTTTGGGGAATGCCTTGACGCCTTTGAGGCCTGGGGTGGGACTCAGGGCGTTGGAGGCGACGTTGACGGTTTCGGGCATGCGTTTTGATTTGTTGTTGAGGTATGCATCATAACGCGTCATGAGTTTTTCGGGGAGGGGGAAGATGTCGGTTTTGAGTTGAAAGATGTCCTTGATGGTGTTGTTGTACTGGAAGCGATTGAGGCGTCGGATGTGGAGTTTTTGCGGACCTTGGCCTTTGACACCCAAGCGGAGTGATTGCTTCAGGACGGCGAGTAGTTTTTCGCGTGTTTTTGGATCGAGTTGCGGCTCGTCTTCGGGAGGCATTTCGTTGGCATCGATAGCCTCGAACATTTCCTTGATGAGTTTTGGTTTGGCGAGGAATTGTTTTGCGGATGTGATGAGCTTGAAGTTGACCTTGCCTTTAACTTTTTTGCCACCGTGGCATTTGACGCAGTTTTTGGTGAGGATTGGCTTGACGAATTGCTCGAAATCGGCTGCGGTAGCGAGCGAGGTGAATCCGAGTGAGCATATCAAGAGCGCGAGAAGAAACGTGCTCTTCCATGTGAGGCGAGGCATGTTTTTGATCCTTTTATTGCCAAAGGTCGGAGACGACTCCGTTGCTGTCGGCGTAGGATTTGATGTTAACGCCCATGAGGTTGGCGAGGGTGAGCCACATATTGGAGTTTAGCGTACCGCTCTTGCATTGGAGGAATCGGCCTTGTTTGATCTGGTTTTGGCCTTTGCCGGCGACAATGAGGGGGAGGTCGTAGTATTGGTGTGTGGCGCCGTCGCCGAGGCCTGCGCCGTAAGTGACAATAGAGTTGTCGAGGAGAGAGGTACCGTCTGCTTCGTTGATCTTTTTCATGCGATCGAGAATGTAGGCGTACTGTTCCATGTGGAAGATGTCGATTTTCTGAAGTCGTTTGTAGCCATCGCCCTTTTGGTTGTGGGTCATGTTGTGGTGCTGGACGGGTTTGGGGAAGACACCTTCGTACATGAGGGTGGCGTCCCAACGCTCGGGGCCGACCATGAATGTGCTGACGTTGGTGATGCCCATCTGGAGGGCGAGAATCATCATGTCAGCTTGGAGTCGGATGTATTCGCCGCGTGGTAGTACTTCGTTCTTTGGAATTTTGATGTCGACACTCTTGAGGAGTTTGTCCATTTTTGCCATACGTACTTCGATGTCGCGGATCATGCCCATGAATTCATTGAGTGTGGCACGGTCCTGGACGCCGAGTTTTTTGGAGAGGGACTTAGCATCGGCCAGGACGAGATCGGAGACATCGTTGACGTGTGATCGGAAGCTGTCTTTCTTGAACAGGCGATCGTAGAGTTTCTTGGGGTCTTTGATTGAAGGTGCGATTTTTCCCGGGCCGTACCAGGAGATGTTGTTGAAGTAGATGGATTCCTTGCCCTGTTTGAAACCGTTGCAACTGATTTCAAGTGTGTTGTAAGCGGTGGTTTTTCCGACGTGGTCGCCGATGACCTGATCGAGGCTTCGGCCATTGGGATATCGTTCTCCTGCTTTGGCGGCCTGTTCAGGGGATAGGCTTGTGAGGTAGCAGGAGGCACCCTGTGCGTGGACATCCTGCCCGTTTTTGAAGGATCTGTCGAGGCCGGTGACGAGGGTGATATCTTTGATGTGCGGGGCCAGGGGCTTCATGGTGGAGGTGAGTTTGAGTGGATAGATGCCGGGCTTGTTTTGTTTTCGTTTCTGGTTTTTGGTTTTGTCCGCGTTGAAGCCGCCGACGAAGCCAGGGAGTGTGCCGTTTTCTTCACCGGGGAAGAAGCAGCGTCGGACGAGGCCATTGGGGACATACATGATGACGAGTTTCTTGGCCGGCGCGGGGGCTTTGGTTGCGGCGCCTGCGAGGGAGGGGAGGAATGGCAGGCTTAATACCGCACCGTTTGTTCGGAGGAATTGTCTTCTTGAGATACTCATTGCATATCATCCTTAAGCGCTGGTTTTCGTGAATTCATTATACTTGTCATGTATAAATTGAGCATGAGAAATCGAGGTTCGGCATGAATTGGGATCGTCTTATTGGCGTATTCGGCTGTAAAGTTGGCATGTGGAGTGTGAAAAAAAGATACCGCGTCGAAGATGACGCGGTGTTTGTAAATACAAATCGGGGTAGGATAATTGATAGAAGACAACGCGGAGGTTAATTTTGACGTCAAACGGAACTTGATCGTGTGTAGGCTCTTAGGCAAGGAATGTGGTGCGGACGGCGTCGTCGGAGTTGGCACTTGATGCAGCGTTATGTCAAAAAATCCTTGACGAGAGAAGTGGTTTGATCGGGTTCATCCTCCAGGGAGTAGTGGGCAGCGTTGGGGAGGAGTTGGATGGGGGCATCGGGGAAAAGTTGGGAGAAGAGTGGAAGGAAGTGGTCGGGGATGAGTGTTTTGTCTTGTGCGCCCCAGATGGCGAGGGCGGGCAGGGATTTTATATGGGCTATGGCGGCAGGGTGGGGTGATTCGAATTGATGTTTGTTGACGGCGAGGCCCTTGGCCCAGCCGAGGGCGCCAGCTGTATGGGCGGGTGTTGGGAAAGGGGCACGATATGCGTCAAGCCAGGTTTCGGTGATGATGTTGTTGTTGAGGAAGCCGTTGAGCTTTAAGGTGGAGAGGATGTTGTAGTCGAGTTGGGAGAGTGTTTGATCGAGTGTGTTTTGCTGATGTGCTTTGAGAATCCATTGGAACCATGGCGCTTCGGCGATGTTTTTGGTGAGTTGTTCGAGGAGATTGGGTTGTCCGAAAGGGGTGGGGGCGTTGATTGAGATGATTTGGCTAATTCTATCGGGGTGTCTTGCGGCGAGCCCCATGCCGACGGGGCCGCCGAAGTCGTGCATGATGAGCGTTATATTACTGAGGTTGAGATCGAGGACGAGTGATTCGAGGTTATCTATGTGGTCTTGTAGCCAATAGGACCTATCGGTGGGTGTTTCGCTTTTTCCGAATCCCATGTGATCGGGTGCGATGACTCTGGCGAGTTTCGCCCAGTATGGGATTTGGTTTCTGAAAAGGTATGCCCATGTTGGTTCGCCGTGCAGGAGGAGCAGGTTTTTAGGGCCTGAGCCGACATCGACGTAGTGCATTTTGAATCCGGGAGCGTTGGAGTAGTTGGGGGAGAAGGGCCAGGTGTTGTTGAATGTCTGGTCCGGGGCGATGGCGATCGGGTTGTGCATCGTGGGCTGGTTGGGGTTTGGTTGCATGCGCCTGCCTCCCTTGTTCGGGGTTTGCAGAGATTGAGGTTGTTATTGGGGTATGGATGCGGTGGGGGCATGTGGGGTTACGGGCGGGGGATTGAATTGTCAATAAAAAACGCCGCCCGGTGGGGCGGCGTCGCGTGGGATCTGGTTGTAGAAGGGTGATCATCGATAGAACTCAATGATGAGGTTCATGTTGACATCGAAGGGAACCTGGTCGGGGGTGGGTTCTGAGACGACGTTGGCCGTGAGGTCGGCGGGGGCGAAGCTGAGCCATGCGGGGACTTCGTGGCCGGGTAGGCTTTCGAGGTTTTCGCGGATGGCTTTTTGTGATTTTTCGCGGATGGCGATGGTGTCACCGACGCTGACTTCGTAGCTGGGACGATCGACTTTCTGTCCGTTGACCTGAATGTGGCCGTGGGCGACGATCTGTCGGGCCTGCCAGATGGAACGGGCGTATCCAAGGCGACGAATGATGTTGTCGAGTCGTCTTTCGAGGAGTACGAGGAGAACATCACCGGTGTTGCCTTTGATCCGTGTTGCACGGTTCAGCGTCCTGCGGAATTGTTTTTCCATGACATTGTAGTGGTAGCGCAGCTTCTGTTTTTCGTTGAGACGCACACCGTAGTCGCGAAGACGACGTCCTTTGTAGCCATGCACACCGGGTGGCGTGAGCTGGCGTTGGGTGTGCTTTGGCAGATCGGCGATGGGAACGCCGACGCGTCGTGAGAGTTTCAGCTTAGGGCCGCAGTAATTGGCCATGTTTGTCGCTCCATAGATCAACAGGGGATGCAGGTTCTGATCGAAAAGCATCCGGGGGTGGCAAAGCCAGTATTTTTGGCGTTGAGTGGGGGTGGGTCAAGTTATTGGGTGAATATGGGGTATCGGCGAGGGCGGTAAGGAAGGGATAGGTTCATTTGAGCTGAGAAGCTACGTTTTTGAGGGCTGCGAGCAGTTTTTCATGGTTGGCGAAGCGGTCCTCGCGGTCTTCGGCCATGAGGCGTGAGACGAGTTGAACGGTGACGGGCTGGAGGTCGGGTCGGTGCTGGCGCATGTCAGGGGGAGGTGTGTTCAAGCGTTTGAGGAGGATTTCCTTGATGGTTTCACCTTCGAATGGGGGTTCATTGCAGAGGAGATGGAAGAGGGTGGCCCCGAGGCTGTACATGTCGGCGCCGGGATCAGGCGGGAGTTGGCGGATGAGTTCCGGGCTGACGTAGTAGGGTGTGCCGAGGATTTCGTTCAGTTTTTCATCCGGGTCGATGGACGCGAAGCCAAAGTCCATGAGTTTGGCGGTTTGATTTTCATCGAACATGATGTTTCCGGGTTTGACATCGAGATGGAGAATGCCGCGGTTGGCGGTTTCGAGCAAGGCCTGGGTAACGTCGATGGCGATCTGGAGGGCGCGCGATTCAGTGACAGTTTCGGAAGCGTCGACGACGTCTTTGAGGGAGCCGCCTGTGAGTCGTTCCATGATGATGCAGGGGGCGCCGCGGCGGGTGTCGATGGCGTATACCTTGACGATGTTGGGGTGGTCGATGAGGAGGAGTGAGCGTGCTTCTTCGAGGCCGTCCTGGTGGCCGACTTCACCGGATTCCTTTTCCTTCATGACCTTGAGTGCGACGGTTCTTCCGAGGACGCGATCGACGGCTTCGTAGACGATACTGCCCGTGCCCTGGCCGAGGATGCTGGTGAGGAGCATTGAGCCGCATTTGACGGGGACGGTCATTGCCCCTTTGCATTGCGGGCATTGGACGACGGACAGAGGTTTTTTGTCACTGATATCGGAGCGATGTCCGCAATGCGGGCAGTCTGCAATTTTGACTCGGTCTACCAAGAACGCCATGCCAGCACTCTATACGTACTGTAAGCGTTGGTAAAACGTAACTTGGGGATCGTGATTGTGTGTTTAGGGTGTGTTACGAAGGAATGGGTTCGGATTCGACGGGGGTGTCGGGTGAGGTTTCGGAGGTTGATGCGGCGCGATCGGAATCGAGCTTGACGGGATCGGTGGAGTCGGCGAGGGCGGCGAGCTTAGCACTTTTTTTGCTGCGTGGTTTCTTTTTTGAGCTGGATGCCATTCTGGTGTTGGCGTCCGGCTCACTTGGATCATCGTCATCCGCGTCTTCGTCATTCGAGGTTTGAGATTCGGATTTGGCTTTGGCCATGACGTCGGCGGCGAGGCGTCCATCGTGACCGACCTGATCGAATTTGACGGCGATTCGTTTGGACACGCCGCGGATGGGCATGGTGATTCCGTAGAGGAGGTCGGAGGCCTGCATGGTGCGTTTGTGGTGGGTGATGATGATGAAGTGGGAGAGGTCGAGGAACGATCGGATGACATTGGTGAATCGTTCGACGTTTGCCTCATCCAAGGCGGCATCAACTTCGTCGAGTACGCAGAAGGGGCTTGGGCGGCTACGGAAAATGCTCATGAGGAGTGCGACGGCGACCATGGTGCGTTCGCCGCCTGAGAGGAGTCGGATGGATTGAGGTTCCTTGCCAGGTGGTTTGGCGACAATTTCTATTCCGGATTCGAGCCAGTCGACGTTGCCTTCTTCATCGGGAATGAGCATGAGGTCTGCGCGGCCGCCGCCGAATAGTTTTCGGAACAGGCCGCCTGAGCCGGCGAAGTGGTCACGGATCTGGCAGAAGGTGGCTTCGAATCGTGTGCGGGATTCGTTATCGAGGTATTCGATAAGTTCCTCTAGTTCCTTTCTGGCCTTGTCCATGTCGTCAAGTTGGGCGCCGAGTTGTTCTTCGCGGGATTCGAGTTCAGATTGTTCACCGATGGCGTCGAGATTGACGTTCCCGAGACGTTTGATTTTGCCTTTGAGTTCCTTGATCTCGGATTCGACGGTGTGCCAGTCGATTTCCTGCTGTTCGTATTCCTGGTAGGCGTCTTTCAGGTCGAGGGAAAGCTCTTCCACGGCGCGTTCGCAGACATTGTCGCGTCGGACTTCGAGTTCTCTTCGGGCAACCTGATCAGCGTGGATTTGGGAATCGGTTTGTTCCGCGTCTTTGCGCAGGGACTTGATGGTCTGCGCGAGTCCGCTGATTTCGGTGGCGACCTGGGTGATCTGCCCGGTGAATGCGTCGAGTTTGCCGGCGAACTCGTCCAGTGTGGTCTGAGCTTCGTTGATGGTGGAGGATGCTTCGGAGGCGGTGTTTTGGAGATCGTCG
This sequence comes from Phycisphaeraceae bacterium, assembly GCA_028284925.1. GTDB lineage: Bacteria > Planctomycetota > Phycisphaerae > Phycisphaerales > Zrk34 > JANQQT01. Next base: position 9,081 of record JANQQT010000116.1, on the reverse strand, counting down.
ATTCGATTGCGATGTTCAGCGATGCGGCGCTCGGCCTGTTCGGCCTGTCGGGTTGCATCGTTTCGTGCGAGTTCGATCTGGGTGGATTGTTTACGTGCGGCGGTGAGTTGTTCGGTGACTTTGCCGGCTTCAATTCTGGCGGCGGTGACGGCTTCGGCGAGTTCGTTGGCGAGGGAGTTGAGTTCCGTGATTCGTTGTTCGAGCGTTTCGGCGCGTTGTTTGGAGAGAGCTTGTTCGGCATCAAGTTCGGTGATGCGGGATGTGTGCTGGTCGCGTTGCTCGACGGCTTCGTGGAGTTGGCGGTGGATTTGTTCGGTTTCCGCGGCGACGACGGGTTGCTCGGTGTGGATGCGGTTGACGGCATCGGTGATAGTTTCGAGCTTGCTGGTGAGTTCGACCTTGGCGGTGGAAGCTTCGTAGATGGCTTGGCGAAGTTCCTGTTGGACGCGTTCGACGTGGGCAGCGCGATCAGAGATTTGTTCGAGGTGGGTTTGGTCGGAATCGATCTGGGCATCGAGTTGAGTGAGTTGGGATTCGAGTTGTGCGAGTTCGCTGCGTCGGCTGATAAGGCCGATTCCAGAGGATTCGGAGGTAGGTGGGCCTGCGATAAGGCGACCGTCTGATTCCAGTAGTTGGCCTTCGCGTGTGATGAAGCGGTAACCGGTGGGGAGTGAGTGTCTGAGGGAGCGGGCTTCGGTGAGATTGTTGACGATGAGGGTCTTGCCGAGGAGGCGCCACATGATGGGGCCGATCTGAGTGTCGAATTTAATGAGGTCGAGGACGCATTGGTGGTGGGCGGTGAGTTTGGGGTTATCGAATCGGATGGGCGTCTGATCATCGAGCGCGATGAGGGTGACGCGGCCTTTGAGGCTGCGTATCTGGTCGATGTTTTCTTCGATGTCCTGCATCCGGTTCACGACGAGGGCCTGTTCGTAGATGCCGATGGCGGCTTCGACGATGGCGGCGTGTTCGACATCGGTTTGGATCATCTCTGCGAGGAGACCGTTGATGAAGGCGAACTGGTTGTTTTCACTGGATGCTTTTCTTGCGAGTACGGTTTTTACGGCTTCGTCGACGCCGGTCTGGGATTCTTCGAGTTCCTGAAGTGTTGAACGGCGGGAGTCGAGGCCGCTGCGTTTTTCCTTTTCGACGGCGAGTTGTTCGGCGAGTTTTCTGTGGGCATCGGAGAGGTCATCGGCGGCTGACTTTTGTTCTTCGAGGCGGGTCAGTTCGGTTTCGACGAGTTCAGTGGCTTCGTTAAGGCGAGCTTCGACGTTGTCGCGGTCGGTGAGGAGTGATTCTAGTTCATCTGCGAGTTGGTCTGCGCGGGTGCTGAGTCGTTCGCGGTGGCCGATGAGGTTTTTTTCCTCGACGTTCAGGGCATTGATCTGGTTGTGTAATTCGGTGGAGCGTCGAAGGAGATTGACGATGCCGGCTTTTTCATCCTCGAGTTGTGACTGGGCTTCGTTGAGGCTATGGAGGTGTTCGCGATGTTGATTTTGGGCGTTGGTGATGTTCTCCTGCGATTCGGCGGCGCAGGATTCGAGGCCTTCGAGGATTTGCTCGTATTCGTTGAGTTGGGAGTCGAGTTCCTGTTTGCGTTCGTCCAACTGAGTTTTTTGTTCGGTTTGTTCGGCGATCTGGGATTCGATGTCGGCGAGAGTGGATTCGGCGAATTGTTTGCGTTGTTGAGCCTGATCGAGGGTGGCCTGGGTCTGGAGGTGATCCTGTTCGAGCTGGCGTTGGGCGTTGAGCAGTTCCTGGCGTTTTGATTCAGCGGCGGAGCGTTGCTCTTCGTTTAGCGATAGCTGGGAAAGTGTTTCAGATCGTTGGGTCTCGAGGGATTCGAGTTTGGTGGTGATTTTTTTGAGTTTGACTTCGAGTTTATGGTATTCGGCGAGGGCGTATTCGAGGCGGAGATCCCGGAGACGCTGGGAGTATTCCTGGAAGTGGCGGGCACGGGTGGCCTGTATTTTGACGGAGCGGAGTCGTTTCTGGACTTCTTCGAGTTTGTCACGGCTTCGGAGGAGGTTTTGTTCGGTGCGATCGAGTTTGCGGGCGGATTCTTTTTTCTGTGCCCTAAATTTGGAGATACCGGCGGCTTCCTCGAAGATGTTGCGTCGTTCGGCGGGGTTGGAGACGAGCATGGCGTCGACCTTGCCCTGTTCGATGACGCAGTATCCGTGTGCGCCGATGCCGGTGTCGTAGAAGAGGTTGCGAATGTCGCGGAGGCGGGCTTTCTGGTTGTTGATGAGGTATTCGCTGGTTCCATCGCGGTAGAGGCGGCGGGTTACGGCGACGGAGTCTGCTTCGAGGGGGAGAATGCGTTCGTTTTTGTCGTCGGCGGGGTTGTCGAAGTGAAGGGTTACTGAGGCCATGCCGGCGGGTTTGCGGGAGGCAGAGCCGTTAAATATGACGTCGAGCATTGCGCCGCCGCGTAGTGACTTGGCGGACTGTTCACCGAGCACCCATTTGATGGCGTCGACGACGTTTGATTTTCCGCAGCCGTTGGGGCCGACGATGCCGACCATGGGGGCTGAGAAACTAATGTCTGTCTTGTCGGCGAAAGATTTGAACCCACTAAGAGTCAGTTTGGCTAGACGCATGTTATTGACGACCTCCTGTCGCTAAGCGCTCCATCCATGGAGCCAATGGGCGTCGATCCGTTTGATCGTCTTTCACAGTCATCGCGGGGGAAATTGTCGCGGTGACGTGCGAGCAGCCATACCCAAAACATCGGCTGCGAGGTGGAATTATGGTCAATTTCTCAGACAAATGCAACTCGTTGAAAATAAAGGAGTTTTCCCGTCCTTTGGTCTTGTGGGAAAGTGATCGAGAGTGGTGTCTCCCCAAAGTTCAGGTTATGCCATTTTGATTCCGGATTTGAATGGGTGAAAGTCGGACAAAGCGTGTTCCTCAGCCTTTTGGTTCTTCGTTTTCGTTGGGTCGGGTTCCCACGGGCGCCTGGTCGGTGTTGGGGCGTTGTTCAGGCGTTTCCTGAAGTCGGCGTCGTTCGATAATCTGTGCGAGGTTGGTTTGTTGGAGGACGAGTGGTGCGTTGATGATTTTCTTTTCGGTGAGTGTGTGGAGGATCCTGACCATGTCGTTGTAGGTGACGTCGAAGCCGACGGTCTTGGAATCCGGGTGTGGGCGGAAGGCGAGTGTTCCGGCGAGAAAGGGTACGGTGTTGGGGATGGTGTGGCTTTGGCCTCTGATTCTGTCTTCGTGTTGGTAATAGACGGCGATTTGCTGCTCGTTGCCTTCGACGTTCTTTAGCATGAATCGGTTTTTCCACATGGAGAAGGAGTCGAGGACTTTGAGTTTCATGCTGCGGTCGAAGATGACAATGCGGGGTCGTCCGGAATCGGCGACGTAAATCATGGGTTTTCTGCAGGCGACGCGGGCGACGGCGACCTTGTTGGAGAAGACGTTTTGGCGGACGGCGGGGTGGTTTACCTTGAGGAGGCCATGGAAGGCGGCAATGCGGACGAAAGTGTCATCGCTGTCGAGTAGACGTACGAGTGATTCGGCGGCGGCGCGGTTTCCGGTGGCTGCGATGAGTTCGCCGAGGAGGGCGGTGGCCTGTTCGCTCATGCCGCCGAGGTTGGCACCTGCGAGCAGGGTTAGAGGTTTGACGGTTTGGGTGTCACCGAGGCGGGCGCCTGCCTGGAGGGCGGCCACGCGAAGAAGATTGTCTTCATCGAGGTAGTATTTTCGTATGATGGGGACGATGGAAGTGCCCATGGCTTCCCAGACGTAGGCTGTGTCGTTGGCGTAGTCTGATCGAAATTTCTTCTGTTGCTCGGTCTTGGGGTTTTTGAGCATGTCGGCGAGTTCGGTAGCCTTCTGGGTCATGAATCCTGTGGTGGGGTCCATGAAGATGTGACTGAGGACATCGAGTAGGGTGCGAACGTTGTCCTCGTACTTTTGGGGGATGTTGATTTCGACGAGTGTTTCATTTTTGGCGACGGCGAGGGGGAATTTTTCATTGACGGATTGAGGGAATCGGGTGTTGATTCGGGTGGCGATGTCGAAAGCGCGTTTGTGGCTTGGACGGTTCAGGACGAGTTCGAGTCGCATGTCGTGCGTTGCGACGCCACCGGCGAGGACGCGTCCAACTCGCAGGTCGATGGAAGTTTTCTTGTTGCCTTTGGCATCGGCGGAGATAAAGGGATTGTGGAAGACGGGGCCGTTTGCGCTTGCGATGGGGTTGAGGTTTGGTTGACCAAATCGTTCGCCGCCGATTCGGAGATTGGTTGTGTAGAGGGTTCCGCCGACGAGGCTGGTGGTTTGGGTTTGAGGTAGGGCTTTGACGATGAGGTCGAATCGTGTTCCTTTTGTGGCACCTGGAGGGATGATGCCCTGGACAAGGACGACGGCGGTTGTCTTGGAGGCGAGTACTTGTGTGGGGGTTAGGCCTTCGGCTCCGCCGCCGGGTCTTCCGAAGCCGCCTTTGGCGATCTCGGTGAGCATGAATTCGCGGAGTGCCGGGGGGCAATCGGGTGATCCGGTGTCTTTAAGTCCGACGACGAGGCCGTAGCCGCTGACGAGATTTGATTGGTATCCACGGAGCGTTGCGAGTGAGCCGATGGCTCCGCGGAGGAATGATGGTCCGCGGTAGGTGGGTGGTGGTGGGGCTTTTCGTGGGGCGAGGACTTTCTGGACCTTGCTGCAGCTGAGTGCCGCTAAGGACAAGGTTATTACCATGAACCAATTGGCGTATCGCATGGAACGATGCTCCGAAGTGAAAGTCTGAATCAAGTGAACACTACTGGTAGTGTGCGGGCGGGGGAATCCGTTCATTTGAGGTCGAATGCGGGCATTAATTTGTGGGCAAACCGACCAATTGAGCGGTTTCATTATAGCCTCTCAGGCCTGTGGTTGCACCGACGGCGGTAACACAACAGGCTCCGGTGGCGACGCCAAGGCGTCCGGCGTCATGGAGGTCCATGCCTTTGATGAGTCCGGCGAGAAGGCCGGCGTAGAAGCTGTCGCCTGCGCCGGTGGTGTCGACGACGTCGCCGGGCGGGTCTGCGGCGGGGATTTGGGTGTATTCATCCTTTTTGCCACTTAAAAGGACGCCCTGTGAACCCAGTTTGACGCCTAAAACACCCGGTGCGCCGCATTCTCGAAATCGTTCAATGATCCGTTGCGGGTCGTGTTCGCCGGTTTGGTGTTCAGCTTCGTTGTGGGAAGGGACGTAGATATCGAGGTGTGGAAGGATTTGTGTGAGGGGATTCATGGTTCCGCCGTCGCCCGCAGCATCAAGGGCGGTTTTGCAGCCGACGGATCGGATTTGGGCCATGACATCCGCGAGGTCGGATTCGAGGTTGGGCATGAGGGAGTAGTAGCCCATGAGTGCTATCCGGGCGGAGGCGAAATAATCGAGGTGGTCGATGAAGACTTGTTTTTTGAGGAGTTTGGGGGCTCCTACACAATGGGCGAAGCTTCGTTCGCCGGATTGATCGATGAGGACGGCGGTTGTGCTGGTGGCGGCGGTTGGATGGGTCATGAGGTTGGATGTGTCGATGCCTTCATCATCGTACATGCGTCGAATCATCTTGCCCCAGTCGTCATCGCCGACGCAGCTGAAGGCTCCGGCTTTCATGCCGAGGCGGGCCATTGCGGTGCCGGAGTTTGAGACGATGCCTCCGCGTGCCACTTCGATGGGTTCTACTCGTATGAGATTACCGCCGCCGATGGGATCGGAGAGCGAGACCGGACGTACGAGAATGTCGACGACGCACGAGCCGCACACGATGCAATCGAGAGATTTTGGCATAGCGGGATTTTAACCGGCGAATGTGTGATATCCCGTCTGAGGTGTTTGGCGGGGTGTGTTTATTGGTCGTGACAGGGTGTGTGTTAATGCGTGGTGTGAAGCAGCCGATAGCAGAATCGGAATACTCTATGCCGCGTAATCGTAACATTGTGGTGTTTTTGACCAGCGGTCAGCGTTGTGATGCCGTTGGGTGCGCGGATGTGTGGGCGGTTGATACTCCTCATCTGGATCGGCTGGCAATGCAAGGGTTGCCTTTGTCGGCGGTAAGTCCGACGCCAGCGGCGACGCCTTCGATGGTGAGTCTTTTTACCGGACTTTATCCGAGACAGCATGGTGTATTGGATGAGGGTAGCATAACGGACCCGATGCCGGGTGGGTGGGTGAAGCAGTTTGCGGATGCGGGATACCATATTGCGGGCGTGGGGCGCGTGGGGATGGTGGTGGATCATTTACATGAGGCATGTCTTGTGCGTGATGTGAGTGCTGTGGATGGTGGTGGGTGTGCGTTTTTACAGTATGCGAGGCGCAGGGGGATTTATGATATGGTGCGTTATGGGCGGGAGAATCGACAGAAGGCGGGGCCGTTTGCTTTGGAGGGGGACGGGATTGATGATCCTGCGGATGATGTGGATGGGTTTATTACGCGGCAGGCGGAGATCATGATTGAGCGTTTGCCGGAGGATCAGCCGTGGGTGTTGATTGTGGCGTATACGGGGCCTGGTAATGATCTTCCCGCACCTGCGAAATTTCGCAAACAGATCGATCAGGAGCGACTGGAGGGGGGGTATGCGCCTGCGGATATGAGGCGGATTGAGAACTATGCTGATATCCCGTACCCACGATCCATGTTGCAGCGTTTGTCGCCAGAGAATTTACGGAACATCCGGCATCACTATTTTGCGCGGGTGTCGCAGATTGATCATGGCGTAGGTCGATTGCGGTCGGTGCTGGCGCGTGAGAATAAGGTAGAGCAGACGTGGATGACGTTGTGTTCGGATCGGGGTCAATTGCTAGGCGAGCGTGGGTTGGTGGGGCATCGGGCGATGCTGGGGCCTGCTTTGTATGTACCGATGTGGGTTGTTCCGCCGCCGTCTGCGATGAAGGCGATTGATCCGAGTTTGACGGAAGAAGATGAAGAGGCGGATCATGGACTTGTGAGTACGATTGACTGGGTTGCGACATTGTGTGCGATAGGCGGGGTGGATGTGCCGCCGGGATGTGTGGGGCAATCGGTTTTGCCGGCGTTTCATGGTTATGACGTTGGGTCGGACGCGACGATCAGCGAGTACGGCACGCGATTGATGTTTGAAACGATGCAGCATCGGGTTGTTTATGATGTGGAGACCGAGGATGCGAGTGCGTTGTTTGACCTGGTAAAGGATCCGGATGAGCGGAATGACCTGATTGATACGAAGGAAGCGATGAGCGTATTGGATATGCTGAGATGGCACTTAGCTGGAGCGTTGATGAAGTTGCGACCGATTCGGGCATGACCGGGGTGGGGGGAGCTGACTTCAGATTGCGTTGGTGGGGATGTGATTGGGATGCAGGGCGGCAAGTCGCGCGCGCATTTGGGGGGTTAGGGATACAGCGCGCCGCCCCATCATTGCTTTGGCGACTTCGCAGAATTTTTCGAAGTCGTAGGTTTGTTCGCCCGAGTCGGTGAGAAATGCGTAGGCCTGCACGAATTTGGGTGAGAATCCGCTGGTGGCAAGCATGGCGCCGGTGTGGATGCAACTGCCGGTGAGGAGTCGCGAGCCGATTGCGGTTTTGACGTGGTCGCCGATGATGGAGCCGAGGTGTGTTCGACCTGTGGGATCAGCCTGACCGTAAGGGTCGGTTTGCATTCGGATTTCGCCGTAGGTGTTTTTGAGATTGCTGGTGACGGTGGAAGCTCCGAGGTTGACCCATTCGCCGACGATGCTGTCTCCGAGGTATCCGGCGTGTGCTTTGTTGGCAAAGCCCTGGAAGATGGAGGAATTGACCTCGCCGCCGACTTTGCAGACGGGGCCGATGATGGAGTGGCCGCGGATGTGGGCGTGGTTGCAAATGACGGAATCGCGACCGACGTATGTTGGGCCGACGAGGACGCTCATGGATCGGATTTCAGCGCGGTCGTCGATGGCGATTGAGCCGGCGGAGGTGTCGAATACGACGTGTGGGTGGACGGTGGTTTTTTCTCCGATAAGAACGGGGTGCGGGCCGACGACAGTTACGCGGGGGGCGGGGTCTTCGACGAGGGGGCGAAGACGTTTGGAGAGAATGTTCATGTCGAATTCCAGGTTTTCGTCGGCCTGGTTCAAAAGATCCCAGGGTCGTTCGAGCAGCTGGATTTCGGAGGAGTCAGCCATTTTGACGTGCGGCGGGAGTTGGGATTGATCGGAGATGAAGGCTTCGGCGGCGGGGCGATCGCAGTGGAGGATGGCGATGTTGTTTCGGGCGTCGCAAATAGCGGTGTTTTTCTGGTTTGGAATCTGGACGGTGAGACGAGGATAGCGACCGTTGACGAAAAGAAAGTTATCACCTTTGGGAAGGGCGTTGATGAGTTCCATGTGGCGACTGGCCATGAGATCGGCAATATGGGAGGGGACGGCGAGGGCGCAGGGGTGTTCGCCGACTTGCTCGGTGATGCGTTCGGCGGTGGTGAGTGAGCCGGTGCGTAATTCAAATACGGCGCGGAGGTCGGTGAGGGGGGCCATACCGGGGTGGCCGTCGTCAAAGAGGATGAGGTTTCTCATGTTTAACCTATCGGCGTGATGCGGCAGCGGTATTGACCGGGGTTTTGCCTATGATCGGTCGTATGTCGGTCAGCGAAGAATTTCATGAGCGATTTGGGACGCGTCGGCGTCGGGATTTTATTCGTGCGTTGTTGCGTTGGTATGTTGCATCGCATCGTCGATTGCCGTGGCGTAGCGAGCCGGGTGAATTGGGGGAATTTTATCATGTGTTGGTCAGTGAATCGATGCTGCAGCAGACGCAAGTTGCGACGGTGATTGATTATTTCGATCGGTTTATGAAATCGTTTCCAACGCTGGATGCATTGGCGGAGGCGGATGAGCAGGAGGTGTTGAGGTTGTGGCAAGGTCTGGGGTATTACCGGCGTGCGCGGCATTTGCACGCGGCGGCGAGGAGGATATGTGATTCGGGTGGTGAGGAGGGATTGGGTGGTATGGATGGGATACGGGATTTGCCCGGGGTGGGGCGGTATACGGCTGGGGCGATTGGGTCGATTGCGTTTGGGATGGCGGAGCCGGTGGTTGATGGGAATGTGGCGCGTGTGGTGTCGCGGTTGATGAATT
>JANQQT010000106.1 GCA_028284925.1 Phycisphaeraceae bacterium | reverse complement strand
TCCGCGGTGGGGTCATCGGGCCTCCGAAGTTCAACCTTCTCGCCGCCGTTGTCGAGTCTGCCGGAGTATCCGCCGAGGAGGGTGACGGAAGTGTCGATCCCGTAACGAGCGCGGAACGCATCAAGTCGGTCGGCGTTTTCCGGATTCAGCGGGTTAAAGCGAATGACGACGGCGACTTCACCCGGGCCGAGAGTTGTGCCTGGGTCGAAGTTAAAATCCACGCCCTTACGCAGTCTCCAGTTTTCAAGATCGACGGTTGAGCCGGTGGGGTTGTAGATCTCGACATATTCAAAATCTTCATCATCGAGGTCGGGGCTGAAGGTGTCGAGTTCCGCCTGCGTGGGGGCGGGCGGGTTGTACATGATTTCACTGATGATCAGCGGACCGATGCGCGGCGCCGCGTTCGGGCCGCCGAGGGTGGGAGTGACCACGGGATGAAGAATGCCCGTACCGTTGGGAACGCGTCCCCATGCCTCACCGTTGGCGGCCGCCCCGAATTCGACATGATCCACGAAGCTGATCAGGTCACCCTGAGCGTCTGTTTCGAGGAGCCAAACGTCCTCGCCGTTAGCGGAATCAAGCGCGAAATCCACATTGCTCAGGCCTGCGTTAAAGTCGTTCTCATCAAAGACGAGGTAGCCGTTGGCGGGGATGATGGTATTTGCGGGAATAACGAATTTGTCGAAACGTGAATTTGAATCGCTGAGTACCCAGCCGCTGATATCGATTGATGCCCCTGTGCGATTGTGTAGTTCGATGGCATCGATTTGTGGCAGGTCGGTGTGTGTAAGGACTTCATTGACGACGACATCGTGCCGAGTGCCTGCGCCTGCAACGCCGGGCGAGCCGAGGTATTCGCTGCTTGATCGCCAGTTATCGGGATCGCTGTAATCACCTTCGGTATCGATCACTTCCAGGCTGCTGCCGGTCCCATCTGCACGCCCTGGCCATGGGCCGTCATCATCGTATTCAAAATCATGAATGACATTGTCGGAGGAATCGACGAGGACGAGTTGTTCACCATTATCAGAGATATTGCTGGTGTATGGTCCGATGACGTTGTGGCCCGTGCCATACCGTAACTCGAATGCCGCAACGTTTTTGGAAAGGATGAGATGTTCACCCGGCGCGAGGATGGTGTCACTCGGGAAAGTGTAATCGATGCCAACGGTGAACCGAAAACCGGCGATGTTGAGAGGCGAAGTGCTGGTGTTGCGCACTTCAAGCCATTCCAGGTCATCGCTGGTGAGAGCGGGTATAACCAGAAGCTCCTCAGGTGTCGGGTCGGCGGCGTTGTACATTAGCTCGGTAATACGAAGCGGTTGATCGGTAAGGCTAAAAGTCGTGACGTTTGCCGCGGACCAGGTGGTGCCGGAAAGTATGCGGGCGCGAATATGTGTGTTATCGTCGAGTGTGATCGGTCCGGTGTATTCGATGGCGCTTGGGCTGACGCCTGTCGAGCCTTCAGGGACGTCGGTGATGTCGAGTTGGGGAGAGATGAGGAAGTCAGAGGAGGTAAGACTGCGGTTAATCCCGTGAATGGCGAGAATGTTCTGGCCAACCTGCAATTCATCCAGGTGAACAGTGAGGTCGAACGACTGCTGGGTGACGGCGGCGCTGTCGCTATTGGTGCCAGTCGCAGCGGAATTCCATGTTAGAGAACCGGGAACATTGGGAGAGCGCGTTACTTCTGTGCCATTGATGAACGCAACGAAAGCGTCCTCCCATCGCATTTTGAGCGTCATCGTATCTGCTTTGGCTATTTGATCAGCGGTCACATTAAACGCTACGCGAATATAGGCGGATGTATTCTTGCCTGTACCGACCATCAGCGGTTCCAGGTCGTTGGAAAGGTCGAGGAATGGGTTGTAGGTTGTGTTCTGGTCGTATCCCACGCCGTCGATCTGCTGAGTCCAACCCGAGTCATCAAATGCCACGCCTCCACGCCAGGTTGTTCCGATCTGGTTATGCAGCGCCAGATTGGGGACGATCACACGTTTGGTATCTGATTCGGCAACGAGCGTGGTTGTATCAACTTCCCCCACCGTGGGCAGACGTGGGTCAGAGCCGTCCGTGGTGTAGTAAAGCGTTCCTAAGGCGTTGGGATTGGTCATGGTGAGTTGGAAGCCGGGTGTGATTGGTCCGCCGTTCTGGTTGAAGGTCGGCGCGTCGATGTCGGGCGACCAGTTGATATTCTGGAATTCGTTGATGACGAAGTTGGTACGGAACGGGAAATAGGAGTTGATGATACGGTTTCGTTCGTTGAGCCAATCCGCTTGGGTATACAGTTTCGTCCCGTTGCCGAATACATCACGTCGATAATCACCCCATCGGGCGGATTCGGCAATCATGGGAAGTTCGAGTTCGGAGGCAATGGCCTGGTAGCGCGCGATGTTGGCATCAACGGTCAGTGCGCCGCCATTGAAGAGATGTTTCTGGATTCGGTCAGCCAGGAGAATCTGGAAATCGGGTATTTGAATCAGGTCGTTCCAAATGCCGGGAGGGTCCGGCTCAGGACGGGGCTGTGTTGTTCGGTCGTTGCCTTCGAGAATGCGTTCGGTATCCCAAGCGTAGAACTTAAACGGTAGGCGATCAGGGCCGCCACCCGCCGCTCGCCAGTTACCGTTACCTTTCAGGTCATCATTGCCGCCAAATCGCTGGACGAGAATGAAGTCAATATAGTTTTCGACATCGAGTCTTTCCTGGATGAGATTCCAGTCACGACTTGAGACGGCGGCCTTCATTTCATTCCAGGCAGCGCTGGAACCATTAATGAACGATCCGCCGTTGAGCGCATCTATGACATCACCATCCACACCGGCGTATGCCGCGTAGTGATTCTCATCCGGTCTTTCCTGAAGCATGTAAATGCCCCAGTAGAGGCCATTGAGGTAAATGTGCGCGGGTCGTCCGTGTCCGCCGTCCTCGTTACCCATGTCGATCATGGTTTGCCTTGCCCATTGGTCTCGAATCATCTGGGCGGCATTACGCTGGCTGGCCGTGCGGTGAATCCATGAATTGTTGTACATGGCACGGAGATGGATTGTGTCAAAGTCATCAACCTCAGTTCCGGGGAACAGTGGGAAATCGAGGTCGCCCTCACCGTAAATCTGTCTGAAGCGGAGACTCATGGAGTGTTTTGGCGAGGCTTCAGGAGCGCGGCTTGCACCTCCCTGCATACGCAGACCCGCATCAATCTGGAAGCCTTCGCTCCCATCGGGGAAGATGAGTTCCGCGGAAGTGGCGCGTTCCCAGGCGATACCTTTGCTGCGGGAGTTCATGTATATCCCGGTGTTGAAATCCCAAAAGCTGGCCTGATCCGTCACGATCGAGAGCGTGGGGATCGCTAACAGGGCGTCATCCACGAGATCACCGTATACGGGTGATCCTGTAATATCCGGATCGATTCCGTAGTCAGCAGGCTTGGACCCTCCACCGTCCCTCCATGTCGAGGGCAGTCCCGGGACGAGTAACGGCTGATTCAATACATCGTCAATGAAAATGTAGGTCTGAGTATCAATATTGGATGACTGGAAATCCGTCTTCGTAGCGACGGCGCGGAGTGTGGTGGTCGTGGTGATATTGATCGGCCCGGTGTAGAGCGTACCGTTCGTCGGTGAGGGATCCGAACCGTTGGTGGTGTAATAAATCTGAGCGCCCGGCGTGTCGGACGTAATCTCAACATTGATCGGGGCATCGTAAAAACCGCGATCAATGCTGAACTCGGTGTCGCCGACGAAACCCAGGAATCCGTCGTTGTTGGTGGCGTCAGGTGTGGGTGTGTCGAAGAAGCGTAGAGCTGTCCCTTCGATGTTTGAGCCGATCAGTTGGGGTTCAATCAGGAAATCTTCATTGTCTATTGCGCGATTGATGCCGTGGATAGCCAGGATGTTATCCCCCGCCTGAAGTGCACCGAGGTGTTGGGTAATATTGAATCCTTGGAATTCACCCGCGAGAACCTGGTCACGTTCGGAAGTGGCGGTGGAATCAAAATCCACCGCTCCCGCCGGAGCATTGGATGAACGAGCGACTTCGACTCCGTTGATATATGCGACGAATGCATCGTCGTATTTCATGTTGAGTGTCAACGTATCGAAGTCACCGGGATTGGTAATGTTAAAGGGGAAGCGGAGGTAGGCGCTGGAACTGGTGTTGAACATCTGCGCCTGAATATCGGTATCGATAAATGCTTCGAGCGACGGTCCTGCGAATTGTTCAATTCTCAGACCGTTAAGGGGCGTCTCGGTATCCGGTGAGGTCGTGCCGTCGAAACGAATGACAATCGGGGAAACCCCGTCAGACTCGACGATGAATTGAGTCCGACCGCGGTTCATTTCGGCGGTGGATAAATCATTGACACCCGTCAGGAGTGTGCCCGCATTGCCTGTGCCGGATTGCAGGACGTTGGCCCCATTGGCATCGGTTACGAATACACGAATGATAGAAGCCTGGTCAAAATCAGAATCCGTATGATAGCCTGTGACGGCATATTTGCCGGCCGGCATGTCCCCCAGCGTAACGGTCACGGTACCGCCATTCTGCTTGATGAAATCTTCACCCAGTTGGACGAGCGGGTCGGATGATGCCGAATCACCTCTGTCGCGAAAGTCCACGATGGACGTTGATACGGTAATCTGATCACCCGTATCTGCCGTCACTGGAACATTGGTGACGGCAAAACCGCTGCCTGCGCCGTTGATGGCGACTGCGCCAGGCTCGACACGTTGCCCAAATTGGCCGAAATCAAGCGTTGCGAAGTGAGATGTAGGGCTTGCCGCCGAGTTAACGCCCTGGTTGTAAAGGGCATGCATTTCACCGTCAACAACCGTGCTGCCGGCAAGCGTGAAATTCAGGGCGTCATCGAAGATGGCGACTTCATCGATCAAACCAATGAACGCGTTTCCGCCGCCGCTGTTTGCACCGATGTTAAAGCCCGTATCCGATGGTTGCGTGGCCGGCGCGACACGCGTGTTATCCAGCTCACCGTCTACGAATACGCGGTGGATTATGCCGTCAAAAGTAAACGCGATGTGATACCACGTATTGGCGTTCCATGAATTGGTGGCGGTGACGATTTCACCGCTGTTGCTGCCATTATCATTGGTGAACAGTCCGATCTCACCGCCGCCGTTTTTGTTAAAGCTGAGATGGGGACGAGGGCTCGTCTCACCTCCCTGTTGCAGGCCGTAGAGAAGATCGGCCCGAGGTGATCCGGATGTGAGGTTGTTGGTTGGATTAAACCACAGTGAATAGGTGTAGGTATCGTCCGGTCGTTTGAAACTGTTCACGGTAACGCGGTTGCCGCCGCCGTTGAAACGCAGTGCCGCAGTGCCGCCGACCGGGGATGGCGAGAGTTGATACGTCGGCCCGTTGATAAATCCATCGGCCACGACTGCAGGCGATGTATCCAACGCGACCGTAGGGTCATCGACATCGTCAAAGTCGTAATAGGCGACGAGATTCGGCGCATCGCTGGTGATCGGACCGCCGCCATTGGCATCGAAGCCCACGCCTGTAGCGCCCGTCGTCCAGCCAGCGGTATTAAACGGCTCGTTGCCGCCTGTCCATGTTGTTCCCAGTGACCCATCCGTGGGAATTAAGATGTCAGCCGTCGCGCCTTCGTCAACGGCAGTTACGCTGGTTGCGGCTTGTTCGGTGCCGTATGAGATGTCTTCGAACTGATCCGGAAACGGGTCAAACACCGTCGCCAAGGTCGAGCCATCCGGTTCAACCAATGCCAGGTATTCACCATCGGCATCCAACTGAAAATTGGTGTGCAGTTGTCCGCCAATGTTGCCATCCTTGCCGGAGGCGAAAATGACAAGGTGGTCACCTGCGGGGAGGATCGTTGACGGGAAGGTCCATTTCGTCAAGTCGTCACCGTCGTCCGTCAGGCTCCAGTTCTCGAGGTTCACGGCATTCAGGGAAGTGTTCTGAAGTTCAATCCAATCGGAAAAATCGCCATCGGCATCCTGCAGGGTCGAATTGTTGCTCGCCATGAATTCACTGATGATGACGGAGGAGAGCAGGAGTCTCTGCTCCAGTGTCTCCATCGAACGGTGTTGACCGGAAAACTCGGACTCAAGCCGTTCGATTCGAAGGTCTCGGCGGACCTGACGATATCGCTTGGTACTTTTTCGCACTATCATTGCCTCCATGGCCACACACCCTGTTCCCATGATCCATTGACGAAAAAATGACACCGGTGAATTCCGGTTTTACCCCTTGATTCGCTGTTGAGGATTTCGACGAAGTGCCTGTGGAAGTGTCTATCGAGATTTTCCCGAAAATTTTCGGGCGCCGCCTGTGCAATCTCCTCGCGAACCGCTTGCTAACAGCTTTTTCATTATACCCTAGATCCGGCGTTTCCGGATAGGCGTATTTACCTAAAACCTGCATTTTCTGATGTGCGTAATAAGTGTGTGCATATGATTAACCGATGCTCAAAGACTGCCGGGGCGCACGAAAAACCGCCAGGAGTTGCCAGGAATGGTCGCATTATCGCCACAGGAGTGTAGGGTGCTTGGTGTTCTGCTTGAAAAGGCATTTACGACGCCGGCGCAGTATCCCATATCCCTCAACGGCTTGACCACCGGCTGTAACCAGAAAAGCAATCGCGAGCCGGTTGTTTCTTATGAGGAAATCGAGGTTTCTGATACCATCAATTCGCTACGAGGCAAAGGTCTGGCTTTGGTGGTGGACACGGTCGGGTCTCGCGTTGCGAAATTCAAGCATAATGCACGGGAAGGGCTTGGTGTGGGGAGCAATGAACTGGCTGTATTAGCTGAGCTTATGATGCGTGGGCCCCAAACATTGGGGGAACTGCGCACACGCTGTTCACGCATGAGGCCACTGGAATCACTAGATATTGTCCGGAATATCCTTGCCGAATTAATGGAAGGTGATGAACCGATGGTGCGTCGTCTTTCGCCCGCACCGGGGAGTCGGGCGGAGCGGTATGCCCAATTGCTTTGTCCGGACCTCCATCCAATTGATCAGGTGGTTGGACCAGAGGATTCGTCGTCGTCCAGCGTAACTCAAGCCGTCGCATCACAGGACTCGGACCTGGCTCAACGCGTCGAGCAATTGGAGAGTGAGGTCGCGGAACTCAAAAATATGGTGCATCGACTTGCAATGAATGCGACTCCATCCGGCGTGGGGGCCTCCTCAGGAGATGCAAGATAATGAGTAATATTCTCTACATCTCAATTATTTTGTTGACAGTCGCATCCGTCTGGGCGGTCGATAAGAAAAGCCCCAAAACCGAGTTGACCAAAGAAGAACTGGCGGAGCTTAATCGCAAGCAGCCGAGCGATCCGAATCAACACTATCATCGCGGTATGTGTGACGCCTCGGCGGCCGTCCGGATTGATGAACACCACTTCCTCGTTGCCAACGATGAAGACAATTATCTCAGGCTTTACCGGTCGGATAAATCAGGAAGCCCCGTTCAGGCTTTCAACATGGATCGCTACCTGAAACCCAAGAGGTACGATGATACGGGACTGTCACGCGAAGTCGATATTGAAGGTGCGGCGCGCATCAAGGATCGCATCTATTGGATCAGTTCACACGGACGAAACAAGGATGGCAAGAAGCGATCCAGTCGCCTCCGGTTTTTTGCAACCGATCTTTCGCGCGATGTCCGCAAGGAACTGGTCGTTCAGGGAGTCGGCAAGCCTAACAACGACTTTGTCAAGATTTTGACCAGTCCGTCCAGTGAGGTACAGCGACGATACAAGCTGAATTCCAAGAAGAAAATCCCGCCCAAAAAAGGTGGGATCAATATCGAAGGATTATGTGCCACACCGGAAGGAACGTTATTGATTGGCTTCCGCAGCCCGTTGGTCGGGCCACTTACTGCCAGAGGCGGGCAACATGCCCTGATAGTACCCCTTCGTAATCCCGCTGACATACTTGAGAAAGGGGCCAAACCTGACTTCGGCCATCCGATTGAGATCGCCCTGGAAGGTCTCGGAATACGCAGTATCGCCTACTGGCCCGCTAGAAAGCGATACATGATTCTTGCAGGTCCCGTCGGCAGCGGCGGCCCATTTCGCCTTTTTCAATGGAAGGGGCCGGGGTCCGATGAAGCACCGAAAGTGGTTCAGGGTCTTAATTTTGGCGTAGGTTCCGGTCCCGAGGGATTGATCGTGTCGCCAAAGGGTAATGATCTATTGGTACTTTTGGACGAGGGTACCAAGATTATCGCCGGGATGGATTGCAAGACGCTTCCTGATCCAAAGCATCGACGGTTTACCAGCGTTTGGCTGCGGGATGTAAAACTCGATCCGGCGGACAAGTCAAAATAAAGTGCGACCGAGCACATCGGTAGGGGGGTAACGTTTCATTTCCTCGTCGTGTAGGTATACTCTGCGATTCATTTACGGAGTATCAAATCATGATTTTGTATCGAACGAAACAACGTGGGTTGATCGTTGAACACGACGGCGCGTGTTATGGTGCGGGGGATACGGACTGGGACGACCTGATCAATCGGGAGGATTTGTCCAACTATCTCCAAATGCAGATTGACGTGGGTGATACCATGTCGATTCCATCCGAAGATGAAATTCTCGCGCCTTTGCAGAGTCAGGAAGTGTGGGCTGCGGGCGTGACGTACTATCGATCGCGCACGGCACGTATGGAGGAGTCCGAAGACGCGGGCGGCGCGGATTTTTACGACCGCGTTTACCACGCTGACCGCCCCGAACTCTTTCTCAAGGCAACACCCCATCGTGTCGTTGGCGCTGGACAATCCATGCACCTCCGTCGCGATTCCACGTGGATCGTACCCGAGCCCGAACTCACACTTGTATTGAATCGTTCCGGTGACATCGTCGGCTACACCATCGGTAATGACCTGTCCTGTCGTGATATCGAAGGTCAGAACCCACTCTATCTTCCACAAGCCAAGACGTTTTCGCGATGCGCAGCCGTTGGACCGGGTGTCCTGATTCAGCAAGAACCTATCGATCCGGACACAGCCATCAGTATCGAAATCCTGCGTAATGGTGATTCCGTTTTCACGGGCGACACGCAGGTAAGTCAAATGAAGAAAACACTGCCGGACCTTGCCGAGTATCTGTTTCGTGACAATGAGTTTCCGGTCGGGTGTTTACTCATGACCGGTACGGGCATCGTTCCTCAGGATGAGTTTTCACTACAGGCCGGTGATACCGTCAACATCTCCATCGAGGGTATCGGTAGGCTAAGTAACACGATGGTATGAACGGTAGGGGGTAAGCGATCGGTACAGGCTTTGATCCTCAACCTCTGGAAAGCAATTCAATCTTGTATCCATCCGGGTCTTCGACAAACGCGAGGATTGTCGTTCCATGTTTCATTGGGCCCGGTTCCCTTGTGACGTTGCCTCCCCGCTTGCGAACCTCTTCGGCTGCCACATACACATCATCGACATTGATCGCAATGTGGCCGTAACCGGTTCCTAATTCGTAGGAATCCGTTTCCCAATTATGTGTCAGCTCCAGCACGGTATTTTCCGCCTCCGGACCGTAACCCAGAAAGGCCAGCGTGAATTTTCCATCCGGGTAGTCCTTCCGTCGGAGCAACTCCATCCCCAACACATTGGTGTAAAACTCGATCGATCGTTCCAGATCGGTCACGCGAAGCATGACGTGCAGTAGTCGCATGGCAGATATCCTGTTTTCAGGGTTTTACCGTCTGAGACGGCGTTTGACCGGTCGGATTGTAATGAAAACGGCGTTTCAGGCAAATTCACCAACTTTCCTGCCCGATAACAAGAATGTGAGATCTTTGTTAACAGACCGCCTTAATTGAACGCCGGGACGGATTCTGATCGCTTAATCCAATACTAACCCGTGGCTGACGCCAAAGCGTTATCCTTTTGGCTCACGCCGGTTATGATTGGGGTGCAGATGCAATCCGGGTGGCGGACTTTCTGGTAAACGGCATCAGGTTTTTGTTTGGATGGTGGACGGCTGGAAGCGGCAGTTGGGGGTGTATGGAACGTCCGCGAATCGGGCAGAGGTACTTATGGAACGAATGTTGGATACCAATATTGACCCGACGGGATTTGGGATCCCGCCCTATGACCTTGTTGCTCCGTCCAAGCGCGGCGCGGTTGACCTTGGTCCCGATGTTTTTTTGAATCGCGAACTGAGTTGGCTGGAATTCAATCGGCGCGTTCTCCATGAAGCCTTGGACGAACGCACGCCCCTTCTGGAGCGTGTCAATTTCCTCGCCATCTTTTCCAACAATCTGGATGAGTTTTTTATGAAGCGTGTCGGCGGGCTTAAGCGACAGATCGCCGCCGGTGTTATCTCGCGTTCTGCGGATGGGCTGACGCCTTCTGAACAACTCGCAGCCATACGCAGGACCGTCGCGCCCATGTTAAGGGAGCAGGCGAGGTGTTTTTCTGAGGAAATCAAACCCGCTCTGAGCAGTGCTGGTGTCCATCTGCTGACCTGGGAAGAACTCACCGACAAAGAGTGCCGTGAGGCCGAGCGATATTTCCGCCAGAATGTCTTTCCTGTATTGACTCCGCTTGCCGTGGATTCGGGACATCCTTTCCCGTTCCTTTCCAATCTCTCCGAATCGCTTGGCGTAACGCTTCGACATCCCGATCAAGCCGATCGTCTGTTCGCCCGTATCAAAATTCCAGCCATCCTGCCCAGTTGGATACAACTGGAATCCGAAGGGAATGGTTCAAAGTATCGCTTCGTCAGTCTGCTTGAGGTCATGCGTCATAATCTGGACGATCTGTTTCCTGACATGGAAATCCTCAATGTCATGCCGTTTCGCATCACGCGTAACGCCGATCTTGAGCGTGATGAAGAGGATGCCGAGGATCTGCTTGAACTGATCGCCGAGGAACTTCGCGCACGACGATTTGCAAGTGTCGTACGTCTGGAGCACGGCCCCAATCCCGATCCGTGGATGTTGCGCTTCCTTACCGAGGAACTTGAACTAAATGATGACGATGTGTACGAGCTTGATGAGGAGTTGGATTTCTCGGAACTGAAGTCGCTTACGGATCTACCGTTGCCGGATTTGAAAATCGAACCCTGGTCTCCCGTCGTGCCTTCTTATTTGGCGGGCGATGACGTTGACATGTTCGGGTTGATTCGGGCGGGTGATTTCATGGTTCACCACCCTTATGAGTCATTCGCAGCTTCTGTCGAGCGATTCATTGCCACTGCCGCCCGCGATCCCAAGGTTGTCGCCATCAAGTTGACCCTTTACCGCACCAGCGATGATTCGCCGTTTATTGCGTCGTTGATCCGTGCCGCTGAATCGGGAAAACAGGTGGTCTGTCTGGTCGAACTCACCGCCCGATTTGATGAGCAGCGCAACATCCAATGCGCTCGAAAACTCGAGGCCGCCGGGGTTCACGTCGTATACGGGATCGCCGGACTCAAGACCCACACCAAGACGGCTTTGGTGGTGCGAAACGACTCCGATGGGATGCGATGTTACGCCCACATTGGTACAGGAAACTACCATCCGGGTACTGCCAAACTTTATACAGATCTGGGTATTTTTACCGCCCGACCTGAAGTGACCGAAGAATTGGTGGCGTTGTTCAATTACCTTACAGGCCGATCTCTCAAACGTGATTACCAAACCCTGCTTGTTGCCCCGGTGAATATGCGATCACGCTTCATGGAGTTGATCCGCCGTGAGGTGGAAAATTGTCGAATCGGAAAACCTGCCCGAATTGTCGCCAAAATGAACAGTCTCGAAGATCAACAGATCATTCGTTTGCTGTATCAGGCATCGCAGACAGGTGTGCAGATCGACCTTCTCGTTCGCGGATTCTGCTGCCTGCGTCCGGGCGTGCCTGGGTTGAGCGAGAACATTCGCGTTACATCCATGATTGGTCGATTTCTGGAACACACCAGAATCTTCCATTTCGCCAATGGCCAGGAAGACCCGGTCGAAGGTGATTATTACATAGGTTCGGCGGATTGGATGTACCGCAATCTCGACACGCGCGTAGAGGCAATCGTGCCCTTGTTTGCCCAGGATGTCAGATTACAGTGTTGGCAGATGCTTGACATGATGCTGAACGATCAACGGCAAGTTTGGGATATGCAGTCCGATGGTCGTTATGTACAGCGACGCCCCGATGATCCCTCAGAGCAGGTCGGCACGCATGCACAGCTTATGGCTCAAGCGAAAGCCCGTCATGCATCTTCAACCTATGTCCAGATGCAACTTCCACTCTCGGGCCTGATCGATGAGTCAACCATGCCCCTCGCTCCTCAACGTGATGGTTGATTGAGGATGCCACGTTCAAACCAGACCTGTAAGTAGTGCGCCGACCGCATAGGCCAGTGCCGCAGCCGTCCCTCCCATCAGTAATGTTAAGGTACCTGCCCTCATCCAGTTCTCTTCCGTGACTCGACTCTTCATCGCCCCGACGACAAAGAATGCCACACCCGTCATGATTGAACTTACCAGGAATGCATTTGGGAGGGCTAGATTCTCCGGCACGATCAATTGCCATCCGAACGCAGCCAACGGCAAAGTGCCTACGGTAACAAAGGCGAAGAAGGTAACCCATGCCGCTTTGACTGCATTGCCGCCCTGTGGCGTAACGCCCCACTCGTGGACCAACATCGTGTCCACCCATCGCTGCTTCTCGGCGGTAATGATTTCCACTGCCTGTTCGAGCGTGTCCCCTTCAAATCCCTTCATCGCAAAGATTTGTCGAATTTCTTCCTTTTCGCCCTCCGGGTGGCGGTCGATATGATCTTCTTCAATCCGGCGATATCGCTCAAGCAACTGCTCTTCACTGCGCTTGCCCAGATAATTTCCCACAGCCATCGAAAAACCATCCCCCAGAAGATTTGCAAGCCCAAGCACGACAATGATTCCCGCAGCAAGTCCTGCCCCTTCAACACCTGCAACCACGGCGAACGTCGTCACTGTGCCGTCGATTGCCCCAAACACAAAGTCCCCCAGGAATCCCTCGCGTGGTCCTTCTTCCAACCGATCCCGAATGGCCTGAGGTGTGTGCATCGCCTTGAGTTGCTTGGCTGATGAATGCTTAGATGCGTGCGTCATGGCTTATCTCCAGAACGGGAAATGCTCCACAAAAGCTACACTGAGGAACGTTAAACGGTTTCCCACACGTTTATATATTCGGAACCATCGAAGTGAATTATTGACATGGAAATGTTGTGTGCGTCGGCATAATTTCTTCGGACACGCCAATCACAGGACTGCGGATCATGCTTTTGGCTGGACGAAAACTCATTCTGGTACTCACAGGAATTGGCCTGTTTTTGGCAGGTGGTGCCGTACTCGCTTTCGGCGACGGGCCGGAGACGACCACGATGGGATTCGTCATTGCGGTGGCGGGATTGATCCTGATTGCAAGGATTTGGGCATCCGGCGGGTTAAACGAAAAATAAAAAACGCTTCGTGAAGTTCACGAAGCGTCCATGAGAGCGTCCTCTATTCTGTCTCCGACAGATCTCCCGTTTTATCCCTGGATTGAAAAACTGCTGGTGCTGTTGGTGTCGTTATTTGGAGTAGATACGGCCGGCCCTATCTTGGCAATCGTTCCGCCCGAATGGTCACCTTCCTGCTTGGCCCGGTCAATCGCGGCATTGGCGGTCTCTGTAGCCTGAGTCTCATTTTCCTTGGCCAGTCGTTCCAATGCCATCACCCATGTCTCTCGTTCGTACTCATACAACTTGATCGACTCATCGATTGCCGTGTAATCTCGTTCCACATTCGCATCAATCAGTCTGCGATATATATAGTTATATAATCCCACCATGCGGCTGCTCAGTTCCGGATTCATATCGTGATTGATGCTGGTGGACAGTTCGAGTGTGATTTTCTGCGCACGTACGATAGCGTTGTACACGCCTTCATAATCTTTTTCGTTCATTGCCTTGCGAGCTTGACGAAGGTATTTGATCGCGCCATCATAAAGCATCAGGCGAAGTTGTTCGGGACTCGCCGTCATCACTTTTGTTTTCAAGTATGCGTTCGGTGCGTTCAAACTCACTGTACCAACCTCAAATACCCTTCATCCATCACAACCCCTACAAACAAACATATCGGCACATCCCATACAGGATGTTAGTTGCAAATCGGTCGTATTTGAGAATTCCCACGCTTACCGATAATCACCGTCATGACCGACGATAATAAAGGATTGATGGCTCGGTGTCTGAACGGACGTCTTCCGATAATGACCCCGTCACGTCTGAATAACTGGACACCCACCCCGCTGCATTGCACCGTGTCCGTATAACCCCTCGCTCTTTCTCAAGCGACGATTTCCTTCACCACCCGACCATACACATCCGTCAACCGGAAGTCCCGACCCGCATGGCGATACGTCAACTTCTCGTGATTCAGGCCCAGTAGGTGCAAGAGTGTGGCGTGCAGGTCATGCACATGCACCTTGTCCTTCACACTTGTACCACCGGTGGGATCCGTTTCACCATATCGGATCCCGCCCTTAACGCCTCCGCCAGCCATCCACATGGTAAACCCGCGATTGTTATGACGACGACCGTCGCCCTTGGGTGTCTGCGCCTGCGGCGTTCGACCAAATTCACCACCCCATACGATCAACGTATCTTCAAACAGCCCACGCTGTTTCAAATCCGCCATCAACGCGGCAATGGGTTGGTCAATACCATGACCATTGGATGTCAGTCGGTCGCGCAGGCGGTTATGCTGATCCCATCCGTTATAGGTCAGTTCGATAAATCGCACACCCTCCTCTGCCAGTCTCCGCGCCATCAGGCATTGCGTTCCAAAGTTTCGTGTTGCCCCGGTCATCACACCATATGCTTCACGCACCTCCTCCGGTTCCTTCGATATGTCCAAGGCATGCGGAACGGCTGTCTGCATACGAAAGGCCAACTCATAGCTCTCAATAATGCCTTCCAGGTCATGGTCCACGCCGGAACGCTCAAGCAACTCATGATTCATTTCCTGAATCAGTCGCAGGTGCTTCTTTTGCTGTGTGACCGATAGATTCTTATTCGCCAGATTTGGAATCCCGCCTTTGGCTGAACCGCGTCCGCCCGCGCTTACCGGAGTGCCCTGATAGGCTGCCGGTAAAAAAGCCGCCCCGTAGTTTTGCGTCCCTCCCAATCGATTCAGCGGATTGAGCGTTATGAAGCCCGGCAAGTTCTCGTTTTCTGTCCCCAGACCGTACACTGTCCACGAGCCTACCGATGGACGAACAAAGTTAATACTTCCGGTATGCATCATGATCGTTGCCTGCGGATGCGCGGGATTGTTGGTGTGCATCCCGTTAATCAGGCAAAGATCATCCGCATGGCTGGAGAGATGTGGAAACAGATCCGAAATCGGTAATCCAGACTTACCGCGCGGACGAAACTTGAACACCGGCGCCAATAACTTCCCGCGTCCTCGTCCCCTGGCCTTGCCGCCCCCGCTCTTCCCGCCGTTTCTCACCAGTTCCGGCTTATAATCAAATGTATCCAGATGCGACGGTCCGCCCTGCATGAACATGAAAATCACGCGCTTTGCCTTTGCCGCATAGTGTGGAAGGCGCGGCGCCAATGGGTTGCGATATGCTCCGGCGGCTTGAGTCGTCAGCCCCGCCAGGGCCGTATATCCAAATCCACAGGCCGCCAGTTTCAGAGCGTTGCGTCGGTTTATCATCGTCATTTCACCAGATTCATGCATGGTTGTCTTTCCTGTATTCATCTGACGCTTTGCGCCGGCTATCTACACCCGTCCCTGATCGCTTAATAGACATATCGAAATTCAGCGCTTGCAAACAACGCATGATAAAGACTCGCCCAAGCCTCCGTCACCGCAGCTTTCGATTCGCCCTTGCTCTGGATGTAGTTGAACACATACCTCACGGCCCGATCCAATTCCGCTTTGCTCGGCTCACGTCCCAGCGCATTCCGATAAGCGTGCTTGACGCGCGTCAGGTTCTTCAGTTCCGATCGCGTCAACATATCCTCAGCCGCCCGCTTCGCCTGCGTCATGGCAAATTCACTGTTCATCATAAACAGTGCCTGCGGCGCCACTGTCGTGATATCCCTTCGCCCCTTCACTTCGCTCGGCTCAGCAAAGTCAAAAATACTGAACATCTCAGGCTCATAACCACGCAGAATCGGCACATACACGCTGCGGTGAGATGATCCCGTCGTCACCGAATCGATTTGTGCATTTCGGCGAATCTCGCCGTTCCCGTATCGAGCCACAGGCGACGCCACCGCGGGCTTCATATTCAAAGATCCCGCCACGAACATCATCGCATCACGAATCGCCTCTACCTCAAGTCGCTTCCGATTCATGCGCCATAGCAGCAGATTGTCCGGGTCCACCTCATAGCTCTTAGTGTTGTGTGCACTGCTCATCCGATAAGCCTTGCTCATCGTTATGCGCTTAATCAATCCCTTCATCGACCAGCCGTCTTCCATAAACTCCACCGCCAGATAATCCAGCAGTTCAGGATGTGTCGGTCGAGACCCGGTCGCCCCAAAGTTGTCCACCGTCGACACCAGTCCGCGACCGAATAAATGATGCCATACACGATTCACCGCCACACGTGCCGTTAGCGGATTTCCCTCATCCACCAGCCACCTCGCCAGGTCCAGTCTTCCCGACCCCTTTCCTGTCGCGTGAGTCGATTTGTTGCGATCCGTAATGACCTCTACAAAGCCACGCTTTACCAACCTGCCCAGGTTTGATATTTCTCCTCGAATATGAACTTTCACATCTGCAACTCGATTTCCTTCCGCCAATCCCATAGCGACGTTGCCGCTGCCTCTAGTGCCTCCTTGCGGAGATTGCTTGCGAAGTGATCGGACCTGACGTTGTAATCCGGCAATTGTCTTTTTCAGTTGTTCCGTCTGGCCATTCGTGGCGTTCTTATTTCGTCTCTTGTTTTTGCTCCTCTTCGCCGCGCTGTTCGACAAACGCTTCAACCGCCTCTGAGCCTGCTTAAGTTGCGCGTTCAGCATCGTCATGCGTCGGTCATATTCCTTTTTCGATAAGCTCTGTTGTACCGGTACATTCTTGGCCGTTGTCGCACCGTTATTGTCTTCGCCAGCCTTCTCCAGCGATACAAGTAGTGCATTGCTCATCCGATTCCCCCCACCCTGTCTGCTGCCATAACCAAACTTCGCCTCGGAACTTACGAATATGCCCGCCAGCGCGTAATAATTGGTCGTCGGGACAGGATCAAATTTATGATTGTGACATCGTGCACACCCCAGTGTCAATCCCAGGAAAGCTCTCCCCATCGTATCGATCTGCTCATCCACTACATCCATCTTAAATTGTCGCGTATTGCGTTCGTTCAGGTCGTAACTCCCCATTGCAAACATACCTGTCGCGATCTTCTGGCTGTTCCGTTGGTCTGCCGTGCGACCTGCGAGCAGATCACCCGCCACCTGCTCCATCACAAACCGGTCGTAAGGCTTGTCCTTGTTGATCGCTTCAATCACCCAGTCCCGGTACTTCCACGCATGAGGATAAGGGTAATTTCGTGTCTTTCCCGTTGACTCCGCATACCGCGCCACATCCAGCCAGTGTCTTCCCCAACGTTCCCCAAAATGCTTCGATGCGAGCAGGCGATCCACCAGTTTCTCGTACGCATTGGGCGACTTGTCATGGACAAATGCATCCACCTCCGCGGGTGTCGGCGGCAACCCAATTAAATCAAACGATACACGACGAATCAGCGTTACACGATCCGTCTCGCCAACCGGATTCAATCCCTTCTCCTCAAGGCTTGCCAGAATAAAACGACTGATTCCATCTTTTGCCCAATCATCATTCTCCACCACAGGTGGCGTTCCCTTGACCGGTTTCACGAACGACCAGAACTTGCGGCCTTCCTCGATATCAATCTTCTGTTTCTTAATTCCCTTGGCGCTTCCCATACGCGGATCCGGCGCACCCATCTTTACCCACGCCTCCAACGCCACAATCTCGTGATCCTTCAACTTTCCCTTTGGAGGCATTTCCATATCACGATTCTTATACCTCACGGCCTCAATCACCAGGCTCTCTTCCGGCTTGCCCGGAACAATAGCCTCACCCGAATCACCTCCCGCTCGCCACCCCTCCGCCGAATCCAGTAACAACCCGCCTTTAACCTTCTTCGATTTCGTCGAATGACACTCATAGCACTTGGCGACAAGTAGCGGGCGAATTCGCTTCTCAAAAAAGGTCAATTGCTTTGCAGTAGGCTTCGTTGCGGCATCGACCGCCATGCCGCCCATCAGCGTCAATGCCGCCATCCAGAAAAGAGTACTTCGTATCATTTCATTTGCCCGTCGATGCCTGTCTCACCAATCACCTGATCGGCGATTGTTGCCTTTCAGACCTCTTCTACACCTCATTCATACCCTCATAACGTCCCAAACGGGCAATTAATACCATGCACGTACTAATATTGCCGGTTTTTTCTCAAACTCCCACTCAACACAGTTGCCAACAGATACTTGTTAACCCCCTGTACGATGGTTACGCCATTATTTCCTTCACCACTTCCCCATACACATCCGTCAGTCGAAAATCACGTCCGGCGCTGCGATACGTCAGCTTCTCGTGATCCAACCCCATCAGGTGAAGGATCGTCGCGTGCAGATCATGCATATGGACCTTCCCCTCCACCGCATAATGCCCAATCTCATCCGTTTCTCCATAACTGAAGCCCGACTTGACACCACCACCCGTCAGGAAGATTGAAAATCCGCGCGGATTATGATCGCGTCCATTCTTTCCTTGCGCAAACGGTGTTCTTCCAAACTCACCACCCCACCACACCAGCGTATCCTCCAGCAACCCTCTTCGCTTGAGATCCGTCAGCAAGCCCGCCACCGGCTTGTCCGTCGCACGCGCGTGATTCATATGGGCCGGCATATTCGAATGCTGATCCCAGCGCGGGTTGGGCGACTCATCACCATAATTAATCTGCACATACCTCACGCCCGCCTCCGACAGTCGCCTTGCCATGAGGCACTGTCGCCCGAAATCATCCGAATGCTTCTCGCCAATCCCGTACATTTCTTTGGTCGCTTCATCCTCTCCGGAAAGTTCCAACACCCCCGGCGCATTCATCTGCATTCGAAACGCCAGTTCGTATGACTTGATCGTCGCGTCCAGCCGATCATCACCTTGCGCTGCTTCAAGCTGCACACGATTGATCTTCTGCATGAACTCAAACTGACGTCGTTGATCCGAAAGTTCCATCTTCGGATTGCTGATATGCGCGATCTTGGCCAGTTTGGCCGAAAGCCCCGCTCGACCGATCGGAACACCCTGATAGATCGTTGGTAAAAACGCATTTGAATAATTGCGAGGCCCGCCCTTCGTCGCCGATGGGCTGATCGTCACAAACGCCGGCAGGTTCTTATTCTCAGAACCCAGGCCATACGTCACCCAACTACCGATCGAAGGCCGAACAAGCGCCGTTGCGCCCGTATGCATAAACAATGTCGAAGGACCATGCGCTACACCATTCGTATGCATTCCCTTCAACAGGCAAATGTCATCCACATGCTGCGCAATATGCGGAAATAATTCGGAAACTGTCTGCCCCGCTTGCCCATACTTCTTGAACCTCCAAAGCGGCTTCATCAACCTCCGCTTGCTTTTCTTCCCGAATGTCCCAAACCTCACGCCCACAAAATCTATGTTCTTCCCGTCGTTCTTAACCAGCTCGTCCTTGTAATCAAACGAATCCACATGGCTCGGCCCGCCTTGCATGAAGATAAAAATCACCCGCTTCGCCTTCGGCGCAAAGTGCGGAGCCTTCGGCGCCAATCCGCTCACTTTGGCGGCACTGGCCTGATCTTCATTCAGAAGCCCCGCCAATGCCAACCCCCCAAATCCGCACGCGGTCTGTCGCAACATGCGACGTCGGCTCATCCCCCTCACCAAGTCGTTCCGATGTCGATTGTCTTGCTGCATCGTTCCATCCATTAATTCAAGTACCTGAAATCAAGACTTGCAAACACCGATTGGCATACATTGGCCCATGCCTGCAATATTCGAGTATCACTCCCGCCCTCGCCCGTCTCACGTTCCTGCGCCAGATACTTCAGCGTCAACTCTCTTTCCTTGGTCATCGGCTTACGCCCAACCGCCATTTCATACAAACGATCCAGTCGCTCGTCATCCGCCAGGTCTTTCAATTTCAATAACCGCTCCGCCGCCGCCCTCGCCTGCTCCATCACGAACGGACTGTTCATCAAGTACAACGCCTGAGTCGGTCGCGTACTGGCTACACGTTTGCCCACTACTAGATTTGGATTTGCCACATCAAACACATCAAACAGTTCCAGAAGCGAATTCCTGAACATCGGCACGTAAACACTGCGACGCACGGTATTAAATGCATACCCATTGTCGTACTGCGTAAACTTGCGAATCGTCAGCCCGCCGCGCTTTCGGTCCAGCTTCCCGCTGATTAACAGAATCGCATCCCGGATCGCCTCCGCCTCAAGCCTCCTGCGTTCGGCTCTGCCAAACAGGTCGTTCTCAGGATCACCTTTCTTCAGGGACTCCTCCGCCTGCGTGCTCAATCGATAGACGCGCGACATCACGATCGCACGCACCAGCTTCTTTGTCGACCATCCATCATCCATAAACTTCGTCGCCAGGTAGTCCAGCAACTTTGGATGACTGGGCGGTCGCCCCATCGTCCCGAAATTATCCGGTGTGGGTACAATTCCCTTGCCAAGCAGGTGCAGCCAGACCCGGTTCACGTAGACCCGACTAGTCAACGGGTGGTCTCGTCGCACCAACCACTCCGCCAATTGTATTCGACCACTCTCCCCCTTGCCGATCGTTGCATCCGCTCCGGCCTTCGGTGCGCCCGGTGTCGCCACCGTCAAAAACCCTCGTTTAACCTTGGGCCCCAATACACGAATCTGACCTCGAATGTGAATATGCCAGTCCCCTGCATCAGGCGATTCATCCACCGTCATGGCTTTGCCCAACGTTGGCGCCTTCCTGCGCATCGCCTTCAGTTCCGCCTCCAGCTTCCTTAAATCATTCTTCAACCCATCCAGCTTCAAAAGTCGCCTTACCTCGTCCGCGGCCTGCGCTTTTCTCAACGCGTTATCGCTCGTCGCCGTCTGTATCTTCGTAGTGCCCTTCGCCACACCATTCACACCCAACTTAACCTTCACCTCCAGAAACTGAACCGCATCCACAATCACAAATCCATTCGTTCCCTTATTGGAAACAGATACCCCATGCCCCATGCCCACCTTGAACTCATACCGCCCCAACGAGGTCATTAGCCCGTCGATTGGCGGTGCCGCCTGTTGGTTCACGAAAATCTTTTTCACTCCACCTGCATGCCTGATCTCCACCGGTACTCGCGCCGCCCGCGATGCTCCGTGGTTGTAAGCAATCCGAACCTCATACATCCCCTCCCGCGGCAACGCTGGAGTAAACACCACCTTCGATCCCCCCTTATTCATCTTTTGATCGTGAATGTAACCACGCCCGATATGATTCGATGAATAAGTCGAATGCTTCCAAGGCCCCACCCGCTTCGCCTTGCTCTCATCCACGACCACGCCCACCAATCCCGTCACCGGTAACGGTCGCGGGTGCCGCTTGCCCTTAACGATCGCCGCTTTCTTCCTCTTCGAAAGTCTCGCGATTTCCTTCTTTAGCGAGTTAACAAGCCCCGCCAAGGCTCGCTCGTCAGCCTTGTATTGGTCATAAGCCGCCTTCCGAGGCCCGCTAACCTGCAGTGTCTTTTCCACATAACCCGAAACATTGCCCGGTGTAAGCACCTTCGTACTTCTGAAGATTCCCGCCAACGCGTAGTAATCCCGTGCCGGAATCGGGTCAAACTTATGCTCATGACACTTCGCGCACCCCAGTGTCATCCCCAGGAATGTGCGCCCCATCGTGTCAATCTGCTCATCCACCACCTCCATCCGAAGCAAACCCTTGTCCTGTTGTTCATAATTCGTCGGCCCAAGTGCCAGGTACCCCGTAGCCACCATCCGCTCATTCCGCTCCTCCGCCGTCTTACTCTCCAGCAAGTCCCCCGCTATTTGCTCCTGGATAAAGTCATCAAAACGCTTGTCCTTGTTGTACGCGTCAATTACATAATCCCGATACCGCCACGCATTCCTGAACATCAGGCTCCGTCCGCCGCCGCTCGACTCCGCAAACCGGGCCACATCCAGCCAATGCCTTCCCCATCGTTCCCCGTAATCCTTCGAACCCAACAGCCGATCCACAACCTTCGCATAAGCGTCTTTCGATTCATCCTTGACAAATGCCTCAATATCGCTCGGCGTCGGCGGCAAGCCAATCAGATCAAAATACAACCTTCGTATTAACGTCCTTCGATCCGTATCGCTCGCCGGCCTCAATCCCTTCGCCTCCAGTCGCGCCAGGATATAACGGTCAATCTCACTCCAGGCCCAACCCTCATCTTTAAGCCTGTCAATCTTCTCCACTCGCAAGGGCATGAACGACCAGAACTTTCGTCCCTTCTCAATATCAATCACACGTTTCTTGGGCCCTCCCGCTTTCCCCTTCCGTGGATCTGGCGCGCCCATCTTCACCCACTTTTCAAACACCGCAACTTCTGCAGCATCCAGCTTACGCTTCGGCGGCATCTGCATATCCCTGTTCTTGTACCGCACCGCCTCAATCAATAAGCTCTTCTCAAGGCTCCCCGGAACAACTGCCGGTCCGCTATCCCCGCCCTTCGCCCAACCATCCCGACTATCCAGTAACAACCCCCCCCGTATCTTCCTTGCATCATGTGCATGACATTCGTGGCAATATTTCACCAGCAGCGGTCGAACCTTCCCCTCAAAAAATTCCAACGCCTCCACGCTCAACTTTTCCTCCCCACGCTTCTTAATCTCTGCTGCCCTCACCGCAACTCCTCCCACCAATCCCAGCGCGCAACAGATACCAAGCACCGCCACCATTCCAACAAAACGCTGTAACAACATACTCCGCATCAAAACGACTCTCCGTTTAACGCGCGCAGATAGATCTGTTTCTAACTTCGTTCATTATATCAAATCGGCTACCACCCGACACCCCTCCCCAAAATTCAATCCAATTCAAAACCCCTTTTTTGCTCTCAAACCCCGTATATGGGTCTCAGCTTTCCCTCCAAATGTCGCATCAACGCATCTGCCCCGCCTTCCACGCCTTCTCCCGTCACCCTGGCACACAACTCCTCCGCCCGATACGCCATCCCATGCCTGTGGATGTTGTCCCTTAGCC
The DNA here is from genome assembly GCA_028284925.1 of Phycisphaeraceae bacterium. Taxonomy (GTDB): domain Bacteria; phylum Planctomycetota; class Phycisphaerae; order Phycisphaerales; family Zrk34; genus JANQQT01. Next base: position 1,921 of record JANQQT010000106.1, on the reverse strand, counting down.
AAGCCACCAATCCCCCGAATTCCCCATTGGCAAACTGCTCATTCAGCCCCCCCAACTCCCGCTCTGCCGCTTCATAAAACTGCGCGCACAACAGGTTCCCCAACGTATAAGTCGGAAAGTACCCCAAAGCACCCTGTGCCCAGTGGATGTCCTGCATGCACCCCACCCGATCGTTTGGCACTTCCACACCCAGATACTCCTTGTACTTTTCACGCCATGCCCCCGGCAACTCGCCCGGCGACAAATCCCCATTCATCATCGCCCGTTCCAGTTCAAACCGAATCATGATGTGCAGGTTATAAGTCGCCTCGTCGGCCTCCACCCGAATCAGGCTGGCATCCACACGATTCGCCCCCTCATAAACATCCTCAAAACTCAACCCCGCCACACTTTCTCCGCACTCCTCCTGAAGGACCGGATAACACCAGCGCCAAAACCCTTCACTCCGCCCCACTTGGTTCTCAATCATCCGCGACTGGCTCTCATGCACGCTCAGCCGCATCGCATCACCATATGGCGTTCCCACGTGCTCGCCGCCCGGCACACCCTGGTTATACATCCCATGCCCCGCTTCATGCAGAACCGACCCCAGCGCATCATTCACCATATTCTCCGCATAACGCGTCGTCATCCGCACATCATCCCGATGCAATGGCAAACAAAAGGGATGTCCAGATTCATCCAGCCGTCCCCTGTCGAAATCAAAACCGATCCCCCTCGCCACTCGTTCCACAAATCCCCGCTGTCTCTTCACCGGAACCTCCGCCTCATGAAATCGATTGCTCGGCCCACGCCCGTTCTTCATCGCTTCCATAATCTCACCCACAAACCCTACCAGCTTTTCCCTCAATCCCTCAAACACACCACTCACCATCCTCGCCGTCATTCCCTGTTCATGCTCATCCCCCAGTGCATCCCATGCCTCTCCATTATCTTCCCACCCCCAACACTTAGCCCTTTCTCCGCACAACTCTACCATCTTCTTTAGCCATGGCTCGAACTTTCCAAAATCATCCTCAGCACGCGCTTCGCTCCACGCCTGCTTACTCATCGCCTGCGCCTCTGAATACGCCTTGACAAGCGAAGCCGGGACTTTCCTCTCTTTGTCAAACGACCGTCTCGTCTCCCGCACATTCACTACCTCAGGCGAATAGCCGTCCCCCATCAACTCGTCATCTTCCTCACACGCACTCAGCCATTCATCCAACCGTTCATCCGTCGCCTTCTCATGCTCAAATCCCGCCAGCTGCGCCAACTGCTTCCCCCGATATGCCACAGCCTCTCCCCCCGTCTGCATCGTGGTCTCCTGATCCCACGCCAACAACCAATGCGTCGACCGTAACAGATAAATCTCCCGCACATGCTCGATTAGCTTCCCATACGATTCTCTCGTTTTTGTTTTCATGCTGCAATAATAGGGGTTTGGCGACCAATGTCATTTCCGATATACGAATCTTCTCGGATAGTCGGATTGATCGGCCTGAATTGTAAAATTGGCTAATTTGGTGGATAGGGGCGCGCATGCGCGCCCCTATCCACGCCCCTCGCGCAAATTGCCCCCCGAATCGGGTATGCACAAAATTATCAATTCAGCCGATGCACCTCCCATCAACGACTCGTGCGTTTAGTCACCTGAAACGGAGCATCGAACATGCGAAAACTCATCGGCCTCATCGGATGCATCATCATCGCCCTGATGGTGGAATTGGTCATTGCCGGATGCACCAGCGGGAGGGCGGTGGAGAAACTCGACCAGGCGGAAAAACATGAACGCGAAGCGGCCAAACTTCGAACTCAGGCGGCGGGACTTCTTCGCAAGAAAGCGGTGATCGAATCCGGGATCGGGATCAATCTGAATTTCTGCAGTTACTACGATCCGAGCCTTCCATTCCTCGATCGAATGAAACAGTCGAATCACTGG
>JANQQT010000086.1 GCA_028284925.1 Phycisphaeraceae bacterium | reverse complement strand
CCTCACCGATGAAAACCACGTCGTCCTGGCTTCGAACAACCTGGTGACACTTCCTCCCATTCCGTCCAAAGTTACCGGCACGTTCAGACTCAACGAGAGAGGCTTTGGATTCCTTATCTCAGATACTCCCAACGCGAACGGTGACCTTTTTATTCCGCAGGGCAATACCGCCGGCGCCCTTACCGGCGATCGAGTCGAAGCTGCGGTCAAAAAACGCCACGGCAAATTCAAGGGCCCGTCGAACAAGTCACCCTACGTTGGCAAGATTACCAACATCATTGAACGTGGTAATTCACAATTTGTGGGGGCACTCGAGAAACGCGGTAAACTTCACTTTGTAATCGCCGACGGCTCATCTCTTTCTGACCCCATCGTAATTCGCGATGCCACGGCCAAACATGCTGCGCTGGGTCAAAAGGTCGTCGTCGAACTTACCAAATACCCTGAAAACGGCTATTCGCCTGAGGGTGTCATCACCGAAGTGCTTGGTCCCGCCGGCCAACCTGATGTCGAAACCCTTGCCATCATGCGTGCCTTCAATCTTGCCGAACGCTTCCCCGAACCTGTCCTCATTCAGGCCCGCTCTATCGTCAAAAACTACGAAAAAGACCTCGATCAATATCTGGAAGACCGTACGGATATCCGCGATTCTTACGTCATCACGATCGATCCGCCGGACGCCCAGGATTTTGATGACGCCATATCCATAGCCAAAACGGATCAGGGAATTGAACTCGGCGTCCATATCGCGGATGTCGCCGCCTTCATCGAAAAGGATTCTCAACTCGACTTGGAAGCATTTGAACGTGGTAATTCCGCGTACCTTCCGCGCAAAGTTATTCCCATGCTCCCCGAAGTGCTTTCCAATGGCATTTGTTCACTGCAACCCAATGTCCCCCGTCTCACACGCTCCGCCTTCATCACTTACGACTCCGGCGGTAATGTTGTTTCTACACGCTTCGCTCGTACACTGATCAAGTCAGCTCATCGCCTCACCTACATTGAAGCGCAGGCCCTCATCGATGGCGATCAGGTTCTGGCCCGCAAACACGCACGTTATGATGCGCCATACACCAAAAAACTGATCACTACTCTAAAGGATATGGACGCACTTGCCAGGTCCATCCGCAATCGTCGTTTCAAACAGGGCATGATCGTCCTTGATCTGCCCGAAGTCGAACTCGTGTTTGATGACGATGGCCATGTCATTGATGCCGAGCCGGAAGATGATGCCTTCACCCATCGCGTTATTGAGATGTTCATGGTCGAAGCCAACGAAGCCGTCGCCCGTGTGTTCGCTGAATTAAACGTCCCGCTTATTCGACGTGTCCACCCCGAACCCGGCGCTTTTGAAACGGAAGGTCTCCGGGCGTTTGCCAAAGTCGCCGGTTATCACATACCCGCCAATCCCTCGCGCAAGGAACTTCAAACCCTTCTTGATGCCGTCCGTAATAAGCCTGCGGCCCGCGCCGTACACTTTGCCGTCCTTCGCACGCTAACCAAGGCAGAGTACGCTCCGTCTCTTGTGGGACATTTTGCTCTCGCCTCAGAACACTACACCCACTTCACCTCTCCTATTCGTCGCTATCCGGATCTTGCCGTACACCGAGCCATGGACGCCCTTCTCAAAGCAGTCGGTAAGAAAAAACGCATTCCCAAGCACCCGCCTGCCAGGAAACGTATCACCAACGCTTTGCGAAATGATCCTCGCATACTCGACGACGAACAGCTCCATACCTTCGGCACGCATTGCTCGACGACGGAACGAAACGCCGAATCCGCCGAGCGTGAACTGCGGGATTTCCTTGTCATGCAGTTCCTCACCATCCACATTGGTGAAGACTTTCGCGGAACAGTGACCGGCGTCACTTCCTTTGGTTTGTTCGTCCAGATCGACAAATATCTGGTCGAAGGCATGATCAAGACAAGAGACCTTCCCAATGCAATGCAGGAAGATTGGAAACTAAACGCGGCTGCAGGATCGTTGGTCGCCCAACGCTCGGGCAAGGCGATCACCATCGGCGACTCATTCACAGTTCGCATCAACCAGATCGATCTACCCAAACGAGAAATGAATCTTCAGCTCGTCAATCCCCGCTTCAAACGAATTGACCCCGCCAAACAAACCAAGTCACAGACTTTCCGTGCCAAGCACGAACACAAATCGAATAAGCCTCGACCCACCGGCCCGAGAAAAAAGCAAAACCGACGCAAAAAAAGACGGTGAAGCGTTTCAGCATTACGTTGTACGGGGCATACGATTGGCCAGGATTCAGATAGCTCGCCTAAGTCTTCTTTCTACTAAGCCGACTCCCAGTGCTATCAAGGCAACGCCGGAACACGGTTCCGGTATCGCCTGCGTTGTTACACTCAATCGAAAACCGAATCCGCCCGCATCAATGGCGCCCTCGTCATCGGGATTCCTTATCGCCAGGATAACTTCATTTTCACCCGGCACAAACCCATTGAATGTGGCTGCCGTCACTTCAAATTTTACTTCATCTGCAACCGAGCCGTCCCCGTGAATTATCAGCCCCGGTAATGGAAATGCCCAGTTCTCGACCGAAAACGATGTCTCGGTTGCAATCAACTCACCGTTGATCCAGACTTGCGCTCCGTTATCCACGGTCAATTGCAACGCCGCCTCCACGCTGGCAAACGGATCAAGTTCAAATGTCGTTCGGAAAAATCGTATGCCATTGCCTGAACCAACCGGTTCTACACTCATACCTGCCGCTGCACCGATGACATTCGATCGCGCCGGTGCAATCTGCTCAGCATCTAACGTAAACGTCTCCACCGCCGGTGGCGCATTACCCGAGGGAATCCAGTCCGAAAAGCCGCCGCCCGGCTCTGTGGATGTACTCACCTTCCAATCGCTCACTCTTGTACCTACTTCCACCGTATTCTCGTTCCCGCCACCGTTACCATTATCGAGGAAATGTTGAACACCTCTCGTTCCGATCGTCGCAATATCTTCCCCCGTCAATGCCTCATTCCAAATCGCCACATCATCGATCAATCCGTTAAATCCTTCGATCAATCCGTTCTCTCTTGCCCCGATTCGAAAGTTTCCGCTGGGAGCCGCGGTGAATGCACTTGTCCAAACCGGTGTCGGCCCGCCATTGACATGCACACGCATGTTTGTTCCGTCAGAAACAAACGCTACATGCTCCCACACATTCGTTGGCGGAGAGTTATTTGTCAGTGTCCACCCACCTACTTGCGGCGAAAAGAACGAGTACTGACTGTTCTGAGGAGCAATCGCCTTATTGATCCCGATCTCAAACGTGTCGGCCCCGCGACTGATTAATCGATTCAACGCGCTCGTCTGCCCTCGATCCTTAACGAACATACTGATGGTGAATATGGGTGTAGACAATGGCCCGTTTCCTGCAACGCCTACCGATTCCGACCCGCCCGCCAGATCAAGCGATTGCCCACTTCCCAATATGCCCGGCACGTCACCACTAAACCCAAATGTCGAGCCTGGTAAAGTCCCATCGTTCCCCATTCCTGAAACATCCAGCACATCTCCATCAAACGGCCAGTATCCAAGTAAATCCCCTCTCGCCTGCCCCGCTGCCAGACCGCACACCAGAACCACTATCCCCAGAACTCGCTTTGTTTCATTAGTGACCATCTCTGACTCTCCAGTTTGTCGATCATCAATCCCTATCAAAAGGTCGTGAGTATCCGCCCGATAAGTCTAATTCGCGTGCAATTATACCAAATCCTCGGATCGGGACGCAACGCAAACTCTGGATTCGCCCGGGAATTCATGGCTCGACATCGATGGCAACCGGCATTCTACGCGAGATCCGCTATAATTCCCTCGTTGTTCAGATCTTACCTTTCAAGCTGAGGTGTGCTCAGGTGCAGCCCAAGAATACATTCGTTTTGACCATCATTCTGGTTTGCCTGGTCCAGACATGGTCCGCATCTTCCGCCCATGCTTTTGCATCCAAGACGCGAATCCTTCGCGAACTTTCAAAAGTTAACGAAAAAATCAATCGTCTTGAGAGTGAAATCAGATCTGCACAACGGAAATTGCCCTCTTTGATCAAAGAGGAGACTTTGGCTAAAGAGAAGTATTCCGCGTCACGTCTAGCGTTGAACAATGCCGTTAAAGATGAATTCAAACTCACCAGAGATCTCACCGCTAAATTCAGAGCCGATTTTGATTACCAGAAGACACACGACGCGATGGTGAAGGCTCGCGAGGAGGTTCAGAAAGCCCGCGTAAAAATGGTTGCAATTCTCAACGCAATTCCCGAATACAAAGATGCAATTGCGGCCCGGGACAAGGCGCGTTTCGCCGCAAAGAAGGCAGCCACCGCTCAACCCCCTGATCCGAAGGCGCGTCTTGCCGCAGCGAAGAAACTTGCTGAGGTGTCTGCAGAAGTCACCAAAATAGAGAATTCCGTTCTCTCAAGATCACCGAATTATGTCGCCGCTGAAAAGAAGGCCAAGGACGTTACACGGCTCTTGGCCAAGATCACCGCGCAGGTCAATGATCAGCTTAAGGCGGACCCCACACGACGCAATGCGGTGGAGAAAACCAAATCCGCACGAATGACCTACGCGATGCAGCAGCGTGCTTACAACTTGGCACGATCGAAAACGTCATCAACGAAGTCCGGGATTTCCAGGAACAGTCAGCGAATCCGATCACTAAAGGCCCAACGTCGAAGTCTGGAGGCTCGACTTCGTCGATGACCAATGTTTCAGGATTCTAACGCAGCTACTAGATTTGAATGGTTAGCCCATATTATGCCCATGCAATGTAACATTGATGCAAAAGGGAAAGCCGTAAGACTCATCTGGGGAATTGCAATGTTGCTTATTGCAGCGGGGCTTGTCGTGCTGACACTTCTGGAGGTCCTTACCGGCTTGTGGACGTGGATCAGTATCGGCATTTGTACATTTTTCGGTCTTCTGGGCGTTTACGAAGCTCGAAAGGGTTGGTGCGTGGTCCGGGCGATGGGGATCAAAACCAAATACTGAATTCTTATCGTACATTGAGTAGCGGATTTTGAGAATAAGCGCAATGTGCATTTCCCGTTAATGTCAATGAGAAACCATCGTATTGGTGGTCAATCTGATATAATTGGGGACACGCGTAAGGCCCACATCAGAGGTTCATGAAATGACTGATAAGAAGAACTACTGCATTCTGCTTACCGGCTTGTTGCTGTTACTTGTTTCGAATATTCCCACTGCCCACGCTGGTCGCAGGTCTGATCTCGAAGACAGACAAAGATTACGCCGACTTTATCGCGCGGAAATCAGTAAAATCGAGGCGAAGATCAAATCTACCCAGTCGAAAATCGACGAAGCCAAGAAGATTCTGGTTAAGCGACTCAAGGAGGAGGCGACAGCAAAAAAGTCCTCGGACGATGCCCGTGCCGCCTATACAAGTGCTTTCAAAGCGGAAAACGAATTAAGAAAGAGTTTGGCCGCCAAATACCAGAAAGATCTCGATTTCGATAAATCCAACAAGGCCATGATTGACGCACGCGCCGCCGAACAAAAAATTCGTGTCAAGATGGTTGCCATCCTGAACGCCACGCCCGAATATAAGGAAGCCGTTGCCGCACAGGGCCAGGCTCGTAAGGCGGCAAAGGAAGCTGCACTCGCTTCGCCTCCGAACCCTGATGCCCGAAAGAAAGCCGCGGAGAAACTAATCGCTGCCTCCTCACGTGTTTCGAGTATCGAGAATTCCGTTCTTTCCAAGTCTACCGAATACGTTGCTGCTACCGAGAAAGCCAAGAAACTCACCCAACTTGTCGCCTCAATTACTCGCGAGGTTCAAAGTCAAGTTAAAAGCGATCCCACTCGTCTCGCCGCAAACGCAACCTCAAATACCGCTCGCGCCACTTCGCAGACAAAGCAACGCGAATACTTTGCCGCACGGAAAAAAACCTCCGTCGCGAAGGCCGCTATTGCTAGGGGATATAGTATCATCCGGTCTCTCAACACCCGGAAGCGCCGATATGAAGCCCGCCTAAGAGCGGTCTGAGAAGTAGTAGCCAATCTCCCATTCATTAATTAGGTCTAACCATTCTTACGTCCGCTTATGGAGCCGGGTCACACCCATCGTCACCAGCAATATCATCCCCGCCACGCTGGGCTCAGGCACGCTCGTGGCAATTCCGTCTACACCTGCAATTCCCCCAAACCGCACCCTCGCCTTATCCATAAAAAATTCCTGCCATATCCCGAAATCAAATCCATCCACATCCCCGTCTCCATCAAAATCCCCATCCCCAATGTCCGCCCCTGCTGTCATTCCCAGGTTTCCTTCAAGGATTTCCAGATCATCCGCATCCACATCCCCATCAAAATCCGCATCTCCAGGAATCATCACTCGAAACAACTGGCCATCTCCGAGATCAATCATATAAAGATTCCCAAATGCATCCTCCCCGAAACTCGACATGTTGGAAACACTCCCTCCATTGATACTTGACCTTAACGCGCTGGTCCAATCCGTAAATTCTTCACCTTCCGGCGAGATCGACCAGATGCCCCCGAAGAAGTCGCCGAAAAAATATCTTCCTTCGAGGTCCGGGTGAATCCCGCGGTAAACATAGCCTCCCGTCACGGATCTCCCCGACGGTGCAGGCCCGGATCGCGGGTATTCCAGAATTGGATCAACAGCTCCAGGAGGCTTCGCCCCACCTACCGGCCCCGGTGTTTCAATAAGTCCTTCACGCAATCGCCAACCATAGTTCTCTCCACCTTTGCTATCCGCTGACTGACGATTGATTTCTTCTCGCGCTCCCTGCCCCACATCCCCGATATACAAATCCCCGTTCTCCCGATCGAAACTCATACGCCACGGATTGCGCAGTCCGTAAGCCCAGATCTCATCTCGCCCGGCGGCATCGACGAACGGATTGTCCGCCGGCACGGCATAATTGCGACTCGAATCTGCCGGAAAATCATCGTCATTCACGTCAAGCCTTAATACCTTACCGAGCAGAGAATCCAATCGTTGGCCGTGATTTTGCGGATCGTTACCACTCCCTCCATCACCCGATGAAACATACAAATATCCATCCGGCCCGAAGTCCATCCATCCGCCGTTGTGATTCCGAAACGGCTGGTCATACGTCAGGACCGTCTTTTGACTCGATTCATCCACGACATCATTGGTCATCGGGTTGCCGTTCACCTTCCATTCGGTAATACGTGTCACCCCATTCCCGAATGCTCCGCCGGGCGTCGTATGATTCGTGTAAAACAATCCGTTCGTGGCAAACTCCGGATGAAATGCCAACCCAAGTAATCCCTGCTCGTTTCCCGTTGCTAATCCGCCTACGGTCAACAAAGGCGACGTGTTGATCGCGCCGGTGCGACGATCCACCACTTCAATCCTCCCGGTGTGCTGCTCCAAAACGAATAATCGATCAATATCCGTCGCAGGCGACGTTACGAACACCGGTCGATTCAACTGATTCGTCACCTCCCACGTCCCCAACGGTAACGCCCCGTATGCATTTACAACCCCATTTCCTCCAAGCCAGCCAGCCAGACCCACCCCCCACATAAAGGCCAAAACAACAACACCACGCACCATACGGCTTTCCTTACCTCTCAACATATCATTCCCTTCACTTTATACCTTGGATTGACCCCACCAGTATACCAATTTCTCTGCAATCTATGGTATTTGGATGCCGCGGTGCAGGCACATGATTTCACCCTTGTTTTACCGTGAAACTTACATCTTATTCGCGGCACTCCGGAATTACACCAATACCGCCCCTCGCGCCAATATCCCCGCCCCCAGATTCACACCTTCTATCAACACCTGCTCAGGGTAAGGCACGATCTGCTCGACGTAATGCTCTCCCAGTGTTCCGTGGTCGTGAGGTAATACCGCCATCGGGCCTGTTACCACCACGCCGTCCAGATGTTCATCACCCAGCGCTTTACGCTGCTCCGTCGTCCATGAACGAATCTCCGTAAACTCCGGGCTTGGATGCAAATACTCCTCGACCAATGGAGGCACATCCGTACCTGTACCAAAGATCTGTTGTGTCGCGTGACGACATTGTTGCAACACGAACTCCGCCTTTCGTACATGAGCGGCCAACCCTTTCATCTGAAACGGTATCGGCATCTGTGATTGTCGCAAGAGTGCCAGTGACGTCCTCATCCACGGCGTACACCAGACCAACTCCCATATTCGACTGGCAGATACCTTGCGGTATGACAACTCCAGCGCCCGCGCTGCTAGGCGATGCATCAACTCCAACCCATAACTTGCCAGGACCGGAACATCGGGTTTTCTCAAACCCATTCTGAATCGATGCCCGCTCTCATCTCGCAACACCGCCACATCCACCATCGTCGATTCCCATTCATCCATCCCCAGATGCAGATGCAATACACTCACCGGTTTGTTCGGGCTCATGCCCGACCCATACTTGGAACACCACGCACGAACTGCAGCTGCTGCACGGCGTACCGGTTTCACCACATAGCCCATCTGCTCAACACTTGTCATTAACTCGCTGCGTACACTGTTTTCCATATGAGTTGGCATGAGAAGACTCACCTCTTCCTCCGCGCCCTCAACTTCAATCCGCCTCATCACCCGGCGGACCACATGACCAATCGCGTCTGCAGGTGAGATCGTTGTGGAATGTCCTTCAAACTCCCACGTCCACAACTGTCGCTCGTTCAGCATTGGCCACGCAAAACCGATTGGCAAACGTCCGGGGCGATGCTTCTGGTCGATTCGTGCCTCCGGTGGCCACACATCTCCGGATCCCCGAGGGTGCGGAGGCCACAAGATGTCCGCACACACGCCTTCGCCCGCAAATCGCGGCAATAAGGTCGCAGGCGGAATCGGCGTATCACCCAACGTCAACATTTGCGTCTTGCTGGCTTCAAACGCCTCGTCCGGACCGCCAAGCCAACGCGCGACATAAGCCTCCACCGTATCCAGACTGATACCCACCAATGCCTTCGATCCTGGTTGTACTTCCACTTCAATTTGTCCTTCCAGGGTCAGGGTAATGACAACACCTCCCGAAGAACACGCGTCAGATACATCTCATGCGATTGCAACGGCAACGATAGTCTCATACCAATAAATCGCTCCTGACGCTCTTCATCACGAACGACCTGCTCCATGCCGTGCACGACACCCTCCTTCTCACCTATTGCCGGAAGGATCAACATGCCATGCAACTCGGATTGTGAAGGAACCTTGCTCATGGCCTGACGAATCTCCGTTGTCCTTTCCTTCAGTCGATCCTCACCCAGATCAAACTCCAGCAACGACCAAATCGCAAGAATCCGCTTCGGCATTGAATCCGGCTTGACCACATCTCGGCAGATCACTACCGCGTCAGGACACAAGGTCCCCAGTTCTTCCGGTAGCCAACCCACCTTGCGATATGCGTCAATCTGGCGACCGCTAACCAGGAGCATGCTTACCTCCACCCCGTCATCCAGAACATCCCAACGACCTACAGCTGACCGTTTGTCCAGAAACCTTCCGCACGTCTGTTCGGACTTCACCAATAACGTGGACCGCATCCCTGTCGCTTGCGGGACGAGATTTGACATCGCGGCCATCAGACCAAGCTCACAAGTTTCTGCGAAAACGCGATGACGCCAACGCCATGCCTTTTCTCGCTCCAGTTCGCGATTCAGGAGTTTCACATAGGCTCGCCAAAGAGGGCGATAACGGGGGTCATGCTGCATCACGTTATTGGGTTGCGGCACGCCCGATATGCGTCTCAGTCTGCCGATTGGCGATTCCAGCTTCAATCGCTCCACTTCACGCAAGAAACGTTTCACACGCTCTACCAACTCATGCGTGCCGTCCTTGTCATACGCCTTCACATACTCCTCACCCGCACGTGTTATACGGCTCAACAGATCACGCACGACACGATTCTCCAACGTATCCACCGTCTCAACACGCGTAATTCCCATTGCCAGTTGTTTGACACCCACCTTCTCCGCAACCGTCGTCCCCGGTTGACGCGCAAGCCATCGCAGACATGTCGAATCCACCTCTTGGATCCGACCTGCACCCTGCACCTCCCGTTTCCTCGTCAATACCTTACGTGGCCGCTCACATACATCCGTTAGTTTCCTTCCTACGCTACCCGCAAGTGACACCACAAGGCTCGGCTCAGGCCCCTGTTGTCGTCCGACCTCACGCCATGCTTCCAGCACATACCCAAGCGGCCAGGCTCCAATTCCGCCTCCCGTACCATCAAAAAACATCTCCGGATCTTCGATTCCCGACCCATACAGACGATTCACCAGATTCAGGTGCAGCGTCATCATCTTCGCCGCCTCACCTGCCGCTTGTTGCCAGTGCCTCCTGCCCACCGTCGCCCCGCCTCCACGCAACCTCGCATTCCGCGCAACCCCAGCCTTTCCCCTCTCATCTTCGATCGCTCCCACCATCCCCTCACTCATCGGCTTAGGCAATCCCAATTGCAGACTTACACGCAACCCACCCCCATCTTCCATATATTCTCCTGACGCTTTCACCCCAATTTCATCATGCACAGGACCATTCTCACTCGTGGAACCTGTTGCAGGTAATTCAAACTTATGCCATTCAAACCGACGATGGTCCACCAGCCTACCCAACAAAGGCAACCGCTCACCCGTCCCTTCAACCACCACTTCCTCAACATTCGCCGGCAACATCAAGATTGCACGACCACGATCACAAACCAGATCACCCGCCACACCCGCATGCAGCCACGGCTGCGTCACCATACTGTCTGACAACGTCAACGGCATATCTCAACTCATCCCTTCACCCGACCGCCACCGCCTCCAGCCCCGGCCTTACCGCCGCCCGCACTCGCCTTTCCCCGACCTCCGGCATTCGTCACGATCTGAGGCGCCTTCGCACTCGACGCACTGGTAGACTGCGTTAATTCACTTCCGCCGCCTCGTCTTGTCGCACCTCCATCACTCTCAAATCGATCCACACCCCTGAAAATAAATTGATGTTCACGCGTTCCGTCTTGTCGACTAGTCTCTATTGCATTTACCAACGCTCCGTCACCCCATTGATCCACCAGGCTGACAATCTGTTCAAGCGCCCGACCCACCGCCTCCTCATTCGGATCCAACCCGCGGAACTTCGGCAGGATTTTCTGCTCTACCTGATCTGCCATCGCCGCACGCAACCCACTCTCATCCTGCAAAGGATAATTCGCTGCATAGCTGCGTACCGCCAGGTGGGTTCGATATGCAAAAGGCTTGCGAATCAACTCCATTGCCCCATTCAACTGCTCCAGCCATCGATTGATCTGACCCCCACGATCCGCCCCCAATTCATCCACCCCTCGCACCCATTGCTGCCACTGCTCATACGGCAAATATTTGGAACCGCTATTTCCACGCTTACCACTTCGCCCCGCACTCCCCTCCAATTTCGTCGGCTTACCAAACGACAACATGTTCGCCCGGTCTATGACTTTGTCCGACAAACTCAACGTCGTCTCATCCTCATTGATCGTCCCCACAAACAACACATTGGTATCTACAAATAACCGCATCGTCGGGTCACTTGCCCCATGCGTCCCCACATCCAACGTTATTTCCGCTTTCCTTCGCTCCGCCGCCACACGCTTATCAATCCCACGCCTCGTCTCCAATCGACTCAGAAATTCACTGAAGTAATACTCAACCCGCGCCAGGTTCATCTCATCCAGCAACACAACAAGCATTCGATCCGACAACCCTCCATCCCAATCCTCCGGCAAGGTCCACCCTCTCCCTTCCTCCTTCCCAAACGGATCCATCTGAACCAGTGCCCGCGCCAGCTCCGTCGCCCGATACTGATTTTCCAGGTAATTAAAGAACCCAAACATATCCTGCGGGCTGTCCCAACGTGGCTGAACCGCCAGATTCAAGAAGTGCATCCCCATCGCCTCGGCATACCGCCGCGCCAACTCACTCTTACCCGTCCCACTAATCCCTGCCAACACCACCAACGGCGACACATCCGCCACCTTCAAGCTCGTGTGAAACGCATTCAACACTCGACTTGGAAAATGCAACCCACTTTCGCCTAGATAGCCCCGGACATTCGCCAGACTCGCAGACTCATCATCTTTCTTCACACCCTTGAAATCACTCTTCACCAACGCAGGCTTCCACAATTCACTCAGAGGACCGACATTGTTTCCTCGGTATCCAGCCCGCAAACGCATCTCTTTCAGAGTATCCTTCATCACCCCGATCGTTTCCTCCAATTGCTCCCGCTTCACGGTCAGCCCTTCCACTGTTTCCGTCAACTGGCTTCTCGATTTGCTTGCCTTCTCCAGTTCCCCGCTCGTTTTCTCAAACTTGGCGCGTGCTTCCTTCAACTTCGCAAGAAGTTCATCGCTCTCTTCACGCCGCGCATCAACGTTCACATTTAACTCTGAAACCGCCGCATCCAGCTTCGCCTTCTCCGCCCGCAATCCCGCCACGGTCTCCTCAGCGTCTTCCAACGCCTTGCTCCGGCTATCCAGCTCACCACTGACCTTTTTAAACTCGTCCTGTCTTTGCGCCAGATTAAATTCCGTTCCCGCTACTTCCTGACTCAATCGTGCTTCCTTAACTTCCAATTCCGAGACATGCTTCTTCATTTCCTTGTAAGTCTCAGACAATGAGGCAAGTTCACTCGCCTCCACCTTCAACGCATTGCGCTCTTCAAGCAGTGCCCGCGTGGTCTCCCTGGCATGCTCCAACGCCTGCTCATCCTTGGTGAGTTGTTTACTTAACCGCGTCGCCTCCCCGCTCAATTTCTCATGCTGCGCTTCCGCCAGGCTTACTGCCTCCGCAAGCTCCTCACGCCGCTCCGTCAAGTCGGCCACACGCCCGCTCAACTTCGTCTCACGCTTCAACAGACCCTCCAAATCACCAACCTCCGCCTTCAACGCTCCACGTCGCTCACTCAACTCCTCCGCCTCTCGCCGTACCTTCTCAAGCATGTCACTCACCTCCCCCAACGCCTTGCTCGTCACTTCATATTCCCCACTCGCCTGTTCCTTCACACGCTCCGCTTCCATTGCCTCTCGATTCAGCGTCTCGTGTCGCTCCGTCAATTCCTTGACGTCAATCTCCAGTGTTCTTTGTCGTTCCGCCATGGCCTCCAGCTCCGCCACCTCCACACGTAACTCTCCCCGTCGAGCCTGCATACTCTCAAGCTCCGCCTTCACGTGTTCAAATTCCGCCCGAGCTGCCTCCAAGTCGCCCGCCACCTCCTCATAACTTTCTCGCGCCCCATCCAGCGATGTTTGCGCTTCCTGTGCTTCCAGTCGAAGCTTGCCCTCGCGGCCTTCCAGTTCCCGCACTTCCTCACGTAATCGCGCACAACGTTCCGCCATACCCTCCAATTCCACGACCTCTTCTTTCAATCTCGCCCGTCGTTCACTCAATACCCTTGCTTCATTCCCCACTTCCTCAACCTCGCCCCGCAATTCCGTAAGTCGCCCGTTTACCTCCACCAGCGCCACCGCCCCGGCTTCCTGTTCTTGCTTCGCCTGGCTCGTAGCCTCACGCAACGAGTCATGCCTCGAATTCAGTCCCTCAAGGTCCGTGACCAGTTTCTCCTGTTTCGCTTTCAGTACTTCATATTCCGCCACCTCTGTCTTCAACGCCCCGCGATTGGCCTCAAGCGTCTCGCACTCCTCTCTCGCTCCGTCAAGCGTCTCGCTCGCCGTACGCAACTTCTCACTGACGTCCTCCAATTCACTCCTCACCCGATCTCTTTCTTGTCCCGCCTCGGAAACTTGCTCACGCAACGTCTCATGACGCTTGCTTAACTCCATGACCTCGTCCCGCAACTCCACCTGCCTCTCCGCCATCGACTCATACTCAGCCACCTTCATCTTCAAGCCGCTACGTTGTGCACTCAACGCCTCATGCTCCGCACGCACATTTTCCAATTGCTCGCTCAATCGCCCCTGCTCATCACTCAGCACAGCCACCTGTTCGTCAAGGGTTTCCTTCCGATGCTCAAGGCTGGCAACTTCCTTCGCCAGTTCACCCTGTCGTTCACTTAGATTCTTCACATCCGCCCGAATTTGTCCCTGCCGCTCACACAAACTCTCAAATTCCGCTACATCAGACTTCAGTCCCACACGTTTTGCCGTCAGTTCCTCATGCTCTGACCTTACCGCGGTCAGCGAGTCGCTCACCTCAGCGTACTCGGCACTCGCTTTTTCAAGGTCAGACGTCACACTTGCTCGTCGTTCCTCCGCACTTGCAACCTCCGCTCCCAGCACCGACCCACGCTCCTCCAATTTCTTCACCTCGACACGTATCCGCTCCAGCCGTTCCTTAATCGCTTCATAATCCGCAATTTCCGTTTTCAACCCAACGCGCTTCGCCGACAACGTCTCGCACAACCCTTCCGCTTCTGCTAATGCAGCTGAAGTCTCCACATATTTCGCCCCATCTACCTTCAATTGCTCCACAATCTCCGCTCTTTGCCTTTCCGCCGCCCCGACCGACGCCATTAATTCAGCCTCTCGTGTTTCAAGCGCCGCTACCTCCTCCGTCAAACGTCCCAATTCCTTCGCTCTGGCCTCCAGACTCCCAACCTCTTCAAAAAGGCCGGCTCTTTGCCCAAGGTAAACATCATGCGACTCACGCACACCTTCCAACTCCGCCCTTGCTCCTACCAGTTCCTCATTCACCTTCACTAGCGACGCTTCCGCAGCCTCTGCCTTCTCCTTCGCCCCTTCCGCCTTCACCGCCAATAACCCATGCTGTTCACTCAGTCTCGCCACCTGTTCCGCCAGTTGCTCTTGGCGTTGAACCGAAACATCCAGTTCCTCAATCTCCGCCC
>JANQQT010000080.1 GCA_028284925.1 Phycisphaeraceae bacterium | reverse complement strand
AGCGAGGACGGCGACGGTGTCTGAGGGGGAGGTGTCGGTGTCGATGCTGATGCGGTTGAAGGAGGCATCGGCGTTGACGGCTTGTTTGAGTGCTGAGCGGAGGAGGGGTGTGGTGATGTCGACGTCGGTGGTGATGAAGCCGAACATGGTGGCCATGTTGGGTGCGATCATTCCCGAGCCTTTGGCGATACCACCGAGTGCGACGTTCTTTCCACCAATGCGGAGGCGTTTGCGTGCGGTCTTGGGGACAAGATCGGTGGTGAGGATGGCGCGGGAA
Source organism: Phycisphaeraceae bacterium (assembly GCA_028284925.1). Taxonomy (GTDB): domain Bacteria; phylum Planctomycetota; class Phycisphaerae; order Phycisphaerales; family Zrk34; genus JANQQT01. Next base: position 5,855 of record JANQQT010000080.1, on the reverse strand, counting down.
GCGCGTGCATCGGCGGCGGGAGAGTCGGCGAGTTTGGGTACGATTGCGTTGATGCCTTTGAGTACCTTGGGCATGGGCAGGAATTCACCGATGACACCGGTGGAGCAGGCGATGATTTCGGTGGGCTTGCAGTCCAGTTCTTTTGCGACGGCGGCGCAGATGGCGAGGGCGTCTTTGGTCCCGCGTGATCCGGTGGAGGAGTTTGCGATGCCGGCGTTGCAGATGATGGCGCGGCATGGGCCACGGGCGACGTGTTTTTTAGCGACGGGGATGGGTTGAGAGGGGATCGCGTTTTTGGTGAAGACGGCGGCGACGCGGCAGGGGACATCGGCGGCGATGAGGGCGAGGTCGGGCTTGCCGGAGGGTTTGATTCCGCAGGCTAGACCGGCGGTTTTGAAGCCGAGGGGGAGTGTGATGGATTTGTTTGACCGACTCATAGGCGGAGATGATAGGGGATGCCGTAATTGCTGTCATGGGGGCGGGAGAGAAATTGGTGTAAAAGGGGATTGGGTTGGTTCTGAGACGGGTGGTGGGGAGGGAGATTTGGGGTGGAGGGATGAAAAAAGCGTGCCGGGGGGCACGCTTTGCGGGGTGGACCAGGTGATATTTCTTTGAGAATCAGAGGCCTGAGCCGGCGAGTGAGTTGCTTCCTCTGCCGGAGGAGTTGGAGAAGCCGAGTCGGCTTGCGACGCCTTCTGGTGTGAGGGCGATGCCGAAGGAATTGTTGTCTTCGATGGGATCGAAGCTGGCGTGGACGATGAGGGTCCAGCGGGGGAGGCGTCGTACGAGGGAGACGGAGAAGGTTCTGTTTTCGCCCTGATCCATGTCGAAGGACTGGGCGAAGACGATGCGGTATTTGGGTGTGAGAATGTAGCGGATGCCGTAGCGGATGATCAGGGAGTCGACGGCGCGGATGCGTCGGACGTTGAGGAAGATGGACATATCGGGGTTGTGGTCGAGGATGAGGCCTGCGTTCCACTGTTCCATCTGGTCGGAGTCGAGGTCGTAGTTGAAGTTGCCGACGAAGGCGAGTGTATCGGTAATTTGCCATGCGGCTTCAGTGAAGACGTGATCGCCCATGAGGGAGAGTTCCGGTCGGTAATCGACGAATTGGGCGATGGGACTTTCTCGCACGGTGCTGCCAGAGGCGTAGACGACTTCGGTATCGATGCGGAGTACATCGACGCTTCGCCATCCGCCGCGGCCATCGGGTCGCATGGTCTGGAAGGTGTTGCGAGCGCCGAACTTGACGACGGTTCCATCTGCGAGGGATTCGATGTTGTAGTCGTAGACGGGGAGTTCCTGCTGTTCGAGGTTGGTTCCAGCGTAGAAGACGTGGACCATCGGTTCGAAGATATGGCGGAGGCGATGCATGCCTAGGAGTTTGGATTGGAAGTTGTCGTAGTTTTTGGAAAATGAAGTGGCGATTTTGACGCCGGCGGCTCCCCAGAGCCGGACACTGTCATCGTTGCCGCCGAATGATTCGAAGTCGTCATCGTAGGCGGTGATGCGACCGACGACGTAGGGTGTGACATTGAAGATGCCGATTTTGGTGGGCGCCTGTAGTTCCTGGCGTGTGTCGGCGCGGAGGACTGTGCTTTCGGAGAGGCCGCCGGCCTTGAGTGCGGACTGGAAGGATGTTCCGGAGGCGATGCCGAAGAGCATGAGCGATTGGGCGGTGGTGAAGCCTCGATCGGCGGGGCTGTCGTTGGGGAGGTTCAGGCGCATGTTTGAGACGCGATTTTCGGAGTACCATGTGACGGCTCCGCCGAAGAGGGGGGTGCCGATCTGGTGGTAAGCGATTTCGGGGATTTTGTTGGTGGTGTAGCCGCCCATGGGGCCGGTGATGTTGCCGCGTGTCTGGAGGAGGTCGGTTTGTGGGATGAAGTTCTGGAGGTCGTATTTGCCTTCAAAGGTGAAAGCGGTGTTGTCTTCCTGCTTTTTGAGATAGATGAGTGTTTCGTGTTCGCTTTCGGCGATGGCTTCCCTGGGGTAATACTCTTCGAGGAAGTTGGGATCGCTGACCCATGCGATTTCGGCCTGCATGATCCAGTTGTCGCCCAGTTCCTCGTGGTGTTGGGCGCGGATTCGTCCGCGGTGTTCGGTGGTGGGGGCGACCTTGAGTCTTCCGCCGGGTTCATCGCGGCCATCATCGTGGAGGTAGTAACCTTCGAAGTTGCCCCAGTAGTCTTTTTTTTCGTAGTCGGCGGTGATTCCGATGCCGGGGCCGCGTTGTTTGTAGACATCGAAGAGGAGGTTGACGTCGACGCCATCTTCCTTTTGCTTACCGAGGAGAGAGAGGAGGTCCCATTTTGTTTCGACGGTGAAGCCCTTGCGGTCGCTGGAGCCGATGCCGAGACCGCGTAGGGGGATGCTGTCGGAAGTGCCGGAGATGGTGGGCCAGTAGAAGAATGGGATATTGCCCGCGTTGAGTGTGATGTCGTCGGCTTTGATGCGGTGAAAGACCTGGCCGTTTTCCCGTTGAGCTTCGGTGACTGTGAGTTTGTTGACACCGATTGAGAAGTGGGGTTGCCTGAATTCGCTGGTGGTGAACCGTGCCTTGTCGGAAGTCCAGTGTTTGGCGGAGTGTTGCCTGAGCGTTTGTGCTCGGACGTAAAGGGGGACGCGGTATTTGGGGTCCCAGGTGAACATGACGGCGTTGAGGACGAGGGCGCGTTCGGAGGCGAACTCGTAGAAGATGCGGGGGCCGCGTACGGTGTAATTGCCATCGGTGATGATGACGTTATCTTCGAGGTAAACGCTTTTGATCTTGTTGCCTTCAGCGGAGCCGGACTGAGCGTCTTCGAGGGCGTCTTTTTCGGCGAAGATGACGGCCTTGTCGGCTTTGAGTGTGACGACGCGTTTGGTGGCGGGATCGACATGGACGATTTTGATGTCGCCCATGAGGAGGACGTAGCTTTCATCTTCGCCTTTCTTGGCGACGAGGCGGTCGAATCGGAAGTCGATGGTGGCCTTGAGTGGTGGATCGGGTTTGACGGGGGGGACGACGGGAGGTTTGTCGTCGGGCTTGGTTGGTTTCCTGGTAATCGTGCCGGGGAGTTTGATTTTGTCACCGGGGCCACGGATTTTGTTTCTGGTTTTTTGTTGTTTGGCGAGTTCGGCGGGCGTGAGCAGGGGGTTTACCTTGTCGAGTTTGTAGGCGTTTGCCGCGAGGTTTTTTTTGTGGGTCTCGTATCGCTTGATGGCATCGACCATGAGGGGGTTGGAGGCGAGGTTTGCATCGGCGAAGAGATCGGTCTGGAGTTTTGTCTTGCCATCGAGTACGGCGGTGACGAGGAGTCGCTTTGCTTCCTGCTGAACGGGGCCATGTCCGCCGAGGGTTTTGACTTTGTCGAGATAAATGATGACATCGTTGACGGATCTTCCGCCGACGGTCCTGGGTTTGATGAGAACGACGGCGGCTTCGGAGGTGAAGCCGTAGGCTCCGATTTTGATGGTGACGTCTTTTTCGAGGAGGAGGTAGTTGCCATCCTTGGAGAGCCATTGTGAGGTTTTGTTGGCCAGGAGGTGGAGGTCTGTGCGGATGGGGTGATTGGGGAGGACGGGGCCGGTGGCGGATCGGCGGATGAGGTCTTCGGAGGTTCGGGCGTTGGGATTAGAGGGGACAGGATTGGCGGATTTGTTTTCGTCGCTATCCTGCTGAGCACTCGCCAGGGGGGCGAGCGCCAGTATGATGGTTGCCATGAGGCAAGAGAGGCGCGTGAGGGCGCATCTGTTGAGGTTTTTTTGTTTTTGGGGAGCTACCGACGGTTTAGAGATCATACCGGTGTTCCATCTTCCTTGACGGGGATGATAAGTCGTTCAATGCGAGGCCATTATAGGAGTTAGATCGGCTACCACAAGTGGGGCGACTTTAACCTGTTTGGAGAGTGTGGGCGAGGATGGTGTCGACCTGGGGGAGGGGTAGTTCGTGGGTTTTGAAGCGGGAATCGTGGTGCCTGGTCATGACGACGATCTGCCAGAGGTCGCGTTTTCGGAGTTTGTAACGGTATTCGAGTTTGAGAGATGAGTTGTTGAGAAGTGGTTGTAGTGCGAGATTGCTATTCCAGCCGAGGCGTTTGCAGAGGGGGTTGATGAGTTTTGCAAATGCGGCGGCGACGGGTTTTTCGGAGCGGAAGTGGTTGACGATGACGATCTTACCCTGGGGCTTGACGACGCGAGCGGCCCATTCGAGTGTTGCGGTGGGGTTTGGTACGACGCTGATCATGTGGCTGATGAAAACGTGGTCGAATGTGTGGGCGGCAAATGGGAGGTTCATGGCGTCGCCCTGAACGAGGCTCACGTTGTTGAGGTTGGTGTGGTTGATTTTGGATTTGGCTCGTTGGAGCATGCCGTAGGAGATATCGAGGCCGACGACGGAGACGCAGGGGGGGAAACAGGGGAGAGAGAGGCCTGTTCCGACGCCGACATCGAGGACTTTGTCGCCCTTTTTGAGGTTCATTTCGGTTACGGCGCGTTCGAGGCGAGGCTGAAGCATGCGGGTGAATACCCGATCATAGACTTTCGACCATATGTCATACTGACGGTCGATCCGACCCATGTTGCGGCTCCTGTGCCTTCCCTGTGGGTTAGAGGTTAAGCTAAAATGTTAGATTTGACCAGAGTGTTGGGTGTAACTTTGGTGAATTAACTGAGAAGGGTTAATCCTGAAGGGCGTGGGCGAGGGCCAGAGCCTGGTCCCGGGTGGTGATCTGGTGGGTGAGTTGGGCGTCGTAGACCGTGTCGAGGATCATTCGGAAGGCGGGGCCGGCGTCGAAGCCCGCGGCGATGAGATCGTCGCCGGTGATGAGTGGGGTTGGTGCGACGCCTTGTTCGGTGAGGGTCCGGGTTTCGGCGTGGAAGGCGTTGGTGTCAAAGTCGGCAATCCGGTGGGCGGTGATGAGAGCGAGTGTGAGGGTTTGGTGGAAGGGCCAGTCCTTATGCGCCATGGCGCGTTTTTTTTGTGCGGTATTGAGGGTGTGCCAAGTTAGCGCGAGAGGGATGGTCTTCAGGGTAGATTTGAGTTGGTCGCGGGCATCGTTGGAAAGCATGAGTGCGGCGCGCCAGCGTCGAGCGATCTGAACGGGTTTGAGGCGTTTGAGGTTGGTGAGGGTCTGTTCGATTGAGGTTGGTTGGTCAGGTGTTGGGAGTTCCCGGTCGAGTGCCCAGGCTGCGAGGGCGAGGGGGTAGGGGGCATCGGATGGCAGGGTTGCAAGGACGGGGAGTTCGGGGGTGATGGAGGTTTCGTTGAGGGTCGGGGCGTCGAGAGTGTGTTTTTGAAGGAGTGAGGCGGCACGGGCGCGTTGGGGGCAGGTGAGCATCATCTGGACTTCGGCGCCGATGCGTTCGCGGCTGATGCCGGTGAGTTTGGGTGCGTGGAGTGTGAGGGCGTTGGCGGTGACGGGTTCGATGGTGAAGTCGAGGCGTGCGGCGAAGCGTACGGCGCGGAGCATTCGGAGGTAGTCTTCTGAGAAGCGTTTGGCGGGTTCACCGATGGCGCGGATGGTTTGGGCGTGGATGTCGGATTCGCCATTGACGTAGTCGACGAGGTTGTCGGCGATGGGGTCGTAGAAAATTCCGTTAATGGTGAAGTCGCGTCGTTGTGCATCGTGTTCTGCATCAGAATATTCGACGGTGTCGGGGTGGCGGCCATCGGAGTAGCCCCATTCGGTTCGGAAGGTCGCGACTTCGATCCAATGTTTTTTGATGCCGACCATGACGACGCCGAATGCTTCACCGACCGCGCGGGAGCGTTTGAAGAGTTGGAGGACTTTTTGCGGGTCGGCGTTGGTGGCGACATCGTAGTCGGTTGGGTCGCGTTGCATGATGTGGTCGCGGACGCATCCACCGGCGAA
>JANQQT010000061.1 GCA_028284925.1 Phycisphaeraceae bacterium | reverse complement strand
ACGGCACAATTCACGCCCCGGAATAGTTCCTTGCCCCTCCTGTAGTCCCGACCCTTTCCGACTTTCGCGAGGTCACCCGCAAAGTCCGTCACCTTCCAGGCCGCTACGTGACTTCGCAAGGAGGCTTTCTTTCCGGTTCTCCTTACCTTCTTCGGATCGGATTCCGCAATCGCGTGCGCCAGTCTTGTCTTCTCTTGGGCGTTTAACATCCCCATCGCATCATTTCGAATGTTCCCCAGGAAGGTCGGCATGTAATGCGCTCCGTCGAATTCTCTTGCCTTTCCGATCCACTCAAAATATTTTCGTCTCTGCTCGAGCGTCCACTTCTCTTTCATCAGCCGCAACAGAAACAGGTAGTGCATCTTTTCCGTTTGGTCTTGCACTTTTTCCATCAGATCCAGCGTCACTCCCACCATGTCCCGGGCACCGAGGTATACCAGCAACTCCACCAGCTCCTGATTCTCCGCTGATGCCTTAATGTTTCCCGGGTACAACCTTCGGAGTTTTTCCAACGCGGCCTTTCTCATTTCCTCACTTCCCTTGCCTTGCCGTATGAAACTCAGCGCATACGCCCGCAACATCGTTAATCGATCGCGTTCTTCCTTCAGGCCTGCATAGTCCACTTCTCCCAAAGCCTTCAACACTTTTTCCTGATATCTCTTACCACCAACCCTTGCCAGCGCCATCAGCCCGGTCACTTTCCTTACCGTGTTCTTTTCGCGTAATACGCGTGTCGCCCAACTCTCTATATCCTGATTCTCCAATGCCACGCGTGCGGCAAAGCGCATGAATGCATCCGTGGAATCCAAGTATTTCATCGCCAACTCCACCCCTTCCTTTGCCTTCACCCGATGGTACTGCTCCAGCGCCCGTCTTATTCGTATCCCCTCGCTTACAACCGCCTTATCCAATCCAGACTTTTTTGCCGCTTTCGTATAACGCACGCGGTATAACCCCGACAAAGTTCCTCTTCCTCCCGTCGTGAAATACATGTTCCCATCACGCCCGATCCCCACGGCCGTCACATTCAGTGGCCGACCCTTTATGAACTCCTCTACTTTGTTCGCCTTGTAACTTGCTCCTGCCGCTTTGAAATGTACCGCCAAGATGCGCCCGTACGCCCAATCCAGAATGTATAATGCCCGCCGATATGCCTTGGGAAACTTTGCGCCGGTCCCGAACACGACGGATGTCGGACTGCCCAAGCCGATATCCACGGTCGTGGGGAGACTGTCGGCCTGATATGCGGGCCATTTCCCGGTCCCCTGCCTCCAGCCGTACTCACCGCCTGAGACGATATGATTGACGCGCGTGGGCCGATACCACGGCGCCCCGCGATCCCACTCCATGTCCGCATCGTATGTAAACATCTCACCTGCCGGGTTAAATGCGATCCCGAATGGATTTCGAAACCCGCCGGCCAGGATCTCCCATAACTTCCCATCGCGATCCGTGCGAATCACGTGTCCGCCCGGCGCACGCATCCCCGCATCAAACAACCGTTTATCCCAGGGATTCTTCAACAACTGTCCCTCGTCATAGTTTCGATATGGTGAATCCCCGATCTTCCAGCCCCTGGGAAACCTCACATTGTTCCCATGGATCAGGTAAATAAATCCATCAGGCCCAAGCGTCAGGTTATTGCGACCATGGCCGACACCGCCGGGTGTCGCCCGCAGCGACTTGACCTCATCGAACACGCCATCCCCCGTCGTATCTTTCAATCGATAAAGTCCCTTCGAGTTGTTTGCATTTACGTACAACGCCCCGTACGCAAAGAGCAAGCCGCGCGGTTCCTTTAAACCCATTTCCACCATCCGCGTCCCCACCACCTTCTCGCCTTTGCCATCGAAATCAAACTTCAGGATTCCCCGATCCTCCCGCCCGACATATAGCCGTCCCTTTTTGTCAAACGCCAGGCTGACCCAAGACCCCTCGCCCCTTTTTGCCGTCCTCAACAGTTCCACCGAAAACCCATCCAGCGTCCTCACCAGAGCAGCATGCGTCGCCTCGCCGGCTCCCTTCGCAAGTTTCCACTGATTGTAATCCTCCAGATCCGTTGGTTGACGGTCCGCCGCTTCCAGCAAACCCACGCAAACCGCCACCATCACGAAAACCCCACAACCAATAGTCTGTCGCAACATATTCATGCCTCCAGGCTGGAAAAGAACAACATCCTAATACTGACTATACGTCCACCCCTCCATACCTTAGCACATACACGACTTATTCCATCCACTTACAATGTCACGCAATCGTAATTACAATTCCCGCAAACTGAAAGGTCTCACCATGCACGTCGACCCGTTCAGGTCAAAATCCGCACTCGAACAAACCGCCGTCATCGACCTCGCCCCGTCAAAGCAGGCGTCACCCTCCACACGGCCATCGAGAGTGCCGTATCGACGAAGCGTGCAGTGGCTCTGAGTGCGCCATCCCCGCATAATCCTCTTGACCACACGCCAGCCTACGCAACATCACACCCAGGAGTGTTCCCCCCATGAAACGCCTCCCTAAAGTCGGCGATCACGCAAACATCTCTTTCATTGTCACCGATCAACACATTATTGACTTTGCCGATGCCGAACTGCCGCCCGTTCTTTGCACACCCTGGCTGATCTGGTTTCTGGAACACGCCGCGCGAGAAGCAGTCCTGCCACTTCTCGACGCCGATGAATCCACGGTCGGTTCCCGAATCGATGTAGAACACATCGCTGCAACACCACCCGGACAATCCGTCACATGCACCGCGCGCGTCATCCACACGGATGGGCCGGTCATTTCTTTCCAACTCGAAGCACACGACCCACACGAAAAAATCGCACGCGGCACACATAAACTATGCATCATCAAGAAACACCGCTTCGCCAAACGCGTCAACGAAAAATCAGATCGATAACTCCCGGAAGTCACGTCTCGCTAATCTCCACGATCATCCACGCCACGTATCTCCGACCCATGCCGTCGCACCGCTTTCCCGTTAATCTCACTCCAAGCTCCCACGCAATATCCGCGGCAGGATTCGAACCTGCAACCTTTGGCTCCGGAGGCCAACGCTCTATCCAATTGAGCTACGCGGACGTTCTTATTTGACAAGGGTTTATATCAATCCATCTTACTGGAAATCTCGCCCTAACGCACTTTTTAACGCATTTTGTTTTCATCAACCCACCTTTTCGATCGCTTTTCGCGCGCGAATCACATCGGCTTCGGCATAGATTTCTGTCGTTTTGATATCAGAATGCCCCAGTACAACTTTGGCCACATCCATCCCAAATTCCCTTCGCAACATGGTGGCGGCATTGTGCCTCAACTGATTCAATGACCAGTTCGGAATACTGTTCTTCTTGCACCCGAAGTGATCAACCTGAATCGCAGCCCCCGGATCATCTGATACCTCCGCCGATGACAGCCCGGCGGTTTTAGCCACCGCCTTGACCAGCCGAACCGAATCGGCAAGCAATTCACCCGCTTCACCCGTCTTCGTCCCAAGCGTTACCGTTCCAAACCACGGCAAAACATTGGTCCAGAACACCTTCGTGGCCCCATCGACAACCTTCGTCATCGACCGCCAGCCACGGACCTCGAACTCCTGACCATCCGTACCGGCGCCGTAAAACTGAACCAGCAGATTCGTCCCCGCCGGCGTCGCCATAGCGATCCGGTTGGATGCGGTGGTGGAAGTGTCCTGATGAACCGGCTTATCCTTCGTCCACTTGTTGAAAAGCGTGAACGCGGATGAAGTGGATAAATTCTCCAGGCAGGTCAGGATGGGGAACCGGAACGACTTGATACGGGCGCCGTCCAGCGACTCGCTGGGAGGGGTATTGGATTTGAGCAAGGTGGCGAGTGTCATGCATGACTCCTGGCGAAACAACTGTTCACCAGAGCCATCGGTTCATATGGATATTTTGTACACACCTAATTTTGGCATTGAATAAATTTGGACGGCGGATCACTTATCACAGATCAAATCCATATGGACTTACGGTTGGTCAGGGCTTTTGAACAGGACGGCCCCCGCCGACCTAAACCCACCTGGTAACTCAGGAAAACGACGTAAACTCAGCCAGTTCTTTCCGAGCAATATTCGGCACCCGCGCATCCGGCGCAGGGTAGCCGACTACCAACAACAGGAACGGTCGCTCGTTCTCCGGCCGACCGAGAATTTCGTTCAAGAAATTCATCGGGCTGGGCGTGTGTGTCAGCATCGCCAGGCCGGCGTGGTGCAGGGCCGTGATCAACAATCCCGTTGCCAGGCCCGTCGACTCGGACGGGTAGTAGTGATTCACCCGTTCGCCGTTCTGGTAGCCCCACTTCTGCTGAAAGACCGCGATCAGATACGGCGCGGTTTCCAGAAATGGCTTGTTTGCGTCGGTGCCCAGAGGCTGCAAGGTCTCGAGCCATTCCTCCGAGGCGCGGCGCTCGTAGAACTCCCGCTCCTCGTACTCCGCGGCCTCCCGGATCCGGCGCTTTGTCTGGGCCGACGTCACCACCGCGAAGTGCCAAGGCTGGAGGTTCGCTCCGCTGGGCGCTGTCCCGGCCGCCCGCAGCGCGTTTTCGATCACCTCACGCGACACTTGGCGATCCGAGAAGTCACGGACCGTTCGACGCCGGTTCACATCCTCGTAGAACGACAGCGCCCTGGCGCACATCTCCTCAACCGGGTACTCGCGGTAACCGCTAAGGGGAACGGTGGGGTGGTCAGTCATATCGTGTCTCCTCGTTATCGGAATGCTCCCAAACAGTATTGGCCACGTCTATCCCATATCCTCTCGGGAACATGGTGGCGGCATGGCACGCTGCATTAGGTGATAGCTCAGCGGCGTGTTTTATCCGCGTCTGCTGAAGGATCTTTGTGGCGGCGTGCCTTATTCCCGGCCGAGGTTCGTATTCGAAAGAAGTAGACCTTTGACGAGCGCTGTGTCGTGAGCGTACTGCCTTTCTGATCCGTGAAGGAACCGATGATGTAGCCGTCGTCAGTGACGTGCCGGCAGCCGCCTATCGAGTAAGCATTGAAGGAGCGTTTGCTTCTCGCATGGTCATGCCAACTGCCACCGCCGTCATGACTGACCAGGCAAACCAGGTGGCCGTCCTTGTCTTTTCCGATGCAGTACAACGGCGTATCGGCCCGTCCGGGGCGGCTGGCGAAGAAACCGTCCAGACTATGGATCTCCAGAGTCTTCCCCCCGAAGCGCGGCTGTTGGTTGATCTCCCGCCGACCTGTTGCCCCATCGTACCGTACGTAGTGCTGCCGCGGCGACTTGGTCTGCGCTAAGTACATGAAGTGGACCTTGCCTGCCTTCACGATAAAACTGGACAACCACGTGTGTGCATCGAATTCGTCATCGCGCGAGACGCGCATGGCTGGTCCGTTATGGTCCGCGATGACCGGGGCGGTAAGTGGTTTCCCGTCGAGATGACGCCATGTCTTGCCGCCGTCCGGCGAGAGCATGTGATGGATATCCCAGTAAAGGTAAACACCCTTCTTCTGAGTCGTCCATGCGGTGTGCAAACTTCCATCACGGTCAAGATTCAGCAGGGGGTACTGGAGTATTGCGTTCGTACCGGGACGCAGAAGGCGGGCGGATGAGCGAATCCTGCCGTCCAGACCGACAATGGCTAACCTGTTGTTGTGGGAGAAGAAGTACAACTGCCGGCGAGGAAGGTCAATGGTCATCGCGTACTTCCCGGCCGCTCCATGCGGAATCCGTGTGATCAGCGGATCGCGGAAGTCTTTCACGGCAAGAAATCGATACAGGTAGGCGTGGCCATCCTTGAAGTCAGGGCGAACGAGGTAAATGTTGTTCCGAGCATCGGTTTCGAGAACCGGCGGATTCGTGGCATGTGTTGCTTCATAGAGGGTGACGAATGACTTGCCTCCGTTGGCGCTCCTGAGCAGTCGCCAGGTTTGAGCGGTATAGGCCTTGTTCCTGGAGCGAAGGTGTGTCATGAAAAGGCCAAGTTTGTTCGCGACTACCTTTTGGTTGTGGCTCTGGAATGTCGCGTAACCGATGGCTTTTTCATCGACGCAGGTAAGTTCTACGGGTACGTATCTGGGCCGGCTGGTCTGAGCGGTTGCCGATGGCGCGCAGTACGCCTGCCCTATCAGCGCAGCAATCACACCGACCTTGCAGGACAAATGCATGAGTACTTTCATCAACCGGTTCTCTTGTCGTTTAACATCCGTGACCCATTCGAACATGGCTCGTCCTCTTAATAAGCAAATCCAAATGGATTTATGTTGAAAAAGTGCATTCAAACAAGACGACTTGTGTAGCCCACATCCAGCTTACTTCCCCGCGAACTCCAGTTCCAGTTCATCGATCTCCGTTCCGCGAGCGTTGGCGAAACCCCGGACCTCATTGACGACTTCGAACCCGCATTTTTCGAGTACTCGAACGGAAGCGACGTTATCCTTCGCGACACGCGCCCGCATGGGGCGAGAGGTATCGACGTTCTGGAGGAACATAGCCAGGGCCTCGGTTGCGACGCCCTGCCCCCAGTACTGTCTGCCGATCCAGTAGGTGACCTCCCGCATCTCGGATTCCTCATAACTGAGGACACTGCCGAGTACTTCTTCGCCGCGCACGATGCTTCGAATGGTCACACCTGGAGCAGCCATGATCGCGGTCCAGTGAGCCAGGAAGGCATCGTGATTGGTGGGATCTTCGGAAGTGAATGCGGCCATGTGTATGGCTTTGGGGTCGCATTCGTATTCAAAGAAAGTTTCCAGGTCGGACTGCATTACTTCACGTAGTTCTAGTGTATGTGCCATTGGTGATCCTCTGGTAATTACGGCTTGTTTTCGCTACTTGCTACCCCGAATGAGCCCGGATGGCTGTTCCAACAGACGATTGGCCCACGTACATCATAGCCAATTATCTGATTGCTACATCGTGAGTGCAGCAACAAGATGTCCTGTAAACCCGGCATGCTATTTTTTGTAAGGTTTGTTGGTGGGTAAACTGCCGTCTAAACCGATCGAAGTAATGGCGTAGGCAGGTTTGACAGAGACCTGCCCCAATACCGATCATCGTATACCTCCTTTACAGAATCGTGACATCCATCACGCCGTCCAGTTCGTACAAGCTCGATGTCGTCGAATGAGAAACCATGTTACCGAGTACAAACCAATCTAGTATGTAAAGGAAGACATTGAAATGAGCGAATCCCGCCCGACTGAAAAATTCTGGGACGAGCAATATGATTCGGGAGAATACCTTACACGCTGGAACCGATGTGCTCCGACACATGATCTACCGGCCATGATTTGCTCGGGGTTTATTCAGCGAGACAGCACGGTCCTTGATCTGGGGTGCGGCGCGGGGACGGATGCGATTTATCTTGCGAGCAAGGGATTGTCCACAATCGGGGCGGACATCAGTTCGGCGGCTATCAGGATTGCGGCCAAGCGTGCGTTTGAGGCGGGTGTTGATGTTGAATGGCATCATGCGGACGTCTGTGAATTACCCATTGCTGACAGTACGATCGATTTTGTGACAGACGCGGGCTGCTTTCATCATCTTCATGAATCGGATCGGGTTGCTTATGTGATGGAGATTGATCGTGTCCTCAAGAACGGTGGGAGGTTGCTCCTGCGGTGGGCTGAGATCCCGGGGGTGGCTGAGAGGATTGACGGCCCGATGCTTAACCGTTACTTCACGCATGAGACGTTTACGCGAGGGCCTCGCATACTTTACGACGCGGCGTCCGATACGAAATCGATTACGGCGAATATGGTGCTGATTGAAAAGCGTGAGGCGTCGAGATTCAGGTGTGATGCGTTGGTTGCTTGAAGAGCAGGCGGTCGAGTCGAAAATACGTCGATATTGATTGGAGGAAAACCACTGGGAGTTAACGTGAATAGTGGTGGGGGAATGCAAAAAGATTCGGAGGGTCAGGGTTTTAGCGATTCAAGGGAGGGGCGGGGGAGGTTAAGGAAGTTGGCGAGGAGGAGTGGGCCTTCGGTGGTGAGGAAGGATTCGGGGTGGAACTGGAGGCCTTCGAGTTGTCTGGAGATGGTGTCGCTGGTGGGGTATTTTTTACGGATGCCCATGACTTCATCTTCTTCGGTCCATGCGGTGATTTCCCACTGGTCGAGGTCGATGGTGTCTTTTTCGATGACGAGGGAGTGGTAACGTGTGGCGGTGAAGGGGTTGGAGAGGCCTTCGAAGATGGATTTTCCATCGTGGTAGACGGGTGAGGTTTTGCCGTGCATGAGGCGATAGTTTCGGTGGACGTTCATGCCGTGTGAGTAGCCGATGCACTGGTGGCCGAGGCAGACACCGAGGAGCGGGATTTTGCCGGCGAAGGTCTGGATGATTTCGTTGGAGACGCCGCCTTCCGCGGGGGTGCATGGGCCGGGTGAGACGATGATGTGGTTGGGGTTCATTTCGGCGACGGTGTCGGGTGTGATTTTGTCGTTGCGGTAGACGCGGAGGTCGAGGGAGGGATCGAGTTCGCCGATGCGTTGGACGAGGTTGTAGGTGAAGGAGTCGTAATTATCGATGAGGAGGATCATGGGGAGCATTCATCATGTGACAGGAGAATGGGTGTGGGATGACATGGACGACTTTAGCGTGGAGGGGAGGGGTGGATCAAGCCGGATGATATTGGCGGGAGGTTGATTGTGGCGCGGGGGTGATGATGGTGTGGTGTGGAATTATGCGGCGGGAAGCCAGTCGGCGACGCCATCGCGCGTCATGAGGAAGAGTTTGCGTGTGATGGGGTATGGGAGGCGTTTGAAGTCGGCCGCGATATGTGTCTCGAGTCGTTTGAGGAAGTCGGGGGCATCTTTGGCGATGGCGATGAAGATATCACGGTTGGGGATGGCAACGATAAAGTTGCCACCGAGTTCGGGGGCGAGTTGGGGGTGGATTTCCTCGAGGAGGATTCGGGAGGCGTCGTAGCCATCGCCGACTTCGAGGAGGGCGGCGGCGCCTTCATCGTTGTTGACGACCTTGAAGGTGAGTGTGGGTTGTGAGGTGGCGAGGTTTGAGCGGGCGATCTGGTCGAGGGCATCGATGTCGATGTTCCACTTGAGGAGTTGTTCGGTCATGACGGGTAGTGTGGCGGCATTGAAGTCGACGACGTACATGATGACGGTGTTATTGATGAAGGGTTGATGGGCATAGAACTCGGCTTCGCGTGTGTTGAAAAAGGATTTGTGTGTGACGCGTGGGAGGATGCGGGGGGCGGCGAGGTCGAAGGAGAGATCGACATCGTCGAGTTGTCGGGTGTATTCGAGTGCCTGTATGAATTGTGAGAGGACGCGTGCGGCGTGGTCTTCGCGTTCGTTGCCGTGAATGGAACGCTTGAGGTCGTCGAGGCTGACGAGGCGTTTGTCGAGAGAGATTTCGAGCGGGCCGGTGATTTTGATTTTGGCGGAGGTAAAACGGTCCTTGAGAAGTTTTGCGATGAGTTCGGTGAACGCTTCGGGTTCGTTGGGCCAGTTGTGTTTTGACATATTTCGGCCTCCCATTACGTGCGGGCCTAACCGGTTTCCTCGCTCCGGTGGTGTTACGGGGGAGCATCTTTCTATATCGTCCAAGTCTCCCTTAATTATACGATTTAGGTGGTGGTGGAGGTCGTGTAAAGTGGGGTGTTTTGGGGAGAAAACCGGAAGTTTTTTTGAGTGATGAGAGAGGGTGTGTGGGGTTTGAGAGAATGAGGAAAGGGATTATCGGCAAGGATGGTTAGGACGCAGGTGATTGGAGCGTGTTTCAGGCGAAAGATTTGACGGTATCGGATAAGGGTGGGCATGCACCTTTCTGGGAGGCGACGTGGGCGCCGATGTGGTTGGCGAGGGTGAGGGTTTTGGGCCAGGGCCAGTTTCGGGTAGCGCCGTGGAGGAGGGCTGCGGAGGTTGCATCGCCTGCGCCGACGGCGTCGCCGCCTGGTGTTGCAGGGACGGGTAGTGCGGTATAGGTCTGGTCGGGTGTGTGGATGGTGGCGCCTTTTTCTGCGCGGGTGACGGCGGCGAATTGGAGGTCGTGGGTTTTGATGAGTGAAGCGATGGCAGCGTTGTCATCGGGGTCCAGGTTAAACATTTTTTTGAGGACGTTGAGTTCCTCTTCGTTGAGTTTGAGGGCGTTGGCGAGTTTGAGGCTTTTGGTGATGATGGCGCGATTGTAGTATTGCTGGCGTAGGTTGATATCGAATAGACGGATGGCGCGATGGGCGAGGGAGAGGAAGCGTTGGATGGTGGAGGCGGACTGGCCTGAGCGTTGGGCGAGTGTGCCGAAGCAGACGGCATCGGCGCGGGCGGCGAGGTATTCGAGGTCGGGGTCGAACTGGAGGAAGTCCCATGCGACATCGGGGGTGATCTGGTAGGCGGGTTGGCCAGCGGTATCAACGGAAACGTAGACCGTACCTGTGGGGTGGTCGGGGTCGGTCTGGATGTGATCGATGGGCATCTGGCGGGACTGGAGTTCGGCGAGGACCTGATCGGCGAGGTCATCCTGGCCGACGCGTGAGATCATGATGGCTTTGTTCTGGAGTTGATGGGCGTGGACGGTCATGTTGAGGGGCGCGCCGCCGAGGAGTGCCTGATCGTGGAAGATGTCGAAGAGGGCTTCGCCGAGGCCGATGATGGTTTTGGGGTTTGTCATGGGGGAAGGGTAGTGGATTTTTGGGAGGGAGGGTAGAGGTTAGTTGGGGTTGAAGTAATCTTTGGTGACCCTCTTGTATTTGCCGTTGTTTCGTTTGGCGATTTCTTCGAGAGTGTTGAGGGGGTCGGGTTTGAAGAATTGAATGCAGTTGATTTTGATGATGCGGCCGTCTTTGTCGGGTTTGTTGATTTCGGTGATGTGCTTGAGGAGTTTCTCGCGGTCGAGTTCGTGTCGACCGGTGGAGAGGATGTTGTCGGTGAGTATGAAGATGAAGTCTGGTTTGAGTCGTACGGCGGCTTCGATGGCGGGGATGGGATTGCCAGGGCCGCGTGGTCCGGGGAGGTGGTCGAGCCAGTTGAGCATGAACATTTTGTTTGAATCGGTGAGGAGGAGCAAATTGCCGGGGCCTTTTGGTGCAAACGTATCTTTACCATCCCGATATATGATGACCTGAGCTCTTTGCGGCTCGCGCATGAATCTCATGGTTTTCATAACTTCACTCAGCACATAATCGAAAGTGTCTATCTGCGAGCCGGAGGCATCAAGGACAAAAACGACGGACGTGGCCTTTGTAGATTCAGCACTGAATTGGGCGAGTTTTTTTGTTGATTCTGCGAATGCGGAAGTGAACCAATTTGCGTTGTGGGGGA
Source organism: Phycisphaeraceae bacterium (assembly GCA_028284925.1). Taxonomy (GTDB): domain Bacteria; phylum Planctomycetota; class Phycisphaerae; order Phycisphaerales; family Zrk34; genus JANQQT01. Next base: position 231 of record JANQQT010000061.1, on the reverse strand, counting down.
TCGGGTTGGTGTTGAGGTAGAAGAGGTTTGATTTCCAGTGGAGTTGGTTGGAGAGTTGGATGAGGTTTAGCCATTGGGTGTCAGGGGAGGCGGCGATGTGGATAGGGGTTGATGGAGGTTTTGTGGGGGGATGGCCGGGTTTGCCTTTGACGGCGGTGGGGAGTGTTTTTGAGATGTCGTGGGCGTTGGCGGTTTTGCCGGATATGTCGGAGGTGATGGTGGACATTGCGG
>JANQQT010000053.1 GCA_028284925.1 Phycisphaeraceae bacterium | reverse complement strand
AATTCCCCGATAAGCGACAACACACCACCCTCCTCCCCCTTCGCAACTTTCCCATCTTTCAACATCCCCACCAATGGCCTCAATGCCGCCTTATTCCCGATCGCCTTCAACGCAAATCCGGCATGCCTCGCATTCCCGCCAAAACTCACCTCACCCTTCATAAACCCTGGCAACCAGATCTTCTCCATCAACCGCGACGTCCGCCATAATACAAAATCAAGGTAACGATCCACTTCCTTATCGAGCGCCCGCATCCCAATCTCCATCCCCTTCGCCGTCCCCAATGCCCGTACCCCATTCACCGCCTCAAGCCTCACTCTTGGATGATCATCCGCCACCGCCTTGGCAAACAAATCTTCCGCCCCACTCACACGATCCGCCCAATAACTCAAAACCCTCACCGCTGCAGCCCGTGCACGACCATCCTTCGACCCCAACACCGCACGCAACAACCCCTCATTGACCATGTCGATATTCTGAAACGCCCAAAGCGCCTCCAACCTCTGGTGCTCATAACCCGCATCCCCCTTATCCAACCCCGCCACCCACTTGTTAATCGCCTTCCGCACCTCTCCACGCTTACGCGTCTTCAACTCCAGCTTCGCATGAAGCCTCACCCAATCCTCCTCCACCTTCAACAAATCCAGCAACTCACCCAGCGGTCGCCCCACAATCTTCTCCTTCTTCAGCAGCTTCCGACCCTTAAACGTAATCCGCCAAATCCGCCCATGCGCCTTATCTCGCCGCTTATCCCGAAAATCAACCTCGCCGTGCTGGATGATCGGGTTATACCAATCCGCAATATAAATCGCCCCGTCAGGCCCCATCTTCACCGCAATCGGACGAAACGCAATATGCTTCGTCTTGATCACATCAGGCATCTGACGCGAACGATACCCACTCCCTTCTTCACTAACCTTAAACCGCACCACCCGATTCCCCCGAAAGTCATTCGTAATCATCGTCCCGCGCCAATCTTCCGGAATATGCCTCCCCGACAAAATCTCCAACCCACACTCCTTGGGCTGGCCCGGATTCAACCCCCGCAAAATCCGTTTCGACTGATAAGCCGTCACATGCACACTCTCCGGAAACGAATAATTGATCCCCTCCCCATATGCTCCATCCGTCTGAAACGATTGCCCCCACTTGTCAAAATGATGACCCCACGAATTCACAAACCCGCGATTAAAAACACGCAACTTCATCGACTCCGGACGAAAACGCCAAACACCACCCGCCATCAATCGCTTCACACCACGCGGCGTTTCCAGGTGACTGTGAATATAAATCGACTGGTTCAGATACATCGCCCCGTCAGGCCCCCACCGAAACGAGTGAATAATGTGGTGCGTATCCTCCGTCCCAAACCCGCTCAACACCACCTTCTTCCGATCCGCCTTCCCATCCCCATTCGTATCTTTCAAATGCAACAACTCCGTCGAATTCGCCACATACGCTCCCCCATCACCCGGCAATACCCCCGTCGGAATCAGCAGGTTATCTGCAAACACCGTATGCTTATCCGCCTTCCCGTCACCCGTCGTATCCTCCAGCACCACCACCTTGTCATCCGCCTTTTGCCCCGGCGCAATCTGCGGATAAACACTCGAACTTGCCACCCACAACCTCCCCTTCGCATCAAAACTCATCTGGATCGGCTTCGCGATCACCGGGTCCGAAGCAAACAACGTAATCTCCAGACCGTCACCCAGTTGCAACATCGCTTTCTGTTTCTGCGGATCGGGATCAGGAATATTCTTCAAGTTACGCTGCGCAATAACATCCGCGCCAAACAACCCGAACGCCGCAACGACAACAACGACCAGTCTCATTCGCATATCTAAAACGCGCACTACTCACCTCGCTTCATCGGCAATATCTTGTAAACATGAACGCCCGGCTTGCTTAACTCGCGAATCTCTTCTTCCTTCTTTGCAACCAACGGATCAAACTTCGGCATCTCCGCCGCATTGTTTCCCTGCTCATGCTTCCGGAAACCAAACAGATACGTCTCGTTCGCCGGTCGCCAGCGATGAAAATACAACTCATTCTTCTTGTTAATCGCCGCCCGCAACGCATTCGCCTGCTTCTGCCCGCCATAACGACTAATCGAAACACCCCGCGCCAGATCCTCACTGCTCAACTTACCAGCCGCCCACTTCCCATCCACCTGAATCCAATATTGACCCGTCGGCAATCCCTTCACCTGAATCACCCTCGCCTCACCACTACCCCCAACACGCGGCCAAGCCAAAACCTCATCCTTCGCCTCAAACGTCACACGCCTCGCCCCAATCGATAAACTCGTAATCGAAACCCCCACCCCCGTCGCTTTCTCCTTACCTGTATCTATCTTCACACCCCACGCCCCAGCTCCCAATCCCAGTCCCACCTCCATGGCCTTCGCCATCCGGTAATACCCCCACCCGCTCAAATGCAACCCATTGTAAGTCAGCCTTCTCCCACCAAACCGCGCCATATCCTTGTACAGATTAATAAACTTATACCCCCGTTCCCCCGCCACCTTCCCCATCGCCTCACTATAAATCCGAACATTCTCATTCTGCTTATCAGGCTTAGGCAACCGAGGCCCCGAATACTCCAACCGATTAGGCCCCACCAGCACAATCTTCGCCCCCGTCTTGTCAAAATCATCCAGTAGCCGCTTCAACCCACCCAGATACTCCGCCAACCCCGCCTGCCCTTTAAACGCCGCATTTGTCCCATACCCCACAAACATCACCGTTGGCTTCAGCCCACTCACATGCTTCATCAATCGCTTATACCCCTCACTCGCCGGCCCGAAATACCCCCGACTGTGACCAAACACCGTATCACCCGACCAACCCAGATTGCGATAAATCACCTTCTTCCCCGCAAAACGCCGCGTCAACATGCTCTCCACATACCCCCACTGGCCCATCCTCTCAATAATCGTGTTCCCTACAAACACCACCCGATCCCCATCCTTCAATTCAAACTTCCACGCCCCCTTCTCCGCCCCCCACACATCCCCCTCACTCCAAACCGTCATCAACAACCCCACCATCCAAACCGATACCTGCCGCATTTCATTCATAACATTCCTATCCGTATAGCATTTCCCCACCATACCTCATGCCGCACCAACCCAACACAACCTCCCACTCACAAGGGCAGCATTCTACCTCAAACCTCCACCCCGCGCAAAAGCCATTTCCATTTAAACACCCAACTCATCCCACCTCAACACCCTCAACTTCCCTCATCAAATCCACACTCCCGCCCCCGCCTCCTTCCCCAACATCCCCATGCAAAATCCCCTCATCATCAAACGATCTCCCAAACGCACTCAACAAAAACGCCCGATCCAACTCATCCACCTCACCACTCCCATCAAAATCCGCCCACACCGTATAAGGCGGCTCGCTCCCGCCCGCCACCTCTCCTATCGCCGCCAGGAAGTACCCCAGATCCGCAAACCCCACCACCCCGTCATTATCGAAATCGTACCGCACCGACCGCACTTCAATCTTCTTCGCAGGTCGATGGTCTCCCACCACCTCCCCACTCCCGCTCACCTCAAACCCTCGTTCACTCCCCACATGCAACATCCGCAAGTCATAAGGCCCAAATCTCTGCGATGGCGCATGAATCGGCGCATCTCCCTCAAACAACACTCTTCCCACCAGCACATACTCATCATCTCCAACACCCTCCAGGCTCGTCTCCCCAAACACCTCCACCCTCCCGTTCTCCATATCCACTTCCATCCCCGCCCCTTCCACAAATACATCCCCATGATCCACACCCACCACTCTTCCAAACGTCGCATCAAATAGCAACCCCGCAGACGCCCCCACAATCCCTTCACCCCCAAGCGTTCCCGCATCTACCTTCGCCCACATCTCCACCCAGAACAAGTTCCCCTCCCTTTGCC